>JAYEMF010000111.1:0-35158 GCA_034717975.1 Campylobacterota bacterium
CTAAATAGTCTTCACTCTTCTCAAATTCCTACTAAAGTACAGTAGATTTTTTCGGTCTGATTTTTTTATAATGGTTATAGATAAATGAGAAAGGACAGGTCATGGCAACGGTAGCAGGATATATAAGTGAGATCAACGGGGCTGTAAGTATAGTCACTGAAAACAGTGTGAAGATTTCACCTAGGAAAGGTGATTCGGTGTTTGAGGATGATGTTATCCAGACATCTGGAAATGGCTCTATTATTATCACCATGAAGAGTGGTCAGACAGTTGAGATCGGAGCAGATGAAGTGGTGCAGCTTGATGAGAGTGTCGTCAACGATACTGTTGGAGAGATTGATGTAACCTCAGCCGATATCGAAGCGCTGCAGGCACAACTCGAAGGCGGGGAAGAGCTCGAAGAGACGGCAGCCGGTAACGGGAGTGGGAAAAGCAGCGGATTGGGAAGCGGGGCTGATTACGAGGAGAGGACAGATAAACGTGGAGATGTCGATTCTGAACAAAACGAAGAGGATGAGGATGAACGTGAGTTTGTGGAAGATACACCTGAAGAGGCTATTCTAACTTCAGAGGAAGAGGGAGAGGAAGAAAAAGAAGAGATCATTGACGATGACGACGACGATGACGACGACGATGATGACGACGACGATGATGACGACGACGATGATGACGACGACGATGATGACGACGACGATGATGACGATGATGACGATGATGACGATGACGACGATGATGACGATGATGACGATGATGACGATGATGACGATGACGATGATGACGATGACGGCAACAAAGGTCATGGGAACAATCTTGACGGTCAAGATGACAACAATCCCGGTCAGGGAATCGGCGGTCCAAACGAAGAGCCTAAAGATGGAGAGGATGAAGACGAAGGTGCTATAGGCAACCAGGATGATGACACCCCGGGTGTCGGAACCAATGAAGCCCCACCTCTACTTGGAGAGGATACTCCGATCACCGTAATTGATTATAAAAGTCTGGAAGGCAACAACAATAGCAAAACGCTGACAGCCGATGATGTCGAAAGTATGCTTGATGATGGCAGCAACGAACTTCTCATCGAACTGAATAATGAAGACAATAACAAGGCGCTTGAACTTGATGGTGATGGCTGGGCCCTTGAGAGTGCAGGCAATGAATACGACACCTATTCATTTGAGAGTGACCCTGCCATTGTTGTCCAGATCGATAGTGATATTGATGTCGATATCGATACCGACTCCGTATAGCTCTCTGAAGAGAGACAGGTGCATACTTGCCTGCCTCCCTAATCAGACAGGAGTATCTTTGAGTGTATCGGTATAAGTGTTATATTGCATCATAGCACTCATAGCATGCTGGAGATAATCGATCCTTACTTCTGTAGCACGGCGGTTGAATTTTTTTGATTCGACACTGTTTCCGCCTATTTTATCGATCGCCCGGGGCATCGCCCCGATAAATTTTCCCTTTTTTATCTGTGCCCGGATCAAAAAAGCGATACCGCGTGTTACAGAGGAGACAATGCGTTCTCGAATCTCATGGTTTTTGGGTAAAAATGTCAGTGCTGAGAGCAGCCCCTCTAAACATACGGCTGTCGGCGTTGTCTTTCCATCATTGGAAAAAGCTCCTTCGGCCCTTGGGTACTCCAAATCATCGACCTGGGTCTGAAGCATGGTTTCACAGATCTGCAGGGAGTGATTGATTAACAGTGGTCTTGAGAGAGCAATAGTACTATCGTGTTCCAGCAGCAGGATCTTTTCAGTGGCCAGCAACGCCCAGTGATCAGGTGGTACAGCAGTGCTCTCTTTACGGATTCGAGCCAGATACTCCAGCCCTTTATACGCTGATATCAGCCAGATATCCGATTTCTCCTTTTCATAAAGCATCAACAGCCCCAATGCGGCTTCTCCGGGGTAAAAGAGTGAATTCCACTTATCCTGCAAACCTCCCAGAGAAGGAATATATTTGGCATAAAAACTGCCCTCTTCCTTTTGCATATAGAGAATGGATCTGCCAAGTGCCTGCAAAGTGGGCAATGGTGTGAATCCCGGAAATATCTTCTCTATATTCAACAGTGCTGCGAGTCCAAGGCCGGTACCGCCAAGTTTTATTTGAGGGGGATGGGCAGTTCCATTTACTTCAGGGTCACACCAGACAGAAAGCATATTTTCCTTCCCGGGCAGAGTGGAGAGAGCCTCGTCCCGAAGGTATCTTCCGGCACGTTCAATAGCAGATTTCATCTCTTCATCAGGGTGCTTTACATAATAGGTACACATAGCGTAGATGGTGCCCGCATGCCGCAAGAGGTTGTATCTCTTTTTTACCCTGACCGCAGGGTCCATATTGATGCGATAGGTAAACATCCCATCACTTTTGGTTGCCTTCACCAAATAACGTGCAGAAGCCTTTATCGCATCTTCCACTTCTTCAAAATGCAGCGGTGTCGATTTCATGATTGAGAATCCTTCCTGCTGTCAACTGCTAAAGTGTCACCGGTTTGGTGCCAAACCCGCCCATAGGCTGCGGTGCATCCTCAAAAGGTAAATTTCCCTCCAGAAACCGCTGTTTACTCCACATTCATATACGCCAGATCATCACTTTTATTTGAAGCCCTCTTTTTCAGTCCGCTGCTCCAGGCATCAGCCAGCATCTCCAAAGCTAAAAGCTTTTCTACGCTCTTTCCATGCTGATCCGGATCTTTAAACGCTTCATTAGCCTCTTGGACGGTCACTCTCACCTCCGGCCTGCTCATAAGTTCGACCTCATCCCCTTTTTGAAACAGCCCCTCTTGCAACACCCGGTAGTACCAGCCGGTTTTCCCGGTATCAAAGATCTCTTTTGTAAAGTTTTTATTGCCCCATCGCCTTGAGATCTTCCAACAGGGCTTTCTCGGCTGAGAGACCTCCAAGATAACAGACCCTATTTTATGGACATCCCCAATACAGACATCTCTCTCATCAATACCGTCAAAGGTAAGGTTTTCAGCCAAAGCCCCAAAAGGCAGACTATCTGCTTGTAAAAACTCCTGCCAGCCTTTATAGTTGAGAAAACTGTTTGCGAACACAACTTTATCTACGCCGCCATGATGCACGGTATCGGCCACCGCATCGCCTGCAATGCCATCTTTTGTGACCTGAACCTTTCCATCGACGGGATTTTTACAGGAGGCGGTGGTGTACTCCCTGGTAAGAAATTCTTTACTGGACTTATCCCCGCTTACAGCTACTTTACCGACCTGGACAGATAATAGTTTCGCTATTACATTCATCATTTAACCTCATATAATTTAGGGAACCTCTAAAAATTCTAAAGCGTCACCAGTTTCGCCCCGTAGCCGCCCATATGCTGCGGGGCATCTTCAAACTTCTTCACCTTTGGATGGGCCGTAAGAAAGTTTTTGACCGCATAGGCGAGCTTCCCCGTACCGATGCCGTGGTAGATGATCACCTCATCCCACCCTTCTACAAGTGCGTCGGAGAGGAACTTGTCCATCTTCTCCTCGGCCTCCTCGGCACGCAGACCATGCAGGTCAAGTTTCAGACCGCTTCTGGTCTCACGCTCTGTCTTGATCTGCACCTTTGGGCGTGCAGGCAGTTCGCCGGAAGGCTTGAGTTCATGCAGCTTGACCCGCAGACGCATCCCCTCCACTTCGATCGTCGCCTCTTTGGCTTTCAGTGAGATGATCGTAGCACGCTGCTTACGATATTTGACATGCTGGCCGACTTCAAAACGATACTGGGCCTGTGCCTTAACCTTCGTTTCCTCTTTTGGAAGCAGCTCTTTGGCCTTGTTCATCTGACGATGGATCGAAGCCGTATCTTTCCCCTTTGCCGCCTCTTTGGCCTCGTTGATCGCCTGATCGTAGGCATGCTGCAAGGCACGTTTATGCGCATCGAGTTCACGGGTCACGCTCTCTTTGGCCTCTTTGAGTTCACGCTCTTTTGTTTCCAGCCCTTCGAGCTTCTCATCGATCACCTGGTTTTTGCGTTTCAGGTCTCGTTCAAGCTGGGAGCCGCGTTCGATCAGGAGGTTCAGCTTCTCATGCTGTTCGCCATAGACACTTTTAGCCTGCTCGACGATGCCCTGTCTGATCCCGTAACGAAGCGCCGTCTCAAAGGCATAGCTCTTACCGATGATCCCCTGCAGGAACTCATACGTCGGCAGACGACGCTCTTCATCATAGACTGCCGCCATCAGCTCCACATCGTCCCGGTCCGCCATCAAAGCGGCAAGCCGTTTATGGTGGGTGGTGACGACGATCTTCTGCCCTTTTCTGATCAGCTCATCGAGCATCACTTTAAAGAGTGCCGCCGCTTCATCGCTGTCCGTCCCCAGTTCGATCTCATCCACGCCGATCAGTGCCGAACGGTGTTCAAAAAGTTTGCTGAACTGCAGCATACGGCCGGCAAAGGTGGAGATGTCATTGCCCACGTTCTGCGGATCGTCAATGACCGCCTCAATGCGCTTGAAACTGCCGATAGTCGATTTGTGTTTGTTGATCTTCATCGGGATCAGGTATTTTGCCATCACCGCCGCACTCAAAATCGACTTGAGCAGCATCGTCTTACCACCGGCATTGACCCCGGTGACCATCAGTACAGAACGCGAAAAATCGACATTGACCGGTTTGGCATTGTGCAGAGCCGGATGTTCAAAGCCCTCCAGGACGATCTCACTCTCTTTTTTTGCCGCCATAAAGACATAGTTTTTGGAGCGTGCAAAAAGGACCCTCGCCTGATAGTGATCCAGTCTGTCAAACTCTCTGTCGATAAACCCGATAAACGGCAGAAGCTCTTTAAATGTGGCCGAAAAGCGTTTAGCATAGGCATAAAAGAGTGCCTCACGCTCCTGTTCGATCGTGCGGATCTTCTCTTTGGTCTTCATGATCGCATCGGGAGCCACATAAAAGAAACCGGCCGCTGTCCGTCCGACGACACTCCCTTTGAGAACATGGTTAAAGCCGCCGCGTACGAGCATACACTCTTCATCATGGAGATAGTGGATCTGCGTATCGACCAGATAAGGGGAGATCTTGGAAGAGAAGAGCAGCCGTTTGACCTGTGCGCTGATATCGTTTTTGTGCGATTTGATCCGCTGACCCAGAACACTCAGCTCTTCATCACGTGATTCGTTAAACTTCCCCTCTTCATCAAAGTAGAGCTCGATCTCGTTAAAAGATTCCGGCACCTCGATCTTTGCCATCCACTCACCGATCATCCCCTCGAACTTTCTGTTTTTGAGATAGTGAAAATAGCGGACGACCTTGATCACTTCAAAGATCTGTTCAAAGCGGAGAACACCGCTCTTTTTAAGATGTGACTTGATCGTACGGAAATGGGTAACTTTGGGAGGAGCTTTGAACTCCAGGCGGTCCAGCGCCCCGATGGTGCGGAAATGACGCTCCTGATCCCCTTCCATCGGAAGCTGCTGCTCACGACTGAAATAGGCTTTCAGTGACGCCGTATGCGCAGTGAGGTCGAGCTGTTCGATCAGCTCATCGAGCCATGTTACCGACATTCAGCCGCGCTAAACATCCGGGCGTAGTGTTCGGTACCTTCACGACCGATAAAAGTCTGTGTCCCGACACTGAGGGAGAAGTTCGTCTTGTTGACATCCATGCCTTCACATTTAACGGTTTTACCCTGATTGTACTCAAGTATAATCGCATTAGTGTGTTTCCGCGCATTATCGCCCATCACATTGTAGGCGTACATCCCGCCGATAAGAAGAGCCGCACCTATGCTGATCCCCGTTTTTTGAGTATGGTTCAACTCGGTAAAGTAGTGCAGTGCTGCAAAGAACACGATAACAACGACAATGCCTAAGATATAACTCATTTTTCACCTCTTATCTGATAAGTAATGTCACCGGCACCAAAACCGATGATGATCCCTTCGTCCAGTGTCTCCATCACCTCATCGTGCTGACAGACATTGACCGCATCGTGATCACGCTTGAGATAATCCGCCATCTGCAGATTATAGCCGCTAAAATGCTTCTCGAAATCAATAAAGCGCTCTTTTTCACTTGCTGCCCAGACCGGCAGAATCACCAGTTTATCGGCTCCCTCAAAACAGGTCGTAAAGGCTTCCAGATTATCGATCGTTCGTGAATATTTATGAGGCTGCCAGATGGCGGTGATTTTCTCGATACCTTTGAGTCGGGCATAGGTCGTAACCGCCTGCATAGTTGCAGCGATCTCGGTCGGATGGTGGCCATAATCATCTATCACGACAGTTGAGTCACTTTTAGTGATAATATCAAAGCGTTTTTTGATCCCTTGGTAGTGCAACAGACGGATACGCACCGCCTCAATATCCATACTCTGAACGGCCGCCAGAATAGCCAGTGAAGCATCGAGGGCAATATGCTCGCCAAAGCCCCAGACATCAAATGTCCCAAGGTCTTTTAACGTAAAACGGGTATAAGGCTCATCATCGATCAGGACATACTCTACACCTGTGATATCTCTGCTTGGATAGAGCCGGATAGCTTCACCCTCTATGCTCTCGAGAAACGGGTCTTCCATATTGATGATACGCAGTGACGCCGAGGCAATGAACTTACGGTAAGAGTCATAAAAGAGGTCGAAGTCATATTTATAATACTCCATATGTTCCGGCTCGGCATTGATGACAATGGCACAGTAGGGATTGGAATTTAGAAAGCTGCCGTCACTCTCATCTGCTTCGAAGATAAGCTGATCGGTTGTATCGTCATAGCGTACGTTTGAACCGAAGGCTTTTGACTCCGCACCGATGATCGCCGAGCCGTCCATAATAGCCGCCAGAATGGCACTGGTCGTACTTTTGCCATGCGCACCGGCAACCGCATAGACCTTCTGTTCATGCAGCAGGTCAAGCAGTGCCTCGCGGCGGGCAAGCACCTTGATCCCCTGCTCTTTGGCTTCGACCACTTCCGGATTATCAGGCGAGATGATCGCTGAGTGGATGACCAGGTCCTGGGCATCGATCGCTTTTTTATTGTGCGGGATCGTCACTTCGATCCCTTTCTCACGAAGTGTCTTGACAATGCGGGATTCGGCGATATCCGAACCGCTTACTTCATGCCCTTTATAGTGCATATACTGCGCCAGTCCGGAGATACCGATGCCGCCAATGCCGATAAAGTGGATTTTCATTTGATTTCCTGACGCCAAAGGAGCAAAGCCCCTCTGGCTACGCTACCGCTTGAGTTGCTTCGGCAGCAGGCCCGCGTACCTTTTGCACTTTTGGATGATTCGAGACAAACAGTTGCCATTTTAATAATTTGTGACCCTATGGCATACTCCTTCATCTACACATTATCCTGATCGAGATTATCAAGGAGGGTCTGTGCTGCTTCTTTAAAAGAGCTGATATAAAAGGTACCGGCGTTCTGCGTTTCTTCAATATCGGCGATGGTATTGATAAAATCTTCGAGTGACAACCCTGATCGTGCCGCCCCAAGATGAAGGAGCATAGATCTGGAAAAAGGCTCATCATTAGTCAGTCCCGAAAGTACTTCGAAGAGTGCCGCCGCATCGATCGCCTTACCGGCACTGTAATGCTCTATGGCATACTCGTAGAGCGCACGGACTGTTGCGAAGTCCTGTACTTCGGTCATATCCATCCGGCGTGCCGCTTCCAAGGCATCGGTTAAATTCTCGAGTGCCAGATCAAGGATATTGGAGTAATAGGCGCTCAGCGTCTTCTCATCAAATGTCTCGTGAGCCTCCTGTTCCAGGACATAGAGTCCGGCGATGTCACCTTCGGTCTGTGCCTTTAACACCTTCTCTTTTAACGCTTCACTCATGACAGTGCCTTATAAATTATTTGAACACCAAAGGAAGTAATTCCTTTGGTTACGCTAACGCTGTGTTTACTTAGGCAGTAGGCCCGCGCACAGTAAACCGTGCTTAAACTATTTTCTAACATCATTTTGTTTCACCTAATGCCTGTTTAATGCGCATCAACGCTTCTTTTGTACGCGCTTCACTCTCTACCAGTGCGATCCGGACAAACCCTTTACCGGGGTTGTTGCCGTTTGCATCAGTCCGTGCGAGATACTCACCCGGCAGGACTTTGACATTGTAATCGGCGTAGAGGCGCTTGGTAAACTCAAGCGCGTCATCCACCTGCAGCCAGATATAGAAGGTTGCTTCCGGGGTATCAACGCCCAATATTTCACTGGCCAGTTCAAAATTTCGCTTATAGACTTCGCGCGATGCGGCTACATGTGTCTCCTCCTGCCATGCAGCAGCGGCGGCCGCCTGGAGCGGAAGGGGAGATGCCGCACCGACATAGGTACGGTACTTCATGTAGGCTTTCAGTATCTCTGCATCACCGGCAATAAATCCGGAGCGCAGTCCCGGAGCGGAAGAGCGTTTGGAGATCGAATTGATCACCAGTACATTTTTCAGGCTCTCATTGCCGACATGCTTAGCCGCTTCCAGCAGTGATGGCGGCGGTGTATCGGTATAGATCTCGCTGTAGCACTCATCATTCATCAGTACAAAATCATGCTTCAGCGCCAGTTTAACCCACTCGCCAAGTTCATCAAGAGTCAATACCGAAGCGGTCGGGTTGTTTGGGAAGTTCAGAATGACCAGGTCACACCTGGTCAGTTCCGTTTCGTCAATCGCCGGTTTAAATCCATTGGCTTCATCGAGATTTAAAAAGTTCATCTCTGCACGGCTGGCGATAGCCGCACCTTCGTAGATCTGGTAAAACGGGTTGGTAAAAGCCATCACCGGGGCTTCTTTCTCAAAGAGCAGAAACTGCGGGAAGTTGAAAAGCACTTCGCGGGTACCAAAGGTCGGAATGATCTCCTGATCACTTAAGCTCACGCCAAAACGCTTGGAGACAAACGACTGCATCGCCGTTTTCAGATCCGCTTCACCGGCGGTTTTCGGATACTTTTTCAGGAGCGATGAACTCGCTTTCAATCTCTCCTGAATAAAATCAGGCGTCTCAAACTGGGGTTCACCAATGGTCAGGGCAATAGGGTCATAAGTACTGTTTGATACGACCGTTTCAAGCAGGGTTGTCAGTTTTTCAAATGGATAGGGTTCAAATTGCAATGGGCTACTCGTCTCATATAATTGACGCGATTATACCCTCTTTCTACTTAGCACTCTGATACCACGCGGTTACGCCCTTTGGTTTTAGCCAGATAGAGGCAGTCATCGGCATGACTCAACCACAATTTACTCCCCTTCTCATCATCATACTCCGACACCCCGATACTCACAGTGATATGGCCGCCCTCTTTAAAGAGGTGTTTTGCAATTTTTTCCCGTAACCGTTCAGCGATCATGGTTGCCTTCTCCTTATCAGTATGCGGCAGCAGGACAAGAAACTCCTCCCCGCCCCACCGAGATGGCAGATCTTCGCCTCTTGAAAAGGCACGGATAATCCGTGCAGTCTCTTTAAGCACATAATCTCCAATGAGATGGCCGTAGGTATCATTGACCTGCTTGAAAAAGTCGATATCCAGCAAAAAGAGCGAGAGTGGATGGCCATGTCGACGGTGACTCTCAATCTCACGCTGCATCTGTGACTCAAAAAGGTGACGGTTAGCCAGACCGGTAAGCTGGTCGTGTGTTGCCAAAATCTTTAACTGGGCATTCGTCTCTTCAAGACGACGCTGCTGCTCTTTTTGCATCGTGATATCGACAATAGCTGAAATCCGGACGTTTTCACCTCTAAACTGGGCATCCGCACCTTTCACCAAAACGGTAACGTACTGACCGCTCTTACTGACCAATTCAAGTTCATAGGGACCGACAACACTCTGCTGCAAATTCTTGATCAACTGCTCATGATACTTCGGAACAACAAATTCTAACGGAGATTTGCCAATCATCTCTTTTCTGCTATACCCAAAAAGTCCTTCCGTTGAGTCATTTACCTCAATGATCACTCCATCTTTCATGATAACAATCGCCTCAAGCGTCGAATTAAAGAGTGCGACAAAACTCTCCAACATTTCGCTGGCTTCTTTTTGCACTTCAATAAGCTTCCTGTTTTGCAAACGCTGACGAGCGATAATCACTGCCAGCAGCAAGCCGATCAAACCCGCTGAACCGACAATCTTCCATATCAAGGTGTAGTCAATTCCCTTTTCATAGCTGATGGATATCCATCGGTTTAATACCTCCTGATGCTGTTCGCGAGTCAGCGTTGCGATCGCCTTCTCAAAGATACCTTGCAGCAGCGGCTCGTCATTTCGGGTACCAACCGCCAGTTCAAACTTCTCTTCAAATTTTCCCGCGATCTTCAGCTCCCCGGGAAAATTTCGCTGAATCTGATAGCCTACTGCGGCAAGGGCATCGGCAAAACCGTAGAGTTCTCCTTCTGCTACCTGCTGCAAGCCCTCCTGCAGGCTATCCACATCCACAAGGTCAATGTTCGGGTAACGGTTACGCAGGATTTCGCCATAAGCGTACCCTGTAACCACGCCGACACGCTTATTATTTAAAGTGCTTACATCGGAGACGAATAGCTTATCATTCGTTGTAGCAACCACCAGCGGCATATCAATATAGGGTGTCGTAAAGTCCATGTAGGTTTTACGTTCGGGCGTCTCCATCGCCAGTGAATAGATATCACATTTTCTACTCTTTGCCAGCTCGATCGATTCACTCCAGCTCTTGACCGGCATCATCTCAATCGGCACCCCGATATGCTCAGACAATAGTCTGAAATAGTCTGCTGTCATACCAATATGCATGCCCTTTTCGATCTTCTCAAACGGCATCCAGTCGGGGTCGATACACATGGTAATACGCTTTTTGGCATCTAAATATTTTGCTTCATCATCACTAAGCCCGCTGTACTTGTGCCTATGTTCATCATAGATATAGTCATCAATGAACTCAGAACTTTTGATCAATCCGCTCTGCTTTAAAAAATTGGCATTTCGATAGATCTGATCTTTCGGAAGGCTGCCAATCGGATAGAAATCAGGCATGATCAATCGCTCAATAGCCCCCGCTTCATACCGTAAGGCTGCCATAGACTTACGCTGTGAATAACGCTTGTAAATTATAGTGATCAGCTCCTCTTTATGTTCCAAAGCATAAATCCATCCCCTGAGACTTGCTTCCATAAAACGTTTGACCATCGGTTCAGAACTTTCCATCGTCTGTTTTGATGTGAAAAGATTCAGACCAAGCGAGTTGATGTTGTATGCGGTCGGATCCAATATGTTATAGCCTACCTGTCTTTCCTGCAGTTCAAAAAGTTCGTTGGAGAGGTAAACGGTCATGGCATCGACATCACCGTTTATAAAGGTATCCACGTTGAAGGTATGTTCAATATGGGTATAGTGTCTGTCATCGATGCCGAATTTTTTCAACATCAAGCTAACCGAGCTCGTCTCCAGCTGGTCTGCAGCGGCCATGACCGTCTTGCCAATCAGATCTTTTGGCGTAAAGATATCTGGCTTGACGACAAGGGCCAGTGCCGGTCGTTTGAGATAATTCTGCAGCCAGACCACCGGCTTTTTCTTATCGGCCAGTAATGTCAGATCATCATGCCACACACCAAAGTCGGCGCGACCGTCAATGACCTCTTCGTCTATCTTCATACCGGTTTCATACTCTTTAAGCTTTACATCAAGTCCCGATTGCCTGTAAAACCCTTTTTCATAAGCCGCAATAAAACCGGCAAATTCGAACTGGTATTTCCAGTTCAACTGGAGGGTAACAGGTTCCAGTTTTTTTGCGGAGTCAGTTGCATCTGCAATCAGGAGCAGAGGAAAGAGTAAAATCAGAGAGAGCCATTTATACATGTAGTCATTTTACACTAAAAAACTTTATTGCTTTCACCAAATCAGATAAAGACATTGATGGTGGAACACGTTAAAGAGTATAGTGATGAGGATATTGAGGCAGTGGCGAAATATATTGAAAGTTTTTAGATTTACTTTAGTGGATTTTTTAGCTTAGCGACTTAATTACGCTTTTTTGAGTCTTTCAAAAATATTTTGATAATTAAACTTTTCTGTGAGTGTCTCTTACTTTCTTTTTGTTCTCGGCAAAAAGAAAGTAAGCAAAGAAAAACTCGCTACCACAGGCTCCGCGGATTCAGCTAGATAGATGTGCGGCAAGAGCATCAGGCTGACACTCAATATCATGGCCTATTGAACTACTCCAGATCTAATAAGCCTGAGCATGCATGACAACGCAAGCGTTGTATTTCGCAAAGCGAAATAAATTATCATCAATGCGTTCCACAATAGATAAACTCTTGTGCATTTGGAAAACCGATTGTTGGAGTATTTCAGGCGTGAAAAAAATGCATCTGTTTGAGCGAAGCGAGTTTTGCATTTTTAGTCTGAAATACTTCGACAAGCGGGAACCTCCAGCCAGGAGGTTTTCCAACCGGCACAAGGCGCTTTTTGCTTACTTTTTTGCAAGCAAAAAAAGTAAGAGACACCGGCAATAAAAGTAATATTGATTAAAAGTCTGAAAGTGACAAGACACATAAGCTGTGGATCCCCGGGTCAAGCCCGAGGATGACTGGTGGGGGAGGAAAGATGTAAAAAAGTTACGCTGTCGGCAACCCAAACTTCTGCGTAACCAACTCCCCATCATCATTAAAAAAGAGATAGTAGAGATAGTCTTTTTTCACACTCAATCCAGCCAGATACCTCAATGCCAGATTTGCCTGCAACGAAGCGATATGCAGGACAATCGGCGCGGCAATTCCCGCCGGAGTCTTCTGTGTGATCTTGAAAACATCATTGAAGGAAGCACGATCAAAGAAGCAAACCTGCCCGTTAAAGGCTTCGACTGAACCGTAGACCCATGGCGTATTGACAGACTTGGCATACTCGTTGATCTTTCCGCGCACAGGAAGGTTATCAGTCGCATCGATGATGAGATCTACCTCGATCCCCTTCGCGGCAAATGCATCAAAATCACACTCATGCGCAACTGCTTTGACGTAAGGGCAGCGCTCTTCCATCACTTTAACGGCAATGGCTGCTTTGTTTTTTCCCTCATCGCCTACTTTAAACGCGATCTGACGGTGGATATTGTGGATACTCACCTCATCAAAATCGATCATATGGATCTCACCGATCCCTGAAGCTCCAAGTGCAAAAGAGAGCGATGATCCAAGACCGCCGCTTCCGATGATCGCTATCTTTTTATCTTGTAAAGAGCGCTGTGTCTCTTCACCCCAGAGCTGAACCTGACGGTGGAAATAATGCATCATAAGCTTGGCCTTTGAAAATTATTTTGTGAGTGTAGCATTTTTATCTCTTAAAGTTGATATACCTGAGCACCCTGCTCAGATATCATCTTTTTCAGGCATCGTGATGTTATGGCTTGGAATCGGCATGGCAATGCCGGCTTTTCGGATGGCATCATATACACCCAAAGCCACCTCACTTTTTGTGCGTATGATCTCTTCGCTGACCCAGTAGTAGAGCTTAAACTCCAGATAGTACTCGCCAAAACCTTTAAACGCGGCAGCCGGTTCAGGATCATCCAGAACATATTCATGATTGAGAGCAACCTCTTTCATCAATGCCAGTACCTGATGCGGATCACTTCCAAAAGCGACTTTAAAGAGGAGTTCTGCACGGCGTTGGTTATCTGATAGGGTCCAGTTCGTCACCTTTTGTGAAATAAAATCGGCATTTGGTACAATCACTTCCGAGCCATCGAAAGTTTCGACAGAGCTCGAACGCACACCGATCGATTTTACCTTCCCGAAGGTATTATCCATCTCGATGGTATCGCCGATCTGCACAGGCCGTTCAAAGACCATGATGATTCCGGAGACGAAGTTGGCGATGATATTTCGAAGACCGAAACCAAGACCCACCCCAAGTGCTCCGGCAAGCAGGCCAAGGTGGCTCATATTGAGACCAAGCGAGGAGAGTGCCAGCAAAAATCCAAGGGCGACAATAAAGTAACGGATTACCATAGAGATAGCTGTCGGCACACCTCTTGGCAGTTTGATTCTTGGAAAGACTTCCAGGTGAAGAAACATACGTACCGCTTTGATAATCAGCCATGTCATCATTAAAACGAACATAAAACTGCCAATCGCTTCAATCGTAATAGAGACCGATCCAAAATACCACTTATGCATTACCAGCTCATCCAGCCACGCTTTGACCGGTGTCAAAACACCAAATGTCTTCGCACTGTAATAAGCCCAGATACCAAAGGAGACAACAGTGATAAAATAGCTTACACTCCCCTGCATCTCCCTTGAGTAAGCCTTGACAATATAGAGTGATTCAGAAGCGCGCCGTCGAATGAAAAGAACCGCCAGTCCGATAAAAAGCTGTGAAATCGCATACATCAACAGAAGAAACATTAACGTAATGGTCATACCTTCGCTAATACGTGTCGCAAGCGTAACACTGCCATAGAGGTTGGCCGCTATCGAAACTGCCATTATTACATACACAAGCGGTACCAGTTTTAGCAAAAACCTGAACCAGCCGTTTATCGGCAGCTCATATATAAAACTGTTTTTTTGCACTAATTGAAAAAATCCGGCAATAATACCGATGGTTATACCCAGTAAAAGCAGGCGGTTGATAATTTCAAACTCACCTATACTCCTAATCATAAATACCATTGTGAAAATGATGGCAATCGTATAGACATACCGCATAAAGCGTATATCTGCCATACGTCTGAAAATAATTACAATGGGGATGACCCCCAGCATCATCCCCAACTGGCCAAGGACAGCCGGCCGGTCACTGTAGATAAAGATGATGCTGAAAAGTGAAAGAATAATGGTTGCAGAGATCGGTCTGGAGACAAACGTAACGGAGCCCCACACCTTTTCATCACGCTTGATAAAAAGCTCACGTCTTTTGTCTAAAACATAGAGATAGATCATCAATATCAGTAAAACAACTGTTATAAAACCATGAATGATCAATCGGTCTTTATTGGTAACCAGATAGATACGGGCATCATTCAACATATCGCCCACAGAGACAAACAGAGCAGGAAAATAACCGGACAGGCTTACTTCATCCGTACCAAAAAGCCAGAAAATCGGTTCACTTTCCTGTACAAAAAGTCGGTTGCTCTGTTTCTCTTCAACCTCTTTGATACGCTTCATCAGTTCAGATATTTTCAGCATCTCACTCGATACCGAGTTGCTGCAGGTCAGGAGAACATCATACGTTATCTTGGTTTCATCATGATATGATTTAAGCTTTGCGAGTACCTCATCAATACGTAAAGTGATCGCTTCTGGAGCATCTTCCGCTTTTGCTTTCAGAGCTGTTTGGGACCATAGGATTTCGCTCTTTTCAAATGCTTTAATCGCATCACTATGTTTTGTAACATGCTGATCCAATCCAGTTTTCCACTCTTTGAACTGCTTATAACTGATGGACCACTGCTGATAGAGCTTCTGAAGTTTTCGGATACTCTCATTTTCCAGATCGCTGTAGACCGGATTCTCATACTCATCCTGCAACGACTCAATAAAGGCCTCAATGCTCTTCTCCAGCTCTTTATCCTGCTCACTCACTAGAAGTTTTCCATGGATATTGCCAAGTTCGACAATAGCACTGTTTGCCTGATCTGGTACATCGTTGACCAGAATAAAGGTGATCTCTTCTGGAGTGTTCGTCTCAGCAGGCAAATCGGTCTGCAGTGGTTTTGAGTCTGCACCGACAGCGATGGAAAAGAGAAGCAGTAGCAGTAACAGCGTTCTGTGTAGCATTAGTATCCTCGCATTCAATATAGGGGCATCTCTAAAGACACACGGTAATGCAAAACTCACCTCTGTTTAAGGTGTACGCTCTGTCATTCCTGCGAAGGCAGGAATCTAAGCCTCAAATACTCAAGATTCCTGCCTTCGCAGGAATAACGGCATGCGCTATTTAATGTAAATCTTAGTTTTGATTTACCGTACTAAAGACACTGTAATGAAGCATTGTAAACAAAAATGGCTTATAATACACGTTCACAAAACAGGATAGACACGTGAAAGAGAAATTTTCAGAAGATTTTCCAAAATTCAAAGCCAAGATCCACAACTTTGTTGTTTCGCAGAACTTTGCCGCCAAAGTCGAATATTATGACAAGCTTCTGCATGAGATGGCCTCCGTCGCACCCGATGATATGAAAGCGTATGTTGAGCGTTCACCCTCTTTTCTACCGCTTCGCAACAAAAGCCTGCAGATCATGGAGATGATCGTCGATCTTCACAATGACCTTGACGCTCTCTTTAAGATGGATGAAGCGGCGTTAGGGGCGAAATTCGATCATGATCTTGCCAAAATCGATCAGAAGGTCGCGGCCAATCTGAAAGAAGCAGCCAACCTGATCCATCAGTTCGAACAGGTCAGTGAACAGGGACGCAAAGCGATTGAACAGGTTGATTCACCGTTTTTCTCGCAAACACTTTAATTAACGAGTAAAGCTCCCATTTGTAGATTCCGGGTCAAGCCCGGAATGACGGGGTTTGTCATCCTGAACTTGATTCAGGATCCAGCTTTTACAAGGGTCTAATTTATTTTACTTCTGTCAACTCCCTACACAACTTCAAAAACTGTTCCCCGTACCGTTCAAATTTCACCTCGCCGACGCCATGGATGTCTAGCATCTCCTCTTTTGTCGAAGGCAGAGCATTGGACATCTCTTTCAATGTTTTATCGCCGAAAACAATATAGGCCGGTTTCCCCTCCTCTTTGGCGATTGAGGCTCGAAGTTCACGCAGGGCATCAAAGCTCTCCTGGTTGATATCCAACACCTCATGATGGCTTACAGCGGCCTTTTTATCCGGTCGTTTCAGTCGTGATGCTCTGATCTCCACCGTAATCTCTTTTTTGAGGATCTGCATACCGACCCCGGTCAGTTCAAGCGCTCTGAACTCGCCGCGGCTAACCGCTCCGATCTCCATCATGCGTTCGGCAATACTCTCCCAGTAGACCTTGCTCTGTTCTTTGCCGATCCCAAATACAGAGAGCCGGTCATGGCCGTTGTCGCCGATCTTCTGCATCGTACTACCGCGAAGCACATCGATGACATAGGTCTGACCGAAACGCTGACCGGTCCGGTAGACAGCTGAAAGCAGCTTCTGTGCATCGACCGTTATCTCTTTTT
The DNA here is from genome assembly GCA_034717975.1 of Campylobacterota bacterium. GTDB lineage: Bacteria > Campylobacterota > Campylobacteria > Campylobacterales > Sulfurimonadaceae > BB26. Next base: position 17,087 of record JAYEMF010000111.1, read on the forward strand.
TATCATCATCCGGCGCTTCGCAGTTATCGCACTTTGTCTCACATACACTCAGGTCATCTTCAAAATAGTTGGCAATAAATTTATGCCGGCACTCCTCACCCCCGGCGAAAGTTGTCATCTGTTCAAGCTTGTCGTAGGCATTGACCTTGTAGGGTGACTCTTCGAGCTGTTCTATAAACTCGCGCTGCATCATCATGTCGGATCCGCTGTAAAGCAGCAATACCTCCGAGTCCAATCCGTCACGACCGGCACGACCGATTTCCTGATAGTAGTTCTCCACTGTCTTTGGAAGGCTCATATGAACCACAAAACGGATATTGCTCTTGTCGATACCCATACCAAAAGCGATGGTCGCCACCACCACATCGATCTCATCATGTACAAAGTCGTGAAATGTCTGACGCTTCTGCTCGCTGGGAAGCCCCGCGTGAAAAGCAGCCGCTTTGATCCCTTTGGTTTTAAGAAATTCTGCCAGAGCCTCCGTCTGTTTCCGCGAAAATGCGTAGATAATGCCGCGTTCGCCTCTGAAGAGACTCAAAAAATCAAGCAGCTGTTTTCTGCCATCTTTGATGCGGCGTTCAACGGAGATATGAAGATTCTCCCGAAAGATCTTTCCGCGTATCTCTACCGGGTTCTTCAGTCGCAGGGCAGTGATAATATCGCTCTGAACCCGGGGTGTCGCCGTTGCCGTAAACGCGGCGATGCCTACCTGCGGAAAGTGTTCACGGATTAGATCGAGTTTTCGATAATCTTCACGAAACTCATGCCCCCACTCGCTCACACAGTGGGCTTCATCGATCACAAAAAAATTGATCTTCAGCGAGTGCAGGAGTCCCAAAAACATTGGTGATGCAAAGCGTTCTGGAGCGACATAGAGCAGTTTGATCTCACCTCTGAGAAGTGCCTGGGTTATCGACTCGATCTCTTCACTGCTTTGCATGGAGGAGATCATCGCAGCATTGATCCCATTGGCTCTGAGTGCCTCTACCTGGTCATGCATCAATGCCAGAAGAGGCGATATGACGATGCTTACCCCATCCATCAGAAGCGAAGGAAGCTGATAGCAGAGAGATTTTCCTCCGCCTGTCGGCAGGATCATCAGCAGATCACGATGGTTTAAAATTGCTTCCACTGCCTCTTCCTGCAGTGGTCTGAACCCATCATGTCCAAAGCTGCTTTTCAAAATGCTGTAAACATCGTTACCTGATAACATATTGCTCTTTTTTCATATAAGTATAAAGATTTTTTCTAGCCATCTGTCAAAATATGTCAGGATGGCTTGGTCAGGGTGAGAATAAAACGGGCACCCGCTTTGCCATTTTCAACATTCAAAGAACCATGCAGGTTCTCTTCGATAATCGTACGTGACATAAAGAGTCCGATTCCAGAGCCCTTGCTATCCTCTTTTGTCGTAAAATAAGGGTCAAAAATATGATCAATGATCTTTTCACTGACTCCCCCGCCATTGTCTTCAACAGTAATGACAAAATATTCACTGTCTTCGGTCACACCAATATCGATATGCCCTTTAGGTTCCTGCTTCTCCACAATGGCGTCACGAGAATTTTTAATCAGATTCATCAGGATCTGGATCAGTTCGTTTTTGTAGGATTTGACATAATGTTCATTCATCGACGTAACATTGCAGCTGATATGGGAGTAGTTTAACGAAGCCTCGTTAAGGGTTATCACCGTATTAATCACCTCTTCGAGTGTAAAGTGCTCCTGCTCTTTATGTGGCATGTGTATATTACGAAAATCATCAATCGTTCCAGACATATACTGAAGATTGTTGTTGATCTGTTCATGTGTATACTCAACATCATCATCGCTTAACTGACCAAGCTGCTTTTTGATATAGAGATCCTGATTTAACAGTGCCATCGTATTGAGCGGCTGTCTCCACTGGTGGGCGATCTGCTCGATCATCTCACCAAGTGCCGCCAAACGCGACTGACTCATCATCACCTTATCTTTTTCACGCGCATGGTCTAAGGCTTCACGCACTTTTCCCTGAAGGACCACATTCAAACTACTCAGTTTTTCAACATATTCATCCTGCAAAAGCTTAACCCTGTCTGCAAGTGCCCATGAAAGAAAGATCATCTCAAGAGCTGAACCGATCTGCTGGGCATAATTGAGAAAATAGAAGCCATGCAGCAGATTGAGTTTATTGATCGCCAGAAGAACACTTCCCATTAGAAAAAAACCCCAGCCAATTACATAAAAACGGGCGGGACGGTAATGACTGTGCCAAAGCACGATTCCGCTTATCCAGAGTATGATCGAGATGATGATCACCGTAATTGCCACAGAACGGATCACCACTCCATAGGGAAGTATGATGGAAGAGAGTGTCAAGGCCAATCCAATCAAGATCAACAGCATCAGCACCTTGTCAAGCCATGGAAAGTGCTGTTCTGTTCGAAGAAAGTAGCGGCTGAAAATCACGGCAGCCGTCATGGCCAGGGACATCCAAAAAGCGGCACCATTGGCCACCATCCACTCCCAGTCACTCCAGAGATACTGGATACCGAATCCATCCAGTGTCAACTGCCACCCTATAAAGGTAGTAACAAAAAAGATATAACGCAGATAATCATTCTCTTTTGTGTAGTTGTACATGATGAGGTTATAGAGGATGATGATAGTAAACACCCCGTAATAGAGTCCAAACAGAAGCTGAGAGAGCTGTGAACCTTCAAGGAACTTCTTGGATGTTTTAAGCTGCATCGGCACCTGCATAGAGCCTTGCGTCTTTACCCGAATATAGAGAGTTGTCGGTTGGGTTAAATTGTTAATGGAAAAAGCAAACTGACGCTGGGCAAGCTGACGCTGTTCATAATGATGCAGGCGGCCGCTGATGGCATGAAAGAGCTGCGTATCCCCATCTCCCTGGTAACCAAACAGTTCAATATGCTCAAGCAACGGATAATTAAAGATCAGCCACCAATTCAAAGCAGTGAAATGATCCGGTATCAATGTAATCTTAAACCAGTAAACCGACTTTGTAAATCCAAAACTCGGGCTCTCTTCGGCAACAGGTTTGAAAGAGAGTGAACGAACCGTCTCAATCGATTCTGCACCCTGAACATCTTCATAATAATCTACATAGAGCCCTAATGTGTACTCCTCCTGCTCAGAGAGTTTAAGTTCACCGGCAACGATAAGCGAGGAGAACGTAAGTATAAATATAAATAATCTCAAGAGCATATACAGTTACAGGTCCTCTTCTTTACGCTGTTTTGGCAAATATTTACCAACCATCAGATATTTGTAAAGCGAATTATAGAGCGAGACCATCTTATAGGGTTTGCCAAGATGTTCTTGCATACCCGCTTTTTTAGCGCGTTCCACATCTTCAGGCTTGACCTGAGCTGTCAGTGCCAGGATGGGCACATGGCGATAGCGGTTATCTTCCCGTATACGACGTGCTGCTTCATACCCATCCATTATCGGCATGTCGATATCCATGATGACAAGACTGACATCAGCAGTTTTTGCAAGCAGTTCGATCGCTTCCTTACCGTCACCGGCTATGACCAGGTTGATACCCGTACCATCAAGCAGGTTTTTAATGATGCTCTGATTGACATCATTGTCTTCCGCGAGCAGGATCGTACTTCCTGCAAACTGATTAAGATCGTTTTTGGTATAGACCTTGATACCCTCATCCTGAGCGACATCATCAACATAGAGCTCGACAATCGTATCAAAGACATCCTGATAATTGAAGGGTTTTTTCATCTGCATATCTATGCCGTCACTGCCAATTTGGACAGCGTGAAGTGTCTCATTTCCTACAAGTACTATCTTGGAGTCACAGTTTTGATTGATGACATGGATGGTCCCTTTTCTATCCTGTTCAACAAGTTTTGCATCCAGGTAGATAATGTCATAATCATTCGCTCTCAATTTATCGATAACCGCATCCAGATTGGCCACAATATCGGAGTTATGGTGAAAGTAGGCAACCATTTTGTTCAGCGAGATCGCTGCTTCTAGGTTGCTGTCGGCAATCAATACTTTTTTATACATATTGGATTTGCTTGGCAGCCGATACTGACGTAGATCAAAGTCTTTTGGTATTTTCAGATCCAGCTGAAAGATAAAGGTCGTTCCTTCACCCGATTTACTGCTTACATCAATAGTGCCATTCATCCGTTCAATAATTTTCTTGGCGATCAGCAGTCCCCACTCTTTACTCTCACTGCTGTTCAGTGTTTCTGGCGTCATCGAAAGATCAAACAGCTGCTGCAGCCGTTTATCATCCAGACCTCCGGAGCTGTCCGTTATTTCAAAAAGAAGTGAAAAGACCTTTTTCTTTGATGCATCACGACTGACATGCATAACAACAGAGCCTCTATCGGTCTGCTGAAGTGAGAATCGCAGCAGATTACGCAATACTTCGTCAAGGTGAGGGGCATCACCCATCATAGTTGAAGGAACATTGTTATCGATATTGAAGATAATTTCAACCCCTTTTTGCGAGGCAATGGGACCTAAGATGGTCGATATATTATTTAAAACGGCATTCAGATTGAAGCGTTCCGAATCGATAATGATATTATCGCGTTCGATCTTGGAGAATTTATTCATATCATCCAGTGTAGAGGAGAGCAGATCGACCGAGTAACGGATCTTCCCCAGATGGCTATGCTGTTTATCATCCAGTTTTGTACCGGAAAGCACATGCGCATATCCCAAAATAATATTTAACGGTCCACGGATCTCCTGGTCGAGTCGACTGTAAAATGCCTCTTTAAGCTGAGCTGTCCCCAACAACACCCTGGCATCATTTTGAAGTTCCCTGTTATCGACAATAAGATTTCGATTTCGCTTTAGCATCAACAGCAGCAAGACCACCAACACCCCGATCAGGAGCCATGAGAGGTAAAGAAGCATATCTATAGGCAAGGCTTCATAGATAGAGTTTTCCGGCAGAGGCCGTTCACTCTTTTTTGGCTGAATCTGTCTGGGGGATAGCTTTGATGAGAAATCAATCGCCTCATCCTGGGTAAAAGTCGCTATAAAAGCATCTGAACGGTAACGTTGAACTACCGGCAACAGTTGACGCGCTTCGGCCTCATTTTCAAACGGTCTCAAAGAGAGGCCGTAATATTTTTCACCTTTGACTATCTGCAGTGCAGGCTTGACATCATAGCGGATAGCACGGTAATCATCGTCTTGAAAGAGTCTTTTTTCAAACCACTCTTTACCACTGATGGCTCCTGATTTTTTGGTGTAAGTACCTAAAATGATCATATTGTAGCTGTAAGCTGCATGAACAGACAGTGTTATAAAAAAAGAGAGCAGTAAAATCAGACGCATAAGCCACCCTGTATTAATAGAAGTTAAGTATATAACGAATTCTCCAAGATGTAAAGAGAATCTTACAGATAACTCTAGAACCGTTTATTTAGTGCTTCTTTAAAGCCCCACCCTCTTCGTGCCTTTACCACTTCAGCATGATCGAGCTCGACGATCATCAACTCTTCCGTATCTCCCAGCGTTGTCTCGATTTCACCGTTTGGAGTAGCCAGAAGCGAATCCCCATAAAATTGCCAGGTGTATGTACGTTCCTGAAACTCACCGATACGGTTTGCACGAAGGATATAACAGTTGTGCGTAAAAGCACGTGAGGTTATAAGGTTCCGCCAGCGCTGATGCGATTCAAATGTAGATACAGTCGGTAACAGCACACAATCAACGTTTTTCACCGAAGCCATCAGCCACAGATCATCAAAATGAAGTTCAAAACCACCCATCACACCGAACTTGATACCATCAAGTGTAAAGACCATCGGTGACGCAATCGGTTCGACCGGATTGGCAAAAAACTTCTCTTCATTCCAGTGGCTGTAATTGATCAGAAGCTGTTGATGGTAATAGGCTGTCGAATTCGGACCTATCTTGACGATCGCTTTATAAGCTTCTCTCTTCTTCACCAGGACAATTGGCGCCACTATGGTCATATTATAGGTCTTAGCCATCTCTTTGAGAATTTTGAGATGATGTTCACTCTGCTCTTTGATCATACTGATCGGCATAGTCTCAAGCTCTTTAAAAAAGGAGTTAAGCAGGTACTCGCCAAGGAGCAGCAGTTTTACCCCGCGTTTATGGGCAATACGGACATAATGATAGAGTTTGGTCGTGCTCATACCGATAGATGGAAGTTGAAGAACTGCTGCTTTCATTGATGAGAACCTTGCGAGATGGAAAAAGGGGAAAGGGGGTGAGTGCAGTAAGTCATAGAGGCATATCCTCTTCCCTCTTCACTCTTCCCTCTTCGCGCATATTAATCACTTTCAGCTGTGCATCTTCAAGCATCTGCTGAGCTGCTTTGAGCTCCTTCATCCCCTCTTCATAAGCTTTTACACTTGTTTCCAGGGTGATTTCCGGATTCATCAGCTTCTCTAAAATCGCTTTCGCCTTCTCCAGACGGCTTTCAAAATCTACTGTTTTACTCATCTAGTGCCTTTTTAACATAATCTTCAAACTTATCGATCTCGACCAGGAAGGCATCATGACCATAATCACTTTCAACTTCCAGGTAGTGACACTTCTCATACCGCTTCTCTTTAAGCAGACCGTCGATCTTCTTCATCTCATCCGGAATAAAGAGCATATCTTTCGTAAAACTGATAAGGTGAAGTTCACACTGAATCTTCGCCAGCGCATCTCCAAGCGAATCAAAACCGCGTCCCAGATCATAGATATTGATCGCTTTGGTAATGTAGAGATAGGAGAGCGGATCAAACCACTTTGTGAAGTTGTAGCCGTTGTATTCCAGGTAGGATTCCACCTGAAATTTACCGAACAGCTCATAGAGACCGTCAGTTCGTTTGTATTCACGGCCAAATTTCTCTCCCATAGAGTCATGTGAGAGAAAACTGATATGCCCTGCCATACGACCGATCGCCATCCCCGGAAGACCGCTCTCTTTGATCACTTCAGGGTCATAATACCCCTGTTTGAATTCAGGGTCTTTGAGGATAGACTCCTGTGCGACTTTGTTAAAAGCGATAGCCCACGGCTGTGTAGCATAGGTTGTCGCCATCGCGATCACTTTCTTGGCAAAGTTCGGGTAGTGAATGGCAAACTGAAGCGCCTGCATACCACCCATCGAACCGCCGACAATCGCGTGAACACGGTGAATGCCAAGACGGTCAAACAGAATTCGCTGTGCCTTGACCATATCTTTGATGCTGACAACCGGAAACTTGTAGCGATAAGGGGCATAATGCGGGTACATCGGTGACATCGGACCGGTCGATCCGAAACAGCTGCCGATCACATTGGTACAGATAACGAAATATCTGTCGGTATCGAGCGCTTTTCCCGGACCGATCAGACCATTCCACCAACCCGGTTTGTTCTCACCCTCATAAGTACCTGCTGCATGATGCGACCCGGTCAGAGCATGGGTAACAACGACAACATTGTCTCTCTCTTCGTTCAGTTCGCCATAGGTCTCAAAGGCAATATCATACGGTTCGAGGATACGCCCGCTCTCCAGATAGAGCGGATTGGTAAAGTTCTCGGTATGCGTCTTCAGGTTTAGTGATTCGATAATTACGCCTCTAATGCCTGTTTCAAGTCATCGATCAGATCACGTGCCGATTCCAGACCGGCACTGATACGGATAAGCCCCGCCGGGACACCGCAGGCATCAAGCTCTTCGTGAGAGAGCTGCTGATGCGTCGTTGATGCCGGATGGGTGATGATCGATTTTGAATCACCGATATTGACGACTAACGAGTAAAGCTTTGTAGCATCAACGACCTTTGTCGCTTCATTAAAACTCCCCACTTCAAAACTAAGCAATCCACTTGCCTGGCCATTATCAAAATAGCGCTGTGCATCGGTATAGTTTGCATTAGACAGGAGACCAGGATAGTTGACTTTTTTCACTTTTGGATGACGTTCAAGGAATTCGGCGATAACAAGCGCATTATGGGAATGTTCACGCATACGCAGTGACAATGTCTCAAGGCCCTGGATAAAGAGCCATGAGTTAAACGGGGAAACCACAGCACCAAGGTCACGCAAGAGAGAAAGACGAGCACGTAAAGTATATGGAGGAAGCGGCACATCGGTATAGACCAGACCATGATATGAGGCATCCGGTTCATTAAAGTGCGCATAACGCGGATTGCCCTTTAGTTTCTCAAGAAGTCCTTTACGTTCAACCATGATCCCGCCGATAGCAAGCCCTTGCCCCGTCGTGTATTTACTCGCACTGTGAACAATGACATCCACACCATGTTCAAAAGGACGGCAGAGTGCCGGTGTTGCCACCGTATTGTCCACTACACTCAGGATTCCATGCTCATTGGCAATCGATGTGATAGCAGCAATGTTAGCCACATCAATACTCGGATTGGTCAGTGTCTCAAAAAAGACCACTTTTGTCTTCTCATCCACTAACCCTTGAATCTCTTCAGGCTCATGCACATTGAAAAAACGGGCTTCAATACCAAAACGCTTCAGTGTATGGGCAGTCTGTGTCAGTGTCCCACCGTAGAGTTGTGCAGCACAAACAATATTGTCACCCGCTTCAGCAGCATTGGCAATCGCATAGAAGATAGCCGACATACCGCTTGATGTGGCCAGTGCCGCTTCACCACCCTCAAGCTGGGCAAAACGTTTTTCAAAAACATCTGTAGTAGGATTGTTCAGACGCGTATAGATATTGCCAAGCTCTTTAAGGGCAAAAAGATTAGCCGCATGCTCTACATCACGGAACTCATAAGCCGTTGTCTGGTAAATCGGTACCGCCATCGTACCTTGCGAATCTTTCTCATACCCTGCATGCAGTGCTTCTGTCTGAAATTGCATCTATTTACTCCTGTGTTGTTTCATTCGTATAGATAACAGCCGTTCCTGCTATCAGGTCGTGTAATCCCCGTTTGTCTTGACGAAAGGCTACCATGATGAAGCCCATCAGCAAAACAAGCGTGGAAACAATATAACTCAGCGAGCGCGTGATCGCCTGTCTGTTACCCAGTTCATCGAAGTTTTTGGCATCGACAACCGTAATACCCACCATGCGCTTACCCGGTGTCGCCCCGCGCCACTGACGCCAGAACAGTACCGTCACCGCCAATACGGCAAACTCAAACAGCAGCTCCCATTTCAGATCGGTATGGGGCTGCTGTGTGAGAGCGGCGTTGGCATTGCCGTGCATCGCATAAGCGATGTTTTGTTTATAGGCAGCCCAGTCAAACCACTGCCCGTCACTCAGAAAATAGATGACGATCCCTACCGGGAGTGCCAGTAAAAATGTATCCAGAAATGAAGCGACAAACCTGATCCAAAAACCGGCATATCGAACTTCATTTTTCAATTTTCACCTTTTAACTTAACGACTTCTCTGCCCCAAAAGGGGCAAGCTTCAGTGCCATAGCGGCTAGCGTAGTGAAATGGGCTTCGCTCATTTCACGTTATACATAATAATTCGGAGCCTCTGCCGTGATCTGTACATCATGCACATGCGACTCTTTGAGTCCCGCACTCGTGATCTCGACAAACTGCGCTTTACTCTGGAACGTTGTTATATCTTTTGAACCGCAATATCCCATCGAAGAGCGCAGTCCGCCCATCATCTGATGAACAATCCCTGCTATCCTTCCACGATAAGGTACACGCCCTTCAATCCCTTCCGGTACCAGCTTGTCGGCTGCTGTGCCTTCCTGAAAATAACGGTCAGTCGAACCCTGTCCCATCGCACCGATCGATCCCATACCACGATAGGCTTTGTACTGGCGTCCCTGGAAGTTGATCAGTTCACCCGGAGACTCTTCCGTACCGGCAAGCAGTGAACCGGCCATGATACAGCTGGCACCAACGGCCAACGCTTTGGCAATGTCACCCGAATATTTGATCCCGCCATCAGCAATGATCGGCACACCATGTTTTTTAGCGGCTTCGGCACACTCATCGATTGCAGAGATCTGGGGCACGCCTACACCTGCAACGATACGTGTCGTACAGATCGAACCAGGTCCGATGCCCACTTTCACACCATCGGCTCCGGCTTCTATAAGCGCTTCAACTGCTTCTGCCGTTGCTACGTTTCCGGCAATGACATCGACCTCAAGCTCTGCTTTGATTGTTCTGACCGTATCTATGATCCCTTTTGAGTGACCATGAGCAGAGTCAAGTACCAGTACATCAACACCGGCTTCAACCAGTGCTCTCGCACGATCGATCTGACCGACTCCGATCGCTCCACCGACAAGAAGACGTCCGAAATTGTCTTTGTTCGCATGAGGATACTCAATACGCTTTTTGATATCCTTGATCGTCACCAATCCCTGAAGATATCCATCGTCATCGATCAACGGAAGCTTTTCGATCTTGTTTTGATGCATGATATCGGCTGCATCATCCAAAGATATACCCCTGCTCGCCGAGATAAGCGGCATTGGTGTCATAACTTCCTGAGCCAGTTTTGTCATATCTTTTTCAAAACGCATATCACGATTTGTCAGGATACCAAGGAGTCTGTTATGTTCATCGATCACCGGTACACCGGAGATCTTAAACTCTCTCATCAACGCTTCTGCTTCACCCAGTGTCGCATTCGGATAGACATGAATCGGATCAATGATAACGCCGCTCTCACTCTTTTTAACCTTTGTGACCATCTTTGCCTGCGTCTCGATATCCATATTTTTATGGATAATACCGATACCGCCCAGGCGTGCCATAGAGATCGCTGCACGGTGCTCTGTAACAGTGTCCATCGCCGCTGAGACCATCGGGATGTTCAAGGTGATGTTACGACTCAGTTTTGACTCAAGACTTACCTCTTTTGGCAAAACTTCAGAGTATTGAGGGACAAGTAGGACATCTTCGAATGTCAGGGCGCGTTTACGAATGTTCATAGGCTCTCCTTAGATTATATTTTATTTAAACGCAAAACGAACAAAGTCCGTTTTGCTACGCTAGCCGCTATATCCAGTGCTAACCAACGGCACTGAACACACGTGGCACTTCTGTGCTAAAGCATGATGCTGAAAATCACTAAATGATTTCCAGTGAAAGCTTGCCTCTGTTGAGGCAGAATATACGTTCACTTATAATTTACCTGCTGTTCAAGGCTCAGGGCGCCGTCAAACAGGGTCTGTTCATTAAATGGTTTGGCTATCAGCTGTAATCCGACCGGCATACCGTTAGCGGCTTTTTCAACCGGCAGAGCAATTGCCGGCAGACCTGCCAGATTTACCGAAATCGTATAGATATCACTCAGGTACATCTCCAGCGGATCTTCAAGGGCACCGAACTCATACGCGGTACGCGGCGCAACAGGGCTCAAGATCAGGTCAACCTCTTCAAAAAGCTTTGCATACTCATCTTTGATCAGATGGCGTACCTTCTGTGCTTTGACATAGTAGGCATCATAATAACCGCTGGAAAGCACGAAGTTCCCCAGCAGGATACGGCGTTTCACTTCATCACCAAAACCTTCAGAGCGCGTTTGAACGAAAGTATCTACCAGGTTTTTCCCCTCCTTGCGATTTCCGTAACGGATACCGTCATAACGGGCCAGGTTGGTCGTTGCTTCGGCTGTTGCGGTGATATAATAAGCCGAAATATCATACTTCGCATCCATCATACTTTTTTCGACGATGGTATGCCCGGCAGCTTTAAGTGCTGCGATGGCTGTCTCATAGGCATGCTTAACATCATCGGAAGCATCTTTGACATACTCAGGCAGTACGGCAATGGTCAGTTTACGAGAGGCATCGAGCTTGTCACTGACCTTGTCGTCATCCATAACGACACTGGTGGAGTCTTTCGGGTCATGGCCGCTGATAATGTCGTAAAGGATCGCCGCATCTTCAACGTTCTGTGTCATCGGACCGATCTGGTCGAGTGAACTTGCATAGGCACCGAGACCATAACGGCTGACACGTCCGTAGGTCGGTTTCATTCCGACAATACCGCAGAAGGCCGCCGGTTGACGGATCGAACCGCCCGTATCAGAGCCCAGTGCTGCAATAGCGAGTCCTGCACCAACCGCTGCCGCTGAACCGCCGGAACTGCCGCCTGGTACACACTCTGGGTTGTGCGGGTTTTTCGTTTTACCGTAAAAACTCGACTCCGTTGTCGAGCCCATCGCAAACTCATCCATGTTTGTACGGCCAAACGGGCTCAGTCCCGCTGCTTCCATCTTTTCGATGACTGTCGCATTATAAGGAGCGATATAGCCTTGTAAAATGTTAGAACCACCTGTTACCGACCAATCCTTGACCTGGATATTATCCTTGACCGCGATCGGTACACCGTCACCGGCAATATCCAGTGCCACATACGCATTCAGATCAGATGCTTCGATCTTCTGGGAAAGCTCATCTTTGAGTCGTGAGAGTTCTTCTTTGGAAAGACTCAGAGCTTCTTTTAATGTAATCAACCATTTTCCTTTACTTTTTTTGCTCGCAGTACAGCTGCGATCCCTGCTCCGATGATCACAAAGATCACCGCTACCGTCTCGATGATAAAACTCATCGGTACAGGTTCGGCCAGATCAGGCACCGAGTACCTCTGCACAACGTTCACACGTCTCTTCTTCACTTACCGCATGGAATTTCCAGCAGCGAGGGCATTTTGCTTTGCTTGCCGGTCCAATAATGAAGATATCACCATCCACTTCAAAGCGTCCAAGCTCTTCAGCAACATCGTCACTGCTGATGCCAGAGACAACAAACCAATCTTCCGCTTCTACCTGGTCAAGGGCCCTGAGCACTGCGGATTTGGTCGAGATGACAAGTTCAAGCGTACTTTTGATCGTCTTCTCTTTTTTGAGGGCATCGACGATCTCAGAGAAACCTTCGCGTGCTTTCGTCAGATACGGTTCGTTAAAGATACTTGCCACCACATCGATCGACTGATAGTGTAGGTCGAAGATATCGCTTGCACCGCCTGTGATCACACTTGGAGCACTCTCCATGATCTCATCCGCCGTATAGGTGAGGATCGGTGCGACCAGGACAACCAACGCTTTTGTAACCATCGCCATCGCACTCTGGCTGGCACGACGATGCTGGGCATCTTTAGCGTCACAATAGAGTCGGTCTTTCGTAATATCCATATAGATACCGCTCAGTTCATTGACAATAAAGTTGTTCAGAACGCTCATCCCCTGAACAAAGTTGTATGCCGTGAAGTTGGCATGGACATCATCAAAAACCATCTGGGCTTTGGAGACGATCCACTGATCGAGAACACCCAGTTTTTCATACGGAAGGATCACTTCGAGGTCATCGATGTTGGCAAGCAGAAATCTAAAGGTGTTACGCAGCTTGCGGTATGACTCAGCGGTCTGCTTCAGGATATCGTCCGAGATCTTCAGGTCGCCCTGATAGTCACTCATCGCTACCCACAAGCGAAGGATCTCAGAGCCATACTGCTTGATCACTTTCTCCGGGGCGATGACATTGCCTTTGGACTTGGACATCTTCTCGCCCTTGGCATCAACCGTAAAACCATGCGTCAAGATCGCTTTATAAGGGGCTTGATGCTGAACTGCCGCACTCAGGAAGAGTGATGACTGGAACCATCCGCGATGCTGGTCGGAACCTTCCAGGTAGATATCTGCCGGGTATTGTCCTGCATCGTAGTTGCGTGATTTCATCACCGCATTCCAGGTCGCACCACTGTCAAACCAGACATCGAGAATATCACTGACCTTTTCCAGCTCATCGGCTTTATAGCCGCTGCCAGGGTAAAGCAGCTGCTCCGTCGGCATCGTATACCAGGCGTCTGAACCCTGCATCTCAAAGACCATCGCGATGAAATTGAGTACCTTCTCGTCCAGGATCACTTCACCCGTCGCTTTGACACGGAAGAAAGCGATCGGCACACCCCAGTCGCGTTGACGGGAGATACACCAGTCCGGACGGTTCTCCACCATCGAACTCAGACGCTTACGACCGGTTTCAGGATAGAACGTTGTTGTTCCCACTTCGTCGACAGCGATCTCACGAAGCGTCTTACTCTCACCCTCAGGTGTTCCATCAACGGAGATAAACCACTGTTTCGTCGCACGGAAGATCAGCGGAGTGTGTGAACGCCAGCAGTGCGGATAGGAGTGGGTAAACTTCGAGACTTTAAGCAGACTCTCACCCAAAAGCTCCAGGATCGGTTCATTCGATTTAAAAATATGCTTACCGACAAACTCTTCGGCATTCGGGAGCAGCTTTTCACGGACAACCGCCTGGTCAAAACAGCCAGTCTCATCGACCGGCATGATCACGTCAAGGTTATAAACAAGACCGATACGGTAGTCATCCTCACCATGACCCGGTGCGGTATGGACACACCCTGTACCGTTATCCATCAAGACGTGTTCACCCATAACGATGTGTGAACTGCGCCCGTTGAGCGGATTGACGGCATGAAGATTTTCAAACTGCTTGGCCTCAAAGGTCTGTACGACCTCACCGGAAATGACACCCTGCTCGATCATGGAGTTGTAAAGCTCTTTGGCGACGATATAACCGTCGGCACTGCGAACATACTTCTCATCCGGATTAAAAGAGATCCCGGTATTTGCCGGCAGGGTCCATGGTGTCGTTGTCCAGATCACCGGTGCGGCACTGCCCTCGATTCCCAGACGTACTTTTGACTCTTCACTCAGTTCAAATGCCACGTAGATAGAGTGAGACTCTTTATCTTCATACTCCACTTCGGCTTCTGCCAGTGCCGTGCGCTCCGCCCAGCTCCAGTAGACCGGCTTAGAACGCTCGATCAGAAGGCCTTTGTTCGCTACATCACACAGAGTGCGGTAGATATTGGCCTCAAACTTGTAATCCATCGTCAGGTATGGCTTTTCCCAGTCGGCGATGATACCCAACTGTTTGAACTCATCACGCTGGACATCGACAAACTTCGCAGCATGCTCACGGCAAAGTTTTCTCACCTCACCGGTGCTAAGCTTCTCTTTCTTCTGCTTACCGCCAAGCTTCTTCTCGACCTGCTGCTCGATCGGCAGTCCATGACAGTCCCAGCCCGGGGTAAAACGAACAGATTTACCGTTGAAGTAGTGGTGTTTGACAATAATATCTTTAAGAATCTTGTTAAGTGCGTGACCGATGTGCGTATGGCCGTTGGCATACGGAGGGCCGTCATGCAGAGTAAACGACGCTGCCCCTTCACGGTTTTTTTTCATCTTGGCATAGACATCCGTCTCATACCATTGGCTATAACGTTTCGGCTCATTTTGCACCAGGTTTCCACGCATCGGGAAATCAGTTTTAGGCAGAAGCAGTGTCTCTTTATAATCCATACATACCCTTAATACTATACAACTTTATAAAATTTTTGCATTATACCTTTTATGCATTTAAAATGTACTGACAGTGTGTTATACTGTCCCACACTTTACTATCATAGGGACACCCTTTTCAAATGAAAAAACAGCTCTTGTTTGTCGGCAATAAATTCACGCTTAACCGCTCGTTTCAACGTTATATTCTCAGGGAGGTTGAGAAAAAATCAGGGCAGATAGATGCCATTTTTTTCTTCCAGGAATCCGATAATTCACTCTTTTTACACCTGGAAAAAGTTCTCTTGAGCAGCGGTACACTCATCATTGTTACGACAAAAAGCAGTTTTTCAGTTATTGGCAAACTCCTCAGTACCGTCACATCCGACAATCAGATCTTAAAAGAGCAGATGCTCATCCCTTCTCAGACACTGGTTTTCGAACAAAACTCCTACCTGATCAAACATGAGGATTCAACCGTCAATGTTCTGATGGCTGAAGAGGGAGTCCAGCTGCCAAAGCTGCTTATCGATGAAGAGGAACGCAGTGCAATTATTCATATTTTTGAAGAAGATGTAGAGAGTGTTCAGGCCATGCTGCACCCTTTGGCTCAGACCTATGATGTCCGTCTCGATTACACTCATGTAGTATCGGGATGGGTCAAGCTGCAGATCCAGAGCAGACGATACGGCAATATTGCACAGTTTATCGCTTCTGTAAAACAGCTGCTTCCAAAAAAAGTGATCGCCGCCTCAAATATCGCCGTTTATATCATTGAAAAGCTGATGCACCATCAGCGTAAAGTCACCTTCGCCGAAAGCTGTACCGGAGGCCTGCTCGCATCATTCTTTACACGTGAAAGCGGTGCATCCAATGTCTTTGACGGATCACTTGTCACCTATTCCAATTCACTCAAAGCCAATTGGCTCGCGGTGAGTGATCTTAACCTTGAACGTTTTGGTGCCGTCAGCCAGGAGATCATTGAAGAGATGACCGATGGAGCACTCAATGTCAGCTATGCCGATTACGCACTGGCAGTCAGCGGTATCGCCGGGCCCGATGGCGGTACAGAGTTCAAACCGGTCGGTACCATCTTCATCGGTGCGCGCTCAAAACTGGACAATACAACAGAAGAGTGTTACTTCGAAGGTGACCGCAATTACATTCAGGAACAGAGCACCTATTATGCTGTTAAGATGCTCTTGCTGCTGGATAAAGAGACTTTTTTCGAATAAGTCTAAAAAAGTCTTGACAAAGAGCCATCTTTTCTCTATAATTTCGGCCTCACAAACAGTTGTGATACGTTAATGTCTTGTTAGCTCAGTTGGTAGAGCATCTCACTTTTAATGAGGTGGCCGTAGGTTCGAATCCTACACAGGACACCAGACAATTTAATTTTTAATGATGGATTTTTAATTTTTAATTGAGCATTCAAAATTTAAAATTTAAAATTATTTACGCGGTGGTAGTTCAGTTGGTTAGAATACCTGCCTGTCACGCAGGGGGTCGCGAGTTCGAGTCTCGTCCACCGCGCCAGAACACAATTTGTACGCAAAACGAGCAAAAGCCCGTTTTACTACG
Source organism: Campylobacterota bacterium (assembly GCA_034717975.1). GTDB lineage: Bacteria > Campylobacterota > Campylobacteria > Campylobacterales > Sulfurimonadaceae > BB26. Next base: position 33,942 of record JAYEMF010000111.1, read on the forward strand.
TTTATCCAGTGCGAACCAATGGCACTGAACACACGAATACTAGGTTTTCTTCAGCAGAAAGCTCAGAAAACGAAAAGTACTTGTTCCATTTTATGTTAAAACGTAATATGGGCGCTTAGCTCAGTTGGTAGAGCGCTACCCTTACAAGGTAGATGTCACAAGTTCGAGTCTTGTAGTGCCCACCATTGACAATTTTGAATGCTTAATGTTTAATTTTGAATTTTCTTTCATTCAACATTAAAAATTTAAAATTAATAATTATTTTGCTGACCCTTTCGTCTAGTGGCCAAGGACACTATCACTTCATGGTAGGGACAGAGGTTCAAATCCTTTAGGGGTCGCCATTTCGGTGCTGTCTATTGATTTTGTACGCATCATGAGCAAAGCCCATGATACTACGTTTATCCAGTGCGAACCAATGGCACTGAACACACGAACACTAGGTTTTCTTCAGCAGAAAGCTCAGAAACGAAAAATTTAGTTTTTCCCATTTCGATGGGCGCTTAGCTCAGTTGGTAGAGCGCTACCCTTACAAGGTAGATGTCACAAGTTCGAGTCTTGTAGTGCCCACCATATTATTTATTTTGTACGCAAAACGAGCAAAAGCCCGTTTTACTACGTTAACACTAGGTTTTACTCAGCGTAAAGCTCACGCAACTAGTTGCTTTTAGGTGTTAAAATTTTAATAACGAAATTTTGTTTCATTTTAAACGAAAGTTAAAGATAAAACGCTTATAATTTCGCTCACGGTTGCGGTGGTAGTTCAGTTGGTTAGAATACCTGCCTGTCACGCAGGGGGTCGCGAGTTCGAGTCTCGTCCACCGCGCCATTTCCCTCTTTAATTGTAAATTCTAAACGCCAATTCTAAAAATAAGTGCAATTTTCAACATGAAATATCTTCGCTATTCAAGCATCCCTGCAGCAGCTGATCATCTCAATACCTTGACCGACGACCTACACAGTAAACTTCGTCCATTCCGCACCTGACAAAGATCTCCTATTGCTGCCTCTACTGAAAGGCCTTAACACTCTGCTAACACTTCTAAACTATACTTACCAAACCAATACAGAAGGATTGAACATGAACAAACTTATGGGCACCTCTAAAAACCCTGGATATCATCAGCGTTACATACATTTTCGTGATCAAGGCAGGTTCTTGTCAGCGTAGCAGGGCTACGGTGGCAAGGTTCTAACGCAGACTCACGGACATGTAT
>JAYEMF010000112.1:0-10406 GCA_034717975.1 Campylobacterota bacterium
ATCGATGAAGCGATCATAGAGAAGATCTTTGATCCCTACTTCTCCACCAGAGATGTAGCGAGCGGTATGGGGCTGGGTCTGTATATGTCAAAGACCATTGTCGAGAAACATCTGCACGGTACGATCACCGTAGAAAACATTAAAGATGGTGTCTGCTTTACTGTGATACTTCCGTCGGCATCAGGGGAGTAGATTGCTCCTGCCATAGAGAGCGGCACGCTTGAGAATCGATTCGGCCCATGGATGCTGGGTTGTTCTCTCGGCCATTTCACCATTTTGTGCAAAGACGGCATCTCCGGATGAGATGATCTCTCTGGCAGCTTCATACTCATTTGACGAAACGGCATAGACTTTCTCCAGCAGATCAATCTGATCGGGGTGGATAATCGTCTTGCTGATCATGCCTTCTTGCAGATCCCGTTTGACATCATTTATGAAGCCTTCATGATCCTTATAGCAACGATAGACCGGTGCAGACAGTGCAAAGCCGTAAGGTTTGAAGGTTGTCAACAGATTACCGATCACCTGAGAAGGTGCGGCCATATCGTAAAGAGAAGTAGCGCACTCACGGCGCAGTCCAAGCTGGCGGAACATATCTTCAGCACCAAAACGAATGACGGGTATGCGTGAATTATACGGAAGCAACCAGTCACGGAGTACTCCTAATGATACTGCATCAAACAGTTCCTTCCCTTCGATAGAGGGCATAAAGCAGTGTTGTGAATTTTTCATAAGAGAGAGATAAGCCTCTGCACTCTCCAGACCGAACTTTGGGAAGATGAAACCATTGATCTTCCCGATGCTCTCAAAACCCAGAATCTGACGTAGTACCTCAACATTTCTTGGACGGATAAAACGTAAGAGAGAAGCTGAGCGCAAGGCAGGTAAAAGTGCTGCTATGCGATTCATTCCCTCCTGGAGTTCATCCTCTGTGATTCCATCTTCCAGGTCCATGACTACAGAACGAAGAGTGGGGAACTTTTCGCCATGGGCAATGGCTTCAAGATACTTATGTGTTGCAGGAACAAAGAGAGTCCCGCCAAGTTCTAATGCGTTTATCATAAATAACTCTATTTACTGCTGATGTGATCCATCGCAATAAGGCTTTCGACCTGACCGGCCACACCGGCAGATCCAGGCATCAGTATCGGCTTCGGGCGTAAACTTGATGGGATTGAAGTCTGTCCCCCGATGGGTTCCGTCACAGAAGGGAAATTTCTCCGACTCGCCGCAGGTACAGTAAGCGGTTTTGACACCGCCTTTGAGCGAAGCCTTCAGAGGTTCATTTTTAAAATGTGTCGCCATATAAAACTCCTAAATTGGATTTCCCTGCTCACGCTGATTTTTACAATACTGTTTTGCCTGCTGCAGACGCTCTCTATGATCAACGTCGGCAACCATATCGGAGTTGACATTGCGAATATAGTACTCAACATATTTACACAGATCAAGCTCACCAACGATATTTGCCTCTTTTTTAAATTTTTTGATCAAGGCAGATTTATCGGATGCGGCAAAGAGCGACTGGTTGAACTCGTAGCCAAAATAGTTCAATGACGCTTTGTATTGGTAACCAAGCTTATCGGTGACCTCTTTAAAAAAGGCCATAAACTCCTCTTTATGCTTCTCTTCAAACGCTTTCAAAATCTCTTCAAGTCCATCTAGGTCCCTACGATGTTCTCCCAGGGCATGAAGGGTGTCAACATGCTCTTTACGCACCGACTTCAAACGTGTCTCCAGCTTTGCGAGACGCTCTTTATCACTTTTTGGTATCTTCAAAAATGTTTTTTCAAGGCTTTCGCGCAGGCTGAAAAGATTTTTTTCAGTAGTTACCATCACCTGAAGCATAGCTTTCAGACCCTCTTGGCGTTTAACTTCCTCTCTATAGGCATCCTGTGCGGAAAGAAAATCTTTTTCATACGATTTAAGGGCATATTTGCTCTTTTTCTGAAATTCTCTGAATCGATCGTCAAGAAGCTGAATCGTTTGATACTGTCCAAGAAGCTGTTTATTATAGATCCCGAGATCGATCTCTTTGAACATGCCCGCAGCCGAATTGATAAACTCGCGAAATACCGAATACTTGAAACTCTCGTCAAAATCAAATGAGATGGCCATAAAGTACTTCTTGACCAACTGAATATCATCTTTAAAGATTGCCATAATGACATTTTTCTGCGAAACGGAAAGTGGGATCATTCTATTCACTTATATTCAAAAATTTAAAATCACAAGTACATTACCAGATTATGGAAGATATAATATCACATCAAATGTAATATCCAAGTCACAAAAGTAATTATAATGCATGTTCTGTGCCATTGGTTAGCATAGACGAAAGACGAAGTTGTGCCCAGAATAGACAATGAGACATTTTACCGCGCCGCGTTATCAAAACATGGTGACAATGCCCGCGGTGTGCACTGGAATTCAGCCGATTCGCAGCGTAAGCGTTTCAAAATCCTTTCCGGCTTTTTACCTGATGAGCTTTCCAAAATCTCACTTGCCGATGCCGGATGCGGTTTTGGAGATCTCTACCTCTATCTACAGGAGAAGAACCATCTGCCAGAGTCCTATATCGGGCTTGAGGTGATGGAGCCTATGGTTAAGAGAGCCCGTGAACGGACCGACTGCGAGATCCGACAGTGTGACATTCTTCACGATCCGCTGCCCGAAACCGACTTTTACCTCTGCAGCGGCGCGATGAACATCCTTACCCGCTTTGAGACCCATCTATTTATAAGGCGCTGTTTCGAAGCCTCCAGAAAAGGGTTTATCTTTAACCTTTTAAGCGGCAAAGACGACTCACTGGTCTACAACTACTTCCTGCCCAAAGAGATCAAACAGCTCGGCCGAGAGCTTGGTGCCAGAGTAAAGATCCAAGAAGGCTACCTTCCCCGTGATTTTACCGTCGCGTTTTTTAAAGGGAAGAGGGAAGAGGGAGGGGGAAAGAGGTTATGAGAAAACAAAATATAATTTCCCTCTACCTTACATCTCCCCTTCCCCCTTTCCCCTTCCCGCTTCCCCGTCGAAGGCACCCCTGATGTGTGCTGTCTTTGGAATCCTCGGCGAGTACAATCCTCTGCAGGCACGTTCAGCCCTCGATAAAATGGTACACAGGGGGCCGGATTACTGCGGGATTGTTGAAAAGCCGCAGCTCTTGTTTGCCCATAACCGTCTGAGTATTCTGGACCTCGGCCAAAGAGCCCATCAGCCGATGCAATATAAGGAGATTCTTGTCAGTTTCAACGGCGAGATTTACAACCATGATGCACTTCGCCGTGAACTTGATTTCCCTTACGAGACACAGAGCGATACCGAAGTGATCATCGCCGCCTACGAAAAGTGGGGAGTGAATTTTGTTCAGCATCTTGTCGGTATGTTTGCCATCGCCCTGCTCGATGGCGAGACACTCTACCTTTTCCGTGACCGTCTTGGCAAAAAACCGCTCTTTTACCGGCATGACAGCCGGCAGTTCATCTTCGCCTCTGAACTCAAAGGGATTACGCCGTTTCTATCTACCGTTGCGATGAACGATGAAGCGATGATCAGTTACCTCAGCTTCCTGGCACCGACTCCGCCGCACACCTTCTTCAAAGGGATCCGGAAACTGGCCGCCGGAGAGATGCTAACATACACTAACAATCGTGTTAGTACCCGGCGTTATTATGATCTGTTAGAGACAACGCCATCAACGATCACAACTGAAAGTGAAGCCGTTGAAAAGATCGAACTACAGCTTGAACGGGCTATAACCAGCCGTTTGCAAGCCGATGTCCCGATGGCATCTCTGCTCTCCGGGGGAATCGACAGTGCACTGCTGGCAGCCTGTGCCAAAGAGCATCACACCGACCTGAGCACCTTCACCCTTGGCTACAGCGAATACCGGAACTATGATGAACGGGCCAATGCCAAAGCAACTGCCGATGCGCTTGGTCTGAAGAACATTGCCGTTGAGATTGATCAGAATGACTTTATCTCCGCCTCGGAACGGGTCTTCGAGAGTATGGATGAACCCCTTAACGATCCTGCGGCCGTACCGCTCTATCTTCTTTTTGATGCCATTGGCAAAGAGGGATACAAAGTGGTGTTGAGCGGGGAAGGGAGCGATGAACTCTTTTTGGGGTACCGGCAATATTTTGAGTACCTCGACATCGAAAAAGCAGCCGATCTTCACCATAAAAACTGGCTCAAGAAGTACTTCCGTGCGAACTTCTCGATGAACCGCGAATGGGAGTGGTACAAGCGCATCTTCGATGACACCCTCCTCTTTCGCACCTCCGGGGAGAAGTTCACTGACCTGCAGAAGAACTCGCTGCTGCGGCGAAACATTAAAGACAATGACGCCATGCGTTACCTCAAACCCTACCGGGAGCGGTTTGAAGCATCCGGCCATCAAGACCCTGGCATCTGGTACAGCTACATCGATCTCAATCTCTTTCAGGCAGAGCACTTTCTAAGCAAACTCGACCGTGTCTCGATGGCCCATAGCATCGAGTCGCGAACCCCCTACCTCGACCATACCCTGGCCGAAACCGTTTTCTCCGTCACACCGTCACTCCGCTATCAGGAGGGTGTCACCAAAGCCCTGCTCAAAAAGATCGCGGCCAAACATCTTCCAGACGAAGTGATCAAACGAAAGAAGAAAGGATTCTCCAATCCCTATATGGAATGGCTTATCGCATCAGGGAAGATAGACCTGATCCAAAGCGTCAATGAAGAGACAGGACTCTTTAACGCAGAAGTTTTGGAAAAATACCTTGAGATGGCCAGACGCGGACGTTTCAAACAGCATGTATGGGGTCTCTACGTACTCTCCTGGTGGATCAAAAAGTGGTTGCTGTAAGGTATATAACGATGAAAACGGAGATTGTTAAACCATCAATTTTACAACGGTTTTTTCTTCCGTTTGTCTGCTTGCTCTCCATATCCTCCGCCAATATTTTGCAAGAGAGCATTGACAATGCTCCGGCAGGCTCAACATTAACCCTCTCTGCCGGTATCTACCCGGGAAAGATCACGATCGACAAGCCCCTATCCATCATAGGAAAAGAGGACGGTGTCATCATCAAAGGGGATGGCAGAGGCAGGGTTTTCACCATTAACAGCTCCGATGTTATTTTAAAAAATCTCACTATTACCGGCAGCGGAAGCCGCATGGAAAATCTCGACGCCGCTATTGCTATGGAGAGGGTAAAAAGGTGTGAAATAAGCGGCTGCAGACTGCTGGAGAGCCTTTATGGCATCGATATGAAGATGGTAAGCGACTCGGTGGTCTCCGACAATTACATCACCTCTCAAAAGAACAACATCGACCACAGAGGCGATGCACTGAAGATCTGGTACGGCAACAACAATCTCATCAGAAACAATACTATCGACAGTTCCAGAGATATCACACTGACCTACTCCCATAACAACAGAATAATAAACAACCATGTTACAGACAGCCGCTATGGCGTTCATATCAGTATGAGCCACAGCAATACCGTACAGGGCAACACTTACCGTTACAATGCAGTCGGGGTTATGGTGATGGGAGCCAAAGAGACTGCCATAACGAACAACATCATAGAGAGTTCCAAGGGGGCGGCCGGCATAGGAGTAGTGATGAAAGGTGTCTCAAATCTGCGGCTGCACAACAACAAAATAAGCTTCAATGCCAAAGGGCTCTACATCGAGACGAAGTACTCCGAAGAGCAGATGCAGCGCTACATCACCCATAACGAGATCTCCTACAATAGCGAAGCGATCCATTTTCATGCGGCAATACAGAACAATACTATTACAAACAATAAATTCTTTGGAAATATCGATGATGCCGTTAAAGATTCAAGAAAAAATGCTACCAGTTCAAACATTATAGAGCATAACTATTGGGATCGATATGCAGGCTTTGATGCCAACCGTGACAACATCGGAGATACCCCGCACCAGATACTCCAGTATTCCGACAGGCTCTGGCAGTACAACAATAAAGTGAAGTTTTTTTATGCCAGTCCGGTCCTGTCACTGCTGGACTTTTTGGCCTCGATAGCCCCCTTTATCGAACCCGTGTTAATTATTGAAGATACAAAACCTATTGTTAAATACCCTCTACCTTAAGCACCCAACATCACCAGTTCCAGCGTACCGCTGACATAGTTTGCTAAAAAGGCAAGCGTCTTCTCATCCTCGGCAGTGAAGTCGCCATCGACTTTATTGAGCATCTGGATAACACCGATCACGTCACGTTTGGAGTCAAAGATCGGCATCGTGAGGATATTACGCGTGACAAAGCCGCTCTTCTCATCGATTTTTCCTAAAAAACGGCTGTCTTCGTACGGGTCATTGACGATCTGGGCCGTCTGTTTCCGGTAAGTATCGCCGGCGACCCCGGCATCGAGTCCGATCGCAATACGGCCGATCCCGTCACTGTGTTTCGTCCAGAGCATCATCGCTTCAAGATCGACCATAAAAATGGAGCAGCGTTCCGCATCGACAAGCACTTTTGCCTCTTCGGAGATAACCTCCAGTGCATCTTCGATCTCTGTTTCCGCCATCAGTTTGCGTCCAAACTCAGCTATTTTGCTATACATCTCCTGACTCATCAAGCTACTCCAGTACCGCTTCGTCCATTAGAACATTAGTAATATCACTCATCGTCACCAAACCGACCAATTCACCCTCCCAGGTCACCGAGAGACGGGTTACTTTATGACGTACCATCAACCGTGCCGCATAGCGAATATCGAGCGGGCTGACCACCTGGATCATCGGTTTAGTGGCGATATCATAGACATTGATCAGGTCCATATCACCCTCTTGCGTATAGATGGCATCCAGAATATCCGAATAGGTGACGATCCCATACGCATCGTGCGAACCCATACGATCAACGATAACCGACTTAACACTGTGTTTTTTCATCAATTTAAGCAGCTCCCGCAGTCTGGCATAGGGCGAGATTTTCACAATCTTCTCAATAGGTGTCATAACCTCTTTGACTAGGTGCTGTTTCATACTATATTCTCCTTTTTGAGTTGCTGCTGGAACTGCTCGATCTGCTTGCCTGTGATCCCTGCAAGATGTTCGACGGGAAGTGTCAGTACAATTCCCTCACCCAACTCTTCAAGCTTGAGTTCACGGTTGAGCGCCTTCATCACTTTCAAGGATGTTGACTTCTCCAGGACGAAAAGCAAGACTGATTCTGCACGCTCATAGGTCAAGCCGAAAAACGTCTTCTGCTCATTCAGGCCAAGCCCCGTACCGTTGAGGTGGGTCACACCTCCGGCCCCATTTTCTTTGGCGATATCGATCGCATGATCCGCCTTCGTCTTATCGACTATAGCTATCAGTAGCGAAAACTTCATTCAGACTCCTTTTCAGATGATTTAGCACTCCAATCGGTGATCACGCCATAAGCCATTACGGTGATCATCGGAAAAAGTGAAGCGAAGGCGATCAGACCAAAACCGTCGATCAGAGGACTTCGCCCTTCTATATTGGTCGCCAGTCCCAAGCCCAGTGCAGCGACCAGCGGCACTGTGACCGTCGAAGTAGTCACCCCTCCCGAATCATAGGCGATAGGGACAATATATCGTGGCGAAAAATAGGTCAGGATGATCACGATAATGTAACCTACAATAATATAATAGTGGAGAGGATCACCCGCCACAATACGGTACGCCCCCAAAGCGATCCCTACCGCTACACCAAGGGCTACGGCAATCCTTAAGATCATCTCTTTGATCTGACCACCGGAGATCTCTTCGACCTTCATGGCAATCGCCAGAAGTGCCGGTTCAGCCATTGTCGTAGAAAATCCTATCATAAAGCCAAACAGATAGATATAAAAGTGGTTGCTCTGCTGGGTCAGTTGCAGCGCCATCACTTCACCAATAGGGAAGAGTCCCATCTCCAACCCCACAATAAACGCATAGAGTCCCAGAATGACAAATATGATTCCTATGGTGATCCGCGAAAGATTCGGCACTGCTTTTTTGATGATCATATATTGAAAAAAGAAGATGACCACCAGGATAGGAAGGACATCGGTAATCACCGAAAGCAGTTCAAAGAAAAGGGCAACTGCTTTATCGGTGACCGTAAGCAGCAGTTCTGTTTTTCTTTGCACGGCGGTTATGGTAGCAGCCATACGCTCATGTTCGCCAAATGAGTAGACAAGCATGCCGTACAGTTGTACAAAGATCATCGGAGTAAGCGAAGCGAATGCGATCAATCCAAAGCCGTCGATGACCGGATTACGGCCACGGATACTCGATGCCAGTCCCACTCCCAGTGCAGCGACCAGTGGTACGGTGACTGTTGAAGTCGTCACCCCGCCTGAATCATAAGCCAACCCAACGATCTCAGGCGGAACAAAAAAGGTCAGAAGAACAACAATGACATAGCCGGAGATAATATAAAAATGGATCGGATGCCCGGTCAGAATGCGAAAAACACCCAAAGCAATGGCAAATCCGACCGAAAGGGCTACGGTAAGCCGCAGCATTGTAGCATCTATACGGCCCTCACTGATAACAGCAGCCTTATCGGCAATGGCGATCAAAGCCGGTTCGGCAATCGTTGTAGAGAAACCGATCAGGAAAGCAAAAGAGAGTAGCCAGAAAAGACTCCCTTTGGCCGCAAACTCATTGGCTAGATTTTCACCGATCGGGAAGATACCGATCTCCAACCCCTGTATAAAAACGGCCAGTCCTACGGCTACGATAAAGAGCCCTATAACGATGGATACCAGATCATCCGGAACCTGACGTAAAATAAAAATCTGGAAAAAAGTGATGACTACGATGATAGGCAGCAGGTCTTTGAAAGAGCTCTTTAACAATACTAAAAGAAGTCTGACCTGTTCCAACCTGCTGCCTTTACCTGCGTCTATCTAATGTTTAAGCTTATCACCGTTGAAAAGCGAGGCAAGTTCAAGGTAGCCACTAACATAGTGTGCGAAGAAGACCATAAAGCGGGTATCTTCCCTGTCGAACCCACCCAGGTGGTCCCTCTCTTGAGACGAGCTCAATTCACCTTGATCCGCTTCTTTATTGAGAAGCTGCAAGACACCTATCAGTTCCCGACCCGAATTGAAAACAGGTACCGATGCGATATTTTTCGTAATATACCCGGTCTGCTTATCGACATCCGCATGAAATCTTGGATCTTTATAGGGGGCATTGACGATCAGCGGTTTACGCTCCTTGATCGTTGCTCCGGCAATACCGGTGTCAGCACTGATGACAACCTTCTCAATCTCGTCTGAGAGCGTTGTCCAGAGTGTATCATTCACCTTATCGTAAATATAGATGGAGCAGCGGTCTGCCCCAATGACACCTTTGACATACCCTGCAATCATCGGAAGACCCTGCTCAAGCGATCTCTGCTTCAGCATATCACGCCCAAAATCAGCCAGTTTGGCATATGAGTTGACATATTTCATATTATTTTACTTTAACTTGGAATTTCATATAGATAGATTCTACTTGAACCCAACTCAAAAGCCCCTGATAACAAAAGTGATATGATTGCATTCACACTATCAAACTAAGGACAAACTATGGCATCTATTACCATCTGGCACAATCCGCGCTGCTCAAAGTCACGTCAGGGACTGGCACTGCTTGAAGATAACGGCATCGCTCCTGACGTGCTTAAATACCTCGATACACCACCTACTGCTGAAGAGATCAAAGCCGTTCTCAAAAAACTCGGGATCACGGCACGTGAGCTTATACGCACAAAAGAGGCAGAGTACAAAGAGCTGGGGCTGAAAGATATCGATGATGAAGAGAGGCTGATCGAAGCGATGGCCGTTCATCCGAAACTGATTGAACGACCGGTTGTTATAGTGGGAGACAAGGCAGTCATCGGACGACCGCCGGAAAAAGTGTTAGAGCTTGTAAATACCTAAAGGGCACCTCTAAATCTACTCTTTACTATCATTTAGCAAGAGAGATAGCTATAAATGAAAAAATGTTCGTCAACTGCAGTCCTAAAGCGCAAAAAGCGCGAGGGCCTACTGCCGAAGTAAACCTAGTGTTAACGTAACCGTAGGGGCTTTGCTCCTATGGCGTTTACATATTATAAATTATGTGACTGCTTATACTTAACGATAATACTATACGCTTCATCTTTCAAAAGCAGTTTCTCTTTTTTCAGCTTTTCGATCTCCATATCTGTCATCGGCGTATCACCATGTTCAGCTTTTATGATCTCATCGTCAAGAGCATTGTGTTTGTCGAAGATGTGAAGAAAATGGCCATTGGCCTCTTCATTCTTTTTCATATGGGTAATAATATCGCGATATTCGTGCAACATTCTGGATTCCTTGTAGGATTTTATTTTTGAAATTATACCCCTCTTTTAGTATAGAAAAGCTAAAAAAGACTTTTCCATGCTATTAAGTTAAGAAA
>JAYEMF010000113.1:0-34580 GCA_034717975.1 Campylobacterota bacterium
ACTCTTTTGATTTGATGGAGATATCGGTAATATCTGTAAATGAGATCACATAATGATATTCATTCGTATTAAGTTGATTGATCTTGACACTGAATGCTTTGGGCTCGGCACTTTTCTGGCATATCATCGAAACCACTTTTCTGTGCTCTTCATTCTCATGAAGCAGATGGTCGACCCAGTTCTCATCTTTGTCAAGCCGGGCAAGGCTGAAGAAACTTTCATGCTCCAAAAAGAAGTCACAGATACAGTCGTGTGACTGCTTAAACACTTCAAGCGAGGGAACATTGAAAAAGTTTAAAAATGCTGTATTGCATGAAAGGATCTGTTGACCGTCGGTAGTGATGATAATGTTTTCCTGCAGATCCAAAAGGCTCTGGGTATAGGTGTGCTGAAGCTCCAGCTCCTCATGGCTTCGCATCAGCTTTTTCATAAAGTAGTTAAATCCCCAATTAAAAAACAACAGCATAATGGCAAGGACGATCACCGGTGCCGCAACAGCTTTCACAAGGGCACTATAGTAGGCTTTTTCATCTTCAGTGATATCAAAAGATATCAGTACGGTTCCCTCGGTTTTGTCATCATGATTGGTAAGTAAAACCTGATTCCACCGCAGTAGGTAAGTATGCTGATCTTTTTTAATAATATGGCTATTGTCAGAGAAGTTGAGTTCTTTGTCCAGAAGGTATTCAAAAAAGTCTGAATGCTGTGCGAGATTGTAGGGGCCGATTTTATAAAGATGGTGCTCTCCGCTTTGATGATATAACTGTTTGCTCGAATGTAAAAGTGCGATATGAATATTGTTTTTGTCCTGGCTGTGGGTATGTTGCAGCGTCTCCAGCGCTGCCGAAATTATTTGTGAAGAGCCAATACCAAATTCCATAGTACCCAGATAAACATCGCTGTCAAAGATTGGGAATGCCATCCGGTACAGCAGCGCATCGGAGCCATGAAGCATCTTTCCCACCTCAAAGCCCTCTGTTGCTTGCTGATGTTTATGAACAGCATCAATCATCGGTCTGATTTCTGTGAGGTCATCGCCATATTTTTCAGGTTTGTGCATCCGTAAAAAAGAGCTGCCATCAGGCTGATGAAAGTGCATGATACCGAAAAACGGATTTTCATCTTTCAAAATATTATACTGATAGATCACCAATTCATAGAGTCTGTTTCGATCTTTCATTTTTACAGCTTCTATAATGGCGCTGTTGTTTAAAAAATATTTGGCACGTGAAGTGTAAAAAGTACGAAGTTTTTTTTGCTCCAGGGCAACAACCGTCTGGATGTGCTCTGTTACTCTCTGTACTTTAGAGTCAAAGATCTCTTTGTTATGGTTAATATCAAGATATAAACGAATGCCTGCCACTATAAGGACAATAGCGGTGATCATTAGCAGAATCTGTTTTTTCAGCTGTTTTTCTTTTGTAAGCATTTAAACATCAACCCTTTATACATCTTAACACAGAGTATTGAAAACAGGACTATAGTTTACGGTAACCCAAGTTTAAATTTTATTGCCTCGTCATCCTCAGCTTGACCGGGGGTCCAGTTTGTCATACAGCATAATTTAGACTCCCATTCAAGCTGAGAGCGACAGGTTTTTGTTATTTTCTTAACCTTGAATTCCCATGCTATAAGTTCAACCGTCATCTACCCCTTTTTTAGGCAAAGCCATCTCAAAACAGATACCGCCCTCTTTGCGATTCTCTGCTTTGATAACACCATTTAGATGCTTCTCGATAATGGTTTTGCTCATATAGAGCCCCAGTCCGGTACCATTCTTTTCACCCTTTGTCGAAAAGTAGGGGTCATAGATTTTTGCAAGTATCGCCGGGTCGATCCCTTTTCCGTTATCGCAGATCGAAATATAGACATGCTCTTCATCTTCACGGGTAGCGACCGAGATCAGCGGGTCCTTGATCCCATCTTCAATCAGCGCTTCTTTGGCATTTTTGAAGATATTGATGAAAACCTGCAGCAGCTCCCTGGAGAAGATGGCGATCGGTGTCTGGCTGCCATACTCTTTTTCTACCGCGATATTATGATTTTCCAGACTCTTGCCGACAATGGAAAAGTTCTCTTCCAGGACATCATTGACCAGAGTCATCTCCGTTTTTTTGTTCGGTCGGAAGAAGTTTTTGAAATCGTCGATCGTCTTGGAGAGGTGATGGCTCTGTTCAAGCATCATCGCTGCACTCTTCTTGACTTCTTCGGGTTCCACATTTTCAAGTTCGACATCGGCCAGCAGATTGTTGGCCCCCATGGCGATCACCGTAATAGGCTGGCGCCACTGATGGGCGATCATACTGATCATCTCTCCCATCGCGGCGTGACGCGACTGGGCGAGCATCATCTCCTCTTTTTCCATTAGCTCCTGAAGTGAGTTTTCCAGATTGTTGTGTGTGACAATAAGGTCAGATTCCATTTTTCCAACGATGCGTGTAATATAAAGTGCCAGTAAAATAGTGAGCAGTAAAATTGAGCCTGGCAGCCAGAGCGCAGTGGTTTTTACTTTACTCAGACGCAGACGGTTCTCCTGAAGGTGGACTGTTCTAAGGCTTGTGAGCTCCTCCATGAAAAACGTTTCATACTGTTTGAGGTAGTCAATGGAATTTTTCAATTGGCTCAGGTGAATATAGAACAGACTCTCCTCGCTGGAGTTCAGCCCCTCTCCCAGACGTCGCAGCAGCGATTTGTCCATTGTATTTTTTGCCTGAAAGAGCGGGTCTTCAAGTTGTTTTAGAATCGAATCCATCTCATTTTGAATGACACCCCATAACCGATTGAACTCTTCTGATTGTTTACCTCGTATTTGAACAAGCTGTTGAAGGCTTTCTTCAAAATCATTTCTATTCTGCTTCCATAGAAATTTCTGGGCCACCAGGTCATGTGTTGTCAGCAAGCGTTCAGTGTTATATTTCAGTTCAAACAGAATATCATAGGCATTTTCTGTAACCTGCTGCTCTTTTCTAAGCGTCTCAAGGCTGTAAAGCAGAGTAACCAACACAGCGGCACTAATTATGGAGCCAACAATAAGTATCAAAAAACCAAGAAACGAGATTTGTTTGATGTTATTTTGCTTCATTATCTGCACTTTATTGTTAAATTTAGAGGCGTTTTATAAAACCTGCTCTGCTTTTCTCTGTCCACGCTTACAATCGTGATATTGAACACTCTATCCGGGACTGCTTACCTCAGCACATTGCTCGTACTCAGTATATCCTTATTCACCTTGACAATATTTCAATTTAAATGATCTGAGTCAAAATCCATATAACTGTTAATACGGAAAATCAGCAAAATCAAACTTCTCGTAAACGATTATCGACATGGTACAGTTAAGCCAATCCTGCCTTGAAACCGGCAGCTAAAAGTCTGCTAATCCAGTGTTGTGGCAGATTTGATTCAATTTTGGAACAGTAGTACAAAAAGATCTATATTGTGACAAATTTACACACAATAATTAAGATAATTTTTTGTGTGTTTAAATATATTATTCTAAATAAACAATCAGTTAATATAAATTTATTTATTCTTGAAAAGGATGCACATGAAACCAGTAATCAGCAGTATCGTTGCTTTAAGTACGCTTGCAATATTAACCGGATGTGGTGGTGGCGGAGGTGGCGGAAGCAGTAGCTCTTCTGACGGTTTACCTGCGGTAAATGCCGTTGAAGCCTCACCGAGCGCAGCAAATGGGGCTGACGCGACACAAACAGTTCTTGATATGGGGGATGTCAGCAGCCTCGGTCTTCTTGCTGCGTCTGATGAGAAAAGAGTTGGTTTTGATGCATTGAAATTTGCAGCACTTCAGCAAAAGATATTAATCAATAGCCTTGATGCGCAAACACCGGCTTTAAATGAAACAGTTAACAATACTACTCAATGTAGTGGAGGTGGAACAATATCAATAACAGGTTCCCAGACAGAGACAAGTATGGACTATACTTTGAGTGCTGACAATTGTATAGAAGGAAGCATAACACTAGATGGTTCCATTCATGTAACAACAACTGGTACTAATTATGGTGAGACGCTCAGCAGCTTACACATGGGTTTTACAGAAGACTATACCATGGGCTATGGCTCTTCAACAGTAAAAATCCATCAATGGAGCTATATTGATCTTGATTACTCTTCATATACAGATGATAATACTTTTGCAGGAACCTATACCAGCTCTTTGTGGTTTGAATTAGATGCGGCTACACCTATTGAAGCCCGTTATGACGATCTTACTGTCGCATTTTCATACTCAAGCAGCAGTATCGAGCACTGCTATAAAGCTGGTAGAATTTACATCAACAACATCACTGAATATCTAGATATTGATGAAACATATGATCCAAACTGCGATCACCCTTTTGTTCATGATGGTTCACATCTGCT
This sequence comes from Campylobacterota bacterium, assembly GCA_034717975.1. GTDB lineage: Bacteria > Campylobacterota > Campylobacteria > Campylobacterales > Sulfurimonadaceae > BB26. Next base: position 4,387 of record JAYEMF010000113.1, read on the forward strand.
CTCAGGTAGCCTTGAATATAGTGTCAGTGATGGCCGACACGTACATGTTGAAGTAACAGATACCAATGAAATCACTATCACAGATGATGAGGGTGGTAGTGAAGTTATATGAGTTTTAACGAAAATGCTTAAAAATCTTTTATTACTGATTCCTCTGCTCGGAGGAGTTGGTCTTGCTGACACTTACTCTGTCAGTACCAAATGGCTTGAGAGCACATTGAAATATAATGTGAAAGATCCAAACCGCCAACTTGAGGCGGAGCTTGAGTTTCCAGCAGAGGCAGTGGCGATTGCACTTGGGTATACGCATGACTTTCAAGTCGGATCACTCTCCTTCTCGGTGGAACACTCTATCTATTCCAATGACAGAACAGGCAAAGATACGGATTGGCATCAAGGTGAAACAACGGTCTATTCAGAATCCAACACGGAGCTTGATAAGTACTTTAACTTGGGTGTAGCCTATGATTATCCACTTCTTGACAGTACTGCTATTGGTATTGAGCTGTTTCATGAAGAGTGGAAAATGACCTGGTCAGATACAAAACAGACCAGTTACTACAACAATCAATATGTCGAAGTTTCAGGCTCTACTGTAACTTATCAGCAAAAACTGGATGGGGTTAGATTCTATCTAGGTTATGAAAATGACTTTTCCGGCATCCCCTGGCGACTGTCTGCCGGCTATGATATTGCCTATATAGATAGTAAAGATCAGCACCTGCTGCGTTCATTTTATACTTCCAGTCAGGATTGGATAGATGGGTATCACGTTGATTTAACTATCGAGCTTTTCCACTATAACTCTTCTCTGATAACTATGGGCGGAAGTTATCGAAAAGTCGAAGGTGATGCAGATATGGATTTTCATCATGATAACGGTGAAAAATACATGACACTGCCTGCAAATTATGAAACTATAGTTAAAACTTTCGAGTTTCAATACAGCTATCGATTTTAGAGAGCTGTTAAAATCGCTTTTACAAGTCTCCTTTATCTACTTTATGCATAAATCATTGTATCCTTTTATATGAGAAGAAGGCATCTTCCAAAAGCCAGTTTGTGAGCAGAGAATGGAAAAAGAGATATATATCGGCAGACAGCCCATTTTAGACCGGGATAACAACACCTTTGCCTATGCCCTGCTTTACCGCGATATGGAAAGTGATAATTTCATAACCGACGATCGCAGTGCGACGGCCTCACTGCTTGTTACGATTCTCAATCAGTTCGGGATGAAAAAGATCATCGGTGAATATCCGGCTTTCATCATCATTGATGGCTCTTTTTTATTACAGGAGATGGTACTCTCCATTCCAAAAGAACACTTTATTCTGGCGCTCATGGAGAGTGTGACCTTGAGCAGTGCCGTGGTAGAGCGCATCCATCAGCTTCATAAAGAGGGGTACCGTTTTGCCATCAACGACACACTTTTTGATCAAAATACCATTACCAAATTTCAACCCATCCTGAAGCAGATCAGCTATATCAAAGTCGATACTACCGAAGCGGATCCGGCACTCATGACACCACTGCTTGACACACTCGACTTGAAACACGTTAAATTCATCGCGACTAAAGTGGAAACTCACTCCACCTTTGAAACATGGGCGGGAGAACCCATCGACTATTTTCAAGGCTACTATTTTTCACGTCCGAAAGTGATCTCCGAAAAAGTCTTTACCCCCGAACAGATAGCCGTTCTAAAAATCTGGCGGCTTATTATGGATGATGTTCCTGTCAAAGAGATCACCGATGCCTTTGAGGAGACTCCGACACTCACTCTTCACCTGTTGCGCTACGTTAATTCCGGCATGTTTCACTTTAGAGATCCCATCAAGTCTATCGCACAGGTCATCACACTGATCGGCCGTCTTCCGCTTCTGCAGTGGCTCCTACTCCTCATCAATGCTAAAAACATGGCTACTGACACTCAGACGGCACCCATGCAGGCTCTACTGATCAACCGTATGCAGATCATGTTGGGGCTGCATACACTGATTGATCCAAAAAATACCATCCCACAGAGTGAAGTCTACTTTGTCGGACTGCTCTCGCTCATCGATATTCTGCTGGGAGTCTCGCTGCAAACAGTCATCAGGGAGCTCAATGTCGACAGCTCCATCAACGATGCTATTTTGTATCAGAAAGGTGAACTCGGCGATATCCTGATAGCTGCACGGGCCATAGAACATTTTGATACTACCGCTATTGAAGGTTTTCTCGAAAAGTATGAGATCGCCATGGATGATATCGTTAATCTGACTCTGCAGACTATTGAAAAAGTCAATAGCTTCGAAGCTACCGTATAAATTACATTAATTTAGTAAAACTTCTGTAATATTCCACTATTAATAAACAAGGACACCTAATGAACTTTCAACCACTTGGAAATCGTACTTTGGTAGAGCGTCTTGAAGAGGCGACTACAACGGCATCGGGGATCATCATCCCGGACAATGCAAAAGAGAAACCATCTCAGGGAAAAGTCATCGCGATTGGTGATGAAGTTGAGCAGATTGCTGTTAATGACGTTGTCGTTTTTGGAAAATATGCCGGTAACGAGATCACTATCGACGGGACGACCTACCTGATCATCGAAGGCGATGAAATCTACGGAATTATGAAGTAAGGAGCAAAGATATGGCAAAAGAGATTCACTATTCAGACGACGCACGCAACAAACTGGCCGAAGGTGTTCAGAAACTCACCGACGCTGTCAAGGTAACGATGGGGCCGCGCGGTCGTAATGTTTTGATCCAGAAAAGCTACGGCGGACCGGCAATCACCAAAGATGGTGTATCGGTTGCACGTGAGGTCGAACTGAAAGACCCGCTGGAAAATATGGGAGCACAACTGGTTCGCGAAGTTGCTTCCAACACCGCTGACGAAGCGGGTGACGGTACAACAACAGCGACAGTCCTTGCCAACGCCATCTTCTCAGAAGGCCTTCGCAACATCACAGCCGGTGCCAATCCGGTAGAAGTCAAACGCGGTATGGATAAAGCGATGGCGACTATCCTTGAAAACCTTAAAAGCGCTACAAAAGAGGTAGGAGGAAAGACTGAGATCGCCCAGGTCGCTTCTATCTCTGCCAACTCTGATGAGCAGATCGGCGACATGATCGCTGAAGCGATGGAAAAAGTCGGTCGTGACGGTGTTATCACGGTTGAAGAGGCCAAAGGTATCAATGACGAACTTGACGTTGTTGAGGGGATGCAGTTTGACCGCGGTTACCTGAGCCCGTACTTCATCACCAATACCGAAAAGATGATCGCCGAGATCGAAAACCCGTTCATCCTTCTTTTCGACCAGAAGATCTCCAGCCTCAAAGATCTTCTTCCGGTACTGGAGCAGGTCCAAAAGAGCAACCGTCCACTGCTCATCATCGCTGAAGATGTCGATGGTGAAGCACTCGCAACACTGGTTGTCAATAAACTGCGCGGTGTTCTGAACATCTCTGCTGTCAAAGCACCAGGCTTTGGTGACCGCCGTAAAGCGATGCTTCAAGACATCGCCATCCTGACTGCCGGTCAGGTCATCTCTGAAGAGACAGGCCGTACACTCGAATCAACATCTATCCAGGATCTTGGGCAGGCAGCACGTGTTGTCATCGACAAAGACAACACGACAATCGTTGACGGTGCCGGTGAAGCCGTTATGGTTGAAGCACGTGTCAAAGAGATCAAGACACAGATCGATGCAACCAGCTCTGAGTATGACAAAGAGAAGCTTCAGGAGCGCCTTGCCAAACTCTCCGGCGGTGTTGCCGTCATTAAAGTCGGTGCAGCTACCGAGACAGAGATGAAAGAGAAAAAAGACCGCGTTGACGATGCCCTCTCCGCAACAAAAGCAGCCGTGGAAGAAGGTATCGTTATCGGTGGTGGTGCCGCACTTATCCGTGCAGCAGCGAACATCGAGATCGGTGAGATGGAACATGACCAGAAGATCGGGTACGAGATCATCCTCCGCGCCATCAAAGCACCGGTCAAACAGATCGCTGCCAATGCAGGTTTTGATGCCGGTGTTGTTGTCAACGGTATCGAGCAGGCAGAGAATGTCAACATCGGTTTCAATGCGGCAACCGGCGAATATGTAGACATGTTCGAAGCGGGTATTATCGATCCACTGAAAGTAGAACGTGTTGCACTGACCAACGCTGTCTCTGTCTCCAGCCTGCTTCTGACTACCGAAGCAACGATCCACGAGATCCCTGAAGAGAAACCTGCTATGCCAGCACCAGATATGGGTGGCGGTATGGGTGGAATGGGCGGTATGCCTGGTATGATGTGATGACGGAATAATAAACGCAAATTTCTTTGCGTTTATCCGTCAGAAACCGTAGGCGTTGTGCGAATGAAATGAGTACCGCCGTAGGCTTCACATTAGATAGTTAACTACTTTAGCCGAACGAAACCAGAAGCGTTGCACTAGAAATCATTTAGTGATTTCTAGCAGTGGACTTTAGTCCTTCTGCCAAAGGCACCGCTGGCGGCTTAACATAAATAGTAAACCATTTATCTTGAACAAACCCCACACAACCAATTAAAGATTTCCAATGCAAAACCCCTTCTCCAAAGAACAGATCAAAAACTACCTGCTCCTCTATGGCGCTATTGTTGTTATTATGGTGCTCTTTTATATCCTTAACAATCTGCTTAACAAGCAGAAGAGTCATGAACAGAAAGTTTTTGAGACTGGCAGTTCGGTTCAGATAAAAGAGAGTAGTGAAAAGCCTAACGAAGAGGCAGAAAGCAGCAACAACAACAGCCGCTTTAAACTGCTGGAGAAAGGGTATTAAGAGCTAACGCCCACTACTTCAGGCACTGCTCTGTAAATGAGATTTTACTCCGCCGGTTCTGTCCGAAGTTTCGCTTCTGCCGCGGCGATGTAAGTCCCCTGAACAAAATCTGCTCCCAGTGAAGCAACCATATCAAAAACTGCCAGGTTTTCGACATACTCAGCAACGACTTGCATTCCTAGATCATGGGCGATGGCGATGATCGATGCGACGATGCGCTGTTTTTGCTGATCCTGATCGATATCAACGATCAAGGTCCCATCAATTTTAATGATATCCACACCCAGGTCTGTCATATATGCATAATTCGAGTAACCGCTTCCAAAATCATCGATCGCGATCTGACAACCATGTCTTTTGAGCTGTTTGAAAAACTCTTTTACTTTCTCCAGGCCTTCCATCTCTGCAGACTCGACAAGTTCAAACATAATGCGTTCAGCTGCTGTGGAGTTATGGAGCTGTTCTATAATAAAGGCTGCCGTTTTATCATCGGTAATATCTCCTACGTCAATATTGACAGAGAAGGAGTAGGTCGGATTTAGCTCTGCCATTGCCAGGGTGTTGAGCATCACCTGACGGGTCAGTTTCGAATATAGCCGCGCCCCTTTGGCAACATCGATAAAAGTTGTCGGCGGATACAGCGTGCCATCTTTATCAAGCAGGCGCATCAATCCTTCAAACTTCTCTACTTCACCGGTTTTGACATTAAAGATCGGCTGATAGTGGCAGATGATCGTCTCATTTTTAATCGCATAGTCCAGCCGTTCGACGGTAGCGAGATTCGCTTCAAGCTGAAGTGATTTATCGGCGATCTCTGCGTAAAAATAGTACGAACGCGGTCCGTTTTTCGCTGCTTTGAGTGCGATACTCGCCATCGCTATCAACGGGCGCCGTCCGTCATTGCGTGCTTCAATGACTGCACCTATGCTTATGCGCACAATAATCTCATGAATAAAACAGCTTAGCTTAAGAGCATTGAGATGGTGAGAGAGCATGACGACATCTTCATGGAAGTTTGTCGCACTTACCCGCTTGTCCGCCAAAACCGCAAACTCATCTCCGGCCAGTCTGAAAAGCTCCAGCGAACTGTCGCCCATCATCAACTTGAGCTGCTTGCCGAGCTGGACGATCACCTCATCCCCCACACTTTCGCCATAGATGGTATTGATACGATGAAACTGGTCGATGTCGAGCAAAATCAGTTTACGATCCTCACGCTGTTTGATAATGTCATGAAAAGCAGTTCGGTTTGGCAAGCCGGTCAGATCATCCGTAAAGAGCCGGTTTTCCAGTTGGTGTTCATGATCTTTCAGTGCAGTGATATCCGACATAATTGAGATAAATTCAATGATCTCCCCTTTTCCATCGAGGATCGGAATGATCGTACTCTTCACAAAAAAGCTCTTGCCATCTTTTGCACGGTTTTCAAAGACGCCGCGGTAGACCTGTTTATCGCGGATCGTATCCCAGAGCATTTCAATTTTCAGATTACTGGTATTCTCAGAACGAAAGATTCCGATGCTCTTACCGGTAACCTCTTCACATTTATAGCCACTCAATGCTTCATAGGCAGGATTGATGTAGGTAATAATCCCCTCAGTATCCGTTTTATTCACCAGTGCACCATTATCAACTGCACGCTTATACTCTCTCAACAGTGAGTGCTGCGCCTGCAGTTTATCGATCATCCGGTTCATAGAGTTGGAAATATGACTAAACTCATCCCTGCCCCGGCTTGGCAGACGGGCAAGCAGATCACCCTCAGCCACCTCATTGGTCACTTCGATCAGTTCATCAATGGGACGACGTACCGAAATAAAACTGGCGATGAAGAGATAGAGCCAAACTGCTCCCGCAATCAGGAGAGTATCCATGATGATGTACTTCATCCATCTGGCCTGATTCATCCGTGCTCTGATCTCTGTTTCCAGGTAGGGCACATTCAGATTGAAAAATTCCTGCATCGCATCGCTGAGTTCGCTGCCGCGCTGATAGAAGTGATGCGGATTGCTTTGGCCCTGTTCTTCTACAATATCACGCTGAATCCAGTTATCGAAGGTGCGCAGCTGCTTGACGATGGTTTCAGTTGAGGCGCTGAGCTCTTTGTCGCGTTCAACCAGGGCCTTCATCCTCGCCATCAGCTGTACCCAGCTGATCTCAACTGCCCCGCTCAAGTCGATAATATGAGCATAAGTCACACTGTCAATCGACCCGACCTGCAACACACTGCTTCCCGAACCCCGCAGCTCGCTCACCATGGACATTATCCGCGGGAGACGATCAAAAGCACTCTCAATCCGGATAAATGTATCGACCTCATATTCCTGAAGCAGTACGGTATGGATATTGACCTGATCCATAATGAAGATGATTGATTCGACAACGCCATTCATCTTCTCATAATAGCCGCGCGGATCATTATGTATAATGGACTGCATCGCCACATGCATATCTTGACGTGCTCTCTCAAGCAGCGGTTCGATCTGCAGGGCGTACCCCTGTTGAATCATAACATCATCAACCATTAAGAAACGCTCATCCAGCTTCTGCTTTAGCTGATGCGGATCACTGATCTTGCAGCCACCATGCAGACAGAGATAACCACGATCTTTGTAGTGTGTCGAGAGACGCAGAAGAGTGAAGAGGCGCTGATTGATCGCAATCCCCTGAAGTTTCTTCTCATTCTGGACGATCTCACTGTCCAGTTTCTCCGCATAGAGGTAAAAGGTACCAAAAAGCAAGATGACAACGCCAATAAAAAGCAGTGCACTTTTACCAAAATAAGAGAGTCTGGACATAATCCAGACGGCCGGGAAGAAGAGTTTTTCTATCAAAAAATTACTTTTTCGTGACGATGTAAAGCTGCTCGTGATTCAGCTTTTTAAGGATATCCATCACCGTGACAAAGTCCTGGAAGGTGGCTTCCTTGTCACTGCGAAGAACGACAGTCTGATCACGATCGATCCCACTGAGTTTTTGCTCCAACTCCTCCGCTGTGACCGGCTCTTTATCAAGAAAAAGTTTCCCCTCCTTGGTGACATTGATACTCACCTCTTTTTTATCCTCCTGCTTTTGCGACTCTGTCGCATCAGGAAGATCAACCGGGATGATCCCCTGTTTGACAAAGGTCGCCGTCGTCAGAACCATGACCAGCAGTACCAGCATAATGTCAATAAAGGGGATGACATTGATCTGATCAAATTTTTTCAGTTTTTTCATAAATGATTATCCATTTTAAGTGATTTTACTCACATCGAACATGCCTCCGAGCATCTTCTTTGGCGAGATATCCTAGCTGGTTTCGTTGCGGGCATCTTCCCATACAGTTACGATACGTTCTGCCTTACGCAACAAGATCGTGTAGAAGGCGATCGAAGGGATAGCGACGATCAGGCCCATCGCTGTCGCTTTGAGAGCAAGGGCAAGACCGGTCATAATGCGTTTCGGATCAACCGCGCCCACATCTCCAAGGGTATAGAAGGTGATCATGATCCCCAGAACCGTTCCGAGCAGACCCACGTATGGTGCATTCGCACCGATAGCCGAGATCACGGAGAGGTTGTCGCTCAGATCAAATTCAAGCAGCTCTTTATTGGTGTAATCACTGTGACGGATAGAACGGTAAAACATCAGGCGCTCGATGAAAAGCCATAACGAGACGATGCTCATAATGATCAAGATCCCCATAACGCCATAATCAAGCGCCTCTTCTGCATAAAGCATCCACGAACTGCTGTTTTCCATCTAACTCACCCCTTTAAAATCTAAAATCATTGTCGTACCCTCGCCCTTTTTAGAGCGTACATGCAGTTTGATCTTCTGCTTGTCACAGAAACTTTTGACCAGACCCAGGCCAATGCCGTAACCCGGCATCGTCGCATCGCTTTGGTAGTAACGGTCAAAGATCTGGAAAAGCTCCACTTCATCCATCCCGACACCGTGGTCCCGGACTTCCAAAACACTCTTATGCAGCTCTATCTCGATCTTCCCTGTGGCACTGGAGTACTTCACGGCATTGTCAATCAGATTATCGATCACTTTTCGTAAACCAATTCTATCCATATTTAACCTTGTCGGCTCTAAATCAACAGAGAATTCAAGCTGTGCATAGAGTGGTTGTAAAAAAAGGAGCCTTTCCTCGATCAGTTCGGAAAGATCAAATGACTCAACGACTTCACGCTGCATCTGGGTTCGGATGAGATAATCCAGCTCGGCATAGCGCTCCTGCAGCATCTTCGAAGCGGCTTCGATCCGCTCGATCCGCTTGAGGTCTTTCTCATCATCGGCGTGCTTCTTTTTGAGCATCTTTGTATTGGTCAAAATCGTATTGACCGGCAGATTCAACTCATGAAGGGTCTCTTTGGAGAAGCGTTCAAGATGATCAAAATGTTCCTGCAGCGGTTCGATCGCCATCTTGGCAATAATAAATCCGAGAAAGACCGTCATGACTATCGCACCAAGCAGAAGCAGATAGATATTTTCTATATTGAACAGGGTGATAGCATAGTAGTGCACCACGACTATCGACAACACCGTGACCACATAAAAGGTCAGGATCGTCAGCTTGAAGTTACGTAACAAGCCTGTACCCTATCCCACGGATATTTTCGATATGCTCAGCGCCCAGTTCACTTTTAAGCCGGTTGATATAAACCCGTACCGCCCCGTCACTCACCTCTTCCGAAACACTCCACAATGTCGTGATGATCATCTCTTTCGTCACCACACTGCCGGCATTTTTCATCAGCAGTGCCAACAGCTGATACTCTTTAAGCGTGAGATTAAGCAGCTCACCGCTGCGGGTAATCGACTTATGCGCTTCATCAAGGCAGAGTTCGCCGATACACTTTGTCGCCTTCCCTTTGGTGCGACGCAGCAGAGCGGAAATACGCAGAAGCAGTTCATCCATATCGACCGGTTTTTTGAGATAATCGTCCGCACCGTTTTCAAACCCTTCCGTCATCGTCTCTTTATCCTGATGGGAGGTCAGATAGATAGCCGGTGTCTGATCATCGGCGCGCCGAAGATCTCCGAGCAGTTCCAGACCGTTGACCAGCGGGACATTGATATCGAGCAGATAGAGATCAAACTGCGCCTCGTAGGTTCGTTCAAGTGCTTCCTGTCCATTACGGCACAAGGTGATGGCATACCCCTCTTCTTCGAGAAAGTCCTGCAGGCTCTCACCAAAGAGGAGATCATCTTCAAGCAGTAAAATCTTTGCACTCATAATTTACTTCTACCCTTCACTATTCATCACTCCGTCACTCCTGCGAAGGCAGGAGTCTAAATCATGGACCCTATATCCCTATGAGACCACTACTTTTTACTACTCACCCTATTCAACATTTTCAATCGACCAGCCAATCGTCTCCTCAGCAAACATCGGTACGACATCACCATACTTGGCCGGTACTTTGAAAGGCGTATCGGTCAAGACCACCTCTTTAAACTCCGGACAGATCCCGTAGATGCTCTGGGCATTGTCACTGACAAAAGATTGAAGGTTGTCGAGTTTGCCATGCTTGTCGAAGAGCTCACAGAGTGACTGCAGCGCGATCGGTGCGGTAAAGACACCTGCCGCACATCCGCAAGCCTCTTTTTTATGCTGAGGGTGCGGTGCCGAATCAGAACCGAACATCACTTTCGGATGCGCTTCGAGTGCCACAGAGAGCAGGGCGTCGCGATCTTCCGGACGCTTGGCGATCGGTTTACAGAACAGATGCGGCTTCAGCATCCCACCGGCTACGTCATCGAGATCGATCAGCAGGTGATGCAGGGTGATCGTCGCATAAAGATTTGGGTGTCTGTCCAGCATATCGACTGCCGCTTTGGTCGTGATATGTTCCATAATGATCTTAAGCTCCGGGAAGTTCACAGCCAGCATCTCATAGATACTCATAAACTCCGCTTCACGGTCCATCACAAAGCCGTCTGTTTCACCATGCACACACAGCGGGATCTCAAGCTCGCTCATCGCTTCAAGCGTCGGACGCATTGCATCCAGATCAAATGACTTCACCCCGCCTTCGGAGTTGGTCGTGATCCCTGCCGGATAGAGCTTGACAGCAATGATCTCATCGGCCACATCCGCTAAAAATTCTCTGTCGTAGTTTTGGTAGAAGAGCGTCATGAAGGGTTCAAAATCACCGCCGAGCCCCTCATCTTCCATAAACTCATCTATCTCATCATCATGAATATTCTGACCGCATGCATTCAGAACACGATGCCTATAGGCAAGCAAAGCCTCTTTATCGGTAACCGGCGGCACAAGATTTGGCATGATGACTGCACCTGAAAAAGTGTATGAGGTCAAAGGCCCTACGGTTTCCAGCATTGCGCCATCACGAAGATGGAGGTGCATATCAAGTGGCATTAAAAGTGTTTGAGTTTTCATCGTTTATCCTTGTAAATTTTGCTTCGCCTGTGTGATCAGGTCGTTAAGTACTTTCTCATAATGTTTGGCTTCAGCCTCATCGGTCGACTCGAAACGGGTCACCAGTACCGGAGTCGTGTTACTGGCACGGACGAGTCCCCACCCTTTCTCAAAGATGACACGCACGCCATCGACATCTATGATCTCTTTGATCACCGGGAAATCCTCTGGCGGATTTTCAAGCAGACGTTTCAGCTCATCGATCAGCGGAAATTTTTCGGTTTCGGTTGTTTCCACCTTGATCTCTTCGGTCGAGAAAGTCTGCGGCAGTTTTGCCAGTTCGGCATCGAGGTCGATCCCGTCATTGACCAGTTCGAGCATCCGCAGCGTACCGTAGATGGCGTCGTCATACCCGAAGTAGCGGTCATTGAAAAAGACATGGCCGCTCACCTCGCAGGCAAGGTCCGCATCCAGCTCTTTCATCTTCACTTTGATGTTGGAGTGGCCGGTCTTGTACATCACCGCTTTGGCACCGCGGCGTTCGAGCTCATCGTACATCACCTGCGAGCACTTCACTTCACCGATGACTGTCGGGTTTGTCATCTCCATCGAGTAGAGCAGCGCCATCTGGTCGCCCTTGATGTTGTTCGCATGGGTCAGTACGGCGATACGGTCGGCATCACCATCGTAAGCAAAGGCGATATCTCCTTCTTTGGCTAACAGTGCTTTGACGTCGGCAAGGTTTTCTTCGACAGAGGGATCGGGGTGATGGTTTGGAAAAGTGCCGTCCGGTTCAATGTAGATGCCCTTGGTGTTTAATCCAAGTCCGCCGAAGATCTTCTCGGTCACTATTCCCGCTACACCGTTACCGCAGTCATAGACAATACGCTCTTTCATCCCTTTAAGATGTGAAAATGCATTTAACATGTACTCAACATAACGTCCGACAGCATCGATTTCCGTCACATCACGTTCAACCGTGTCAGGCATCCCCATTGACTCGACCTCATCACCGAGGGTGTAAATATCCTGGGCAAAAAACGGTGCTCTGTCGACGGTGATCTTGAAGCCGTTGTATTCGCTTGGGTTGTGCGAACCGGTGATCATCACTGAAGCCGAAGCCGTAATACCGTTAAACTCCTGATAGTTACAGAAGTAGTTCACCGGTGTCGGCACGACTCCCATGCCAAGCACTTTCAAACCACCGGCATTGAGACCCGCCACCAGGTATTTAAACAGTATAGGCGAATGCGTTCTGGCATCATACCCCACCGCAATGACATCACCAATCGGCTTGATACGCTTTGCCAGCGCATAACCGATCTTCGTTACTGTCTCTCTGTTTAACTCTTTTTCATAAATACCGCGAATGTCATACTCTCTGAAAATGCTCAATATTTGCCTTTGAATCAATTGAGAAATTATACAGTTTAGGCTCTAAAAATGGTGTTAAATCCAATCTCCAGCTACTCCACACCCATTCCCTCTTCCCTCCTCCCTCTTCCCTCTTTTATGGCATTTTGTCATATTATTGTGATTAAATATCACTATTCCCCTATACTTATCACATAAATTAGATTTAGGAGTTTGATTATGTTTCAAAGTATGAGTGAGATTGCAGAAGCATACGACGTATCCGCGAAGGCAGTCGGGCAAGCCCTTTATGTGCTTGGTATTCGAAACCCGGAGCATCCTGTTCAAAAAGGTTTCCCACATGAGCAATACATCACCCACGGCATTGCCCAGCCCATGGAAAATAAACAGGGAGAAATCCGCTATTACCACTACAATATCGAAACACTCAAAGATGAGTTTGAAAAAGTGCTTGCAGGCAGACAAAAGGCGAATGTTAAACATAGAGAAAAGCGTGACAGCGGGCATATTTTACAGGAGGGACTTACGAAAATAGAAGCGCTTCTCTCGAGCTTACCCAATCAGGAGAAGCAGCCCGTAGTCAAGCTAATCAGAGAAGAGCTCGCCACGTTGCAGTCCCATCTCATCAACACCGATATCAACCTTGCCCTGCCGCTTGACGAAAAAGCGAAAGCCTTGCTGGAGAAGCTGAAACAGTGGAGAAAAGAGGAAGCAGTCGAACAGGACAAACCAGCCTTTACCATCCTCGGCAATGCTGTTCTCCATTACCTGGCCTATTATCAGCCGCATGATGAGGAGGAGCTGCTCGGCATCAAAGGGATCGGTGAGAAAAAAGCGGCGCTTTACGGCAAAGCAGTTTTAAAGATCATTCACCAAGCTTCGTAACATATACATCCCTGTAACCAAGCAAAGGATTAGCATTGAATGCTCCTTCCACTGCTCCGGTTATCAGGACTCTATTATCACCATCAATGGCTACGTCATTAGCCTCATCCCATCCGGACGTTCCAAACTGCTGTATATCCATTACTGAACCATCACTGTTCAGCTGCATCATAAAGGCATCATCCTTCTCTTGAAATCGGGTAACATCCCCCATGCTACCCTCTGTTTTACCAACGAGATAGAGTCGATCATTCGTATCAATACCGATCTGATTTAAACTGTCATACTGCGATGAGCCATACGTGTTTTGCCATAGTGTATGCCCTTCGCCATCCACCTTAATGACATAGAGTTCCTGATCATCCCCTCGTCCGAAAATCTCACCAAAATAGCCCAGCGTATTGCCGGCAAGGTAAAGGTCACCGCGACTATCTATCACCATGCCGCTAAACTTGTCATACTCATTTGTCCCAAAACGCTTCGTCCAGGCATACTCCCCCAACGGGTTGTATTTGACAAGTACAATATCGGTATCGCCTATGACAGATGTTCCGGCCAGATCGCTATTGCTCTCACCTGCAAGATAGAGCGTACCATCTTCTTTGACACTCAACTCTTTCGCATATTCATTACCAGCGCTTCCAAACTGTTTTACCCACACTTGGTTACCCTCAGAACTGTAGTGTGCGACAAACATATCTTCACTGCCATACGAAGCAGCACCCAAACGGCCAAAAGTCGAACCGGCAATATAGACATTTCCTGCGCTGTCCAATTCAATTGTATTGGCCTGCTCAACATCACTTGACCCAAGCATCCGTGTCCACTTCCGCGTTCCCAAACCGTCAATCTTGATGATGAAGGCATCGAAGTTCCCTTTATAATGCTGACCATGTAGCGAACCGGCCGCATAACCTGCAATATAGGCATTCCCTTCCATATCTACTGCAATATCTGTTGGAATATCGACACTCGATGTACCATACAGACGTGTCCAGAGACGATTGCCGTCACGATCAAACTTCGTCACAAACACATCTATAAACCCTATGGCTGACACACCGTCGATCGCGTCCCATGTCGTACCTGTAACATAAACGGAGCCATCGCCGCCTGCAGCTACACCCACTCCGATATCTTTTTTTACATTACCATACTGAGCTGTCCACTCATGTACACGAAACGTTACAGTTACCGGGTTGCTTTCCCCAAGCTCGTTGACAGCCTTTGCCTGAAGTGTGTAACGTGAACGCTGTGCATGATCGATACTCGCTCCATCAGCCACCCGGATAAATCCGTCCGATGTAATCACAAAGTCTTCAGCACCCTCTCCTTCGAGACTCAGCATCGGTATATCACCGCCGGCACGGTTGACAACAAGAATGCCGACCAAGGTACCTGCCGACGTACCGCTGGAGATCGTCCCGGAAAAATCCGCAAGTTCCGGTCGCCCCTCCTGCACATCCTCAATCTGGATCACAAGAGTTCCGGAAATTGTCTTTCCGGTACTGTCATAAACAACAGGTCGCAGATCATAACGGTTAAGCTGTTCGGCATTGAGCGGATTGCGAAGGTAGATCAAGCCATTTTGATCCACTTCAAAATGTCCGGAAGCCAGGGTGTACCAGACGATAGGATCATCCCCCTCCTCGACCACATTCACTGCACCCACACGTGTTCCGACAGGCGTATCTTCGGGAATAGTGATGCTATCGGCTTCGATCTTTGTCTGTTCGACAATATTGAGTATCTCGATCGTGACCTCAAGTGTGCTGCTATGGCCGCTGGGGTCACGGGCTTCCAGCACTATCTCATACCTGTTGTCTGCATTGCTATCCTGAGGCTTTTCATAATCAGCAATCGACCTGAACGAGAGCTCACCATCCGTACTTAGCACAAACAGCTCCTTATCATCACCACCTATAAGTGCATAACTGACACTGCCGCTGTTATCTTCGGCAGTGGCACTATAAGCATGCGTACTGTTTTCAAACAGACTCACTGACGAAGCGCTTAAAAAAGTAGGTGGCGTCTGATCGGGTGTTGAAAATACCAGGCTCATCTCACTACTGATGACCTGACCGGCATCATCGACACGTTTTAGTGTCAGTGTCATGGTGTAGTCTCCGGCATCGGCCAAGGTGCTCTCGGGCTTAAAGGTGACGTGATGACCATCAAACGTCACACTCCCTGCGACCTCTTCATCGTTGCTATCTTTCACGACAAGGTCTATCTGATCCAAAGCTACATCATCCATATTCGCATTAAAATCAATCATCAGGGTATCGTTCTGATTGCCATAATCATAAACAACCGTATCTACAACGATCCGTCCATAGACCAATCTGTATGCATCCTCATAGATCGCTTCATTCATATAGATCTTTTGGACAATAGGTTCGATCTCTGTAGCGTAATCAGCATAGAGTTTACTCTTGTCAAAATAGGGAAGCCATGTCGGAAGGTCATACCTGTCGACAGTACCGTCACTGTTACTACCAGACTTCAACAGTTTTACAGCGACTTCATCCAGCCGCATTTCAACGGCCTCAGTCGTTGCATTTTGAGCAAGCAGCCCTTTTGTCAGCTGATAGCCGACCTCCGTTAAAATATTTACTTTCAGCCCCTGCGCCTTGATCTGCGCTCCGCTGTAGATGGCATGCAGCGCACCCTTGTTAACTGTCACATTTTCATCAAGTTTCATATCATCATCGGCGTCGATATCTTCACCGCCTTTAATGGCGAGAAGGTATAGCTTTTCATCTTCTAGCTCTTCTCTAAAAGTACTGGGAAAACTGATAAGTCCCGTGGTAATATTTGATCCGCCATAAGTTGTCGAACCGGTATGAAGCGGTAGTGTCATATTGCTATCAAAAGCATCATAAAGTTCGATTGCAGCCCCTCCAAGCGGGCCAAGAAGAGCCTGATCGAGTACAGGGATCAGTTCATAGACTGTTGACGCTCCGCTTTTCACAACTGTCGTGCTCATAGGCGTGAAAACATATGAACCACCACTATTCCCACCAACCGGATCACTTCCACCACCAAGCATCAAGATTTGCGGCTGTTCCTCCTCTACTTCTGAAATATACAGATCGGCCACATGGCCAAGATCAAGTGCCTCTTCAGCAGCAACATCTAATGCAAAAAGCTCATCCCCGCCGAATTTTTTCACATTCAGAAGCAGTGTCACCGGTGTCTCGGAAAGACACTCAAGCGATGCATCACTACTGGTCTCATGGGTAATATGTATACCAAAATATCCCAGCCCGATATCACCCTCTTTTTCTACATAATAGTGCTCTAGCCCTACCCCATCGATATCATCAATATCTTTGATGCCTGCTTCAAACTCCAGATCCATATCAATACTCGGATAGTTCCAATGCAATCCAACAGTTATGAAGCCCTCTTTGGCGGTAATATTTTGATCTTCTGCATCACATGGGCACTCACCATTGACAAAAGTTCCTCCAACTTGATGAAGCTTCCCCAAAGACTCATAATAAACATTATCAATCGAAGCAATCTCACGATCAAACTTGTGTTCTAAGTGAACCACTTTGCCACCCAGACAACTCTGTTCAAATTTTGCTTTCCATTGTGTAGATGTTTCATCGAGCGTACCTTGCAACTGCTTGAATTTATTCATAATTTTTGTTCGTGGGTCATCCTGATCAAGATAGGCTGATACAAAACCGTGTCCAGGTACTCCTTTGGCATTTGATTCAAGACTTCCAAAGATGGGATTAATCACAAAATCACCAAAGATAGTGACATACTCTCCATGCTTGGCTTCAATCTTTGAGGCTGGCGTAGCAACCTGTAAATTGGCAAAATAATCGCTGTATTGGCTGCCTTTCAGTTTCTTCGTATAGATACGATTGGCAAATAAATTCCCCTGGGAGTGAGAGATCAGTAATACACGATGAGATTGCTTAAAACTATAATGATAATACTCTTCCCACATCTTATCAACATTGCTTTGTTCAATTTCGGCAATAGATACATCGTATGCCGCTTCATAAGCAGCACGCATGGCATCATTGGCCAAAGAGGTAAAGAGAGCAAAAAATCCTATGGACTCTTCAACTTGACCGGAGAGTTTTAATTGATAAAAGGTTTCAAGGAGGTCGGCCATAGTCCCTTCTCCCCAGTTATAGGCAAGATAAATTTCTTCACCATGCTTTTGCTTCATAAGATTTGAATTTTTATAATATACAGTTGCTTTTAACTTTTTAATTAATTTTTCTATACTATCTTGGGCATCTTCTTCTTCATTCCACACCCCATTCCCAAACCAAATATCTGTTTGACATTCACTAACTGAATAATTTGCATTTACATGAGCATAAATTAGTGATAAAACAATTAGAAATCGAACTATTGTTTTCATATTTTAGTTTTCAATTTTTGTAATATCAACTTCGCATGTTGAGAGGGAAGGGAAAATTTTCACTGTAAATACTTTGCCGCTTAGTGCAGCATTATAATCAAAATAAATTTCCAACCTTTCTCTTGTATTAAATACAATATCTTTATATTCAGCATCTAAAATATCCTGACTTTTTGAGTCTTCATTTAAATGATACTGTTCATAGTAGTACTCTTCACATTCACTCGCCTTACTCATCATCTGCTGAGACGTCATCGCCTTCTCAGCCCCAAACTCCAAAATATGCTGCACCGCACGACCATACTGCATAGCAATAGCCCGTTCTTTATTGGCATGTTCAAACCCCTGAAACCTGGCATAAATATACCGCTCCACATCATCACGCACACCGTTAACGTTATGGTCTATTCCAAGTAAAGTATCATCTCCGTCACTCCCGGGATCGGGCGGTACAGGTTCGCCATCAACTTCGAGCGGGACAACAACTTTTTTGCCGTCAATTACAAATGAACCATCCTGTTCGCTATTTCTGGACGAACAACCCAACAACATAAAAAGAAGAAAAACGGAAATGGAAAAACGAAGCATACTTGGCCTTTTAAAATATTTATCATATTATTGTGATATAAACCGGCAAAGTATAGTGAAGGATTTGTTAAAGGGCTCTTAATTTATTACATTTTTGTGATTTTAATACCAATCTTTAACGGGCAACTCTTTAATTCGGCTAAACTCTTTTGTATTATGGGTAATCAATGTAGCATGATTGGCTTTTACACAACCGGCGATCAGCGTATCGACAGGACCAATGGGCATGCCAAGTTTTTCCAATTCAGCTCTGATATCTGCAGCAGCTTTTGCTTCCTGATCAGTAAAGTCAATGATCTTTACATGCTGTAGCAGTTCATGCAGTTGCTCTGTTCTTTTTTCCGGAGCATTTGACTTGGCAATGCCCACGTAAAGCTCATACACGACAATAGAAGGAATAGCAATGTCCTGCGGCGAATGCCTAAAAAAATTTTCTGCCACATTGCCCATGCCTTTAAAGAAATAGATCAATGTATTTGTATCAAGCATATACATTTAAAAATCCTCACGTTTCATATCGTCAACTTTTGTCTGTCTGATCTCTTTTTCATTCGGAAAATCACTCCAGCTGCCGCTTAGTTTTTTTATGGAATTCGGCCACTCCTCTTTAAGTTGCTGTTCAACAGCCGATACGATGAACTTGCTTATAGAAACATTCATCGACTGTGCAATTTTCTTGATCTTCTCTTCCAGCTGATTATTAATATAGATTGTAACCTGTGACATGAAAACTCCTAAAAAGGTCCCTTAACTTATATGTGTAATTATAAGTGTTTAACTTACAACATAACTTAAAACATTCTTCTAATTTCTCACCCGAATAAACACAGGATACTTCGGCTTCCCCTTTTTAGTCAGCCCATAATATTTAAATGTGATCTGTGTACCAATAGTTGGCGGTGCTGTTCGATCTACATTTTTCAAGCCGCTGCCAATTTTCACGATCTGGTCATTCCATTTGCATTGCAGCGCACCGACAAGCCCTTTGAACTTCCCTTTACCTGGAAGATAACCGACAACTTCACATTCGTCATCGTCAAACCCCTTGTATTTCAGTGACCGCCTGTCTCTTCCGGCATAATAAAGTGCGTCTGGATTCCGAAGCACTGCACCTTCCCCGCCACCCTCTATAATCGCATCAAAAAAATCTTTTAGATTATCTCTATGGTCAATTTTTATCTGCGAAATAATTTTAAGATACCGGTTTGGATGATCTTCCAAATAATTTTCCAGCTTTTGCAGTCGTTGCAGCAAACCGCCTTTGGCTTTCGGAACTTCAAAAACATTGTAAGTGATAACCTGCCAGCCATCATGCGGCTTACGGGTATTGACAATAGATACGATCTGTTCAAAATTACTCCGGGAAGTCCAGAGTTCACCATCGATAGAAAATGGCGGAAAGCCCTTTGTAAACCAAATTGGCGCATCAAACACCCTGCCGCCACGGCTGATCAGTTTTTTCCCATCCCAATACGCCCGAACACCATCGAGCTTTTCGCTCATCAGCCAGCCGGTCACATCCATTGAACTATCATAAGTTTTAAGAAGCAGCAGGTTCGGAGCTTGTGCAAAGAGGTTATAAATCAAAAAGAGAAGAGGAACAATGTATTTCATCTGTTTGCTCTGAAAGAAAATGAAGTCGCCATCCCAAAGAAGAAGAATGGCGGAAAGGAAGACTAAAACTTAAACGTTCAACTCATCTTTGATCTTGTCATATTTCTTCTGACCGATACCCTTAATGTTCATGATCTCACGCGCATCTTTAAAACCATGTTCTTTACGATACTCGATGATCTTCGCAGCCGTTCCGGCACCGATGCCTTTTAACGTTGCCAGCTCTTCAGCCGTCGCCGTATTTAAATTGACCGCAGCAAAAAGCTGAGCGCTCAACAACAGTGAAACAATAAATGAAAACAGTTTCATATCAAACTCCTGTGATAAATTTCACAAAAAGTTTATCTATTTGTTATTTAAATACATCTTAAATATTATTACATTTTTGTGATTTATTGGAAATTCTATAGAACTTATTCTATGCTATCTTTTTTGAGACCTCAAATACTGCCGTAACGCCAAGGCCCAGATATTCGGCGATCTCTGTCTCTAAATAATATGCCGATGCATTAACAATCTTTTGGTTTCTCTCCAGCCGTTCAACTGTTTCAAAAAATGAGCTCAAATGTTCACACTTTTCACTTAAAATGGGAATACATTCCCGCTTATTAAATAAATAGATGGTATTATATTCCCATAATACTTGAAAGGCCATACTATGTCTATAGTAAATTCACTAAAAGAGTACTCACTCCTATTCTTAAATAAACCAATACCAAGCTATGAAAGAGATCTTTTACATACCATCAATCTAAAAAATAAAATTATTGGGATTGTGGGCGCAAAAGGTGTTGGTAAAACAACGCTTCTTTTGCAGTTCATGAAAAAACAGAACCTGAGTGTTGATGAGATGATGTATATTAGTGTCGACCACCCTTTAATGAGTTCTACAACAATATTAGATATAGCAAAAGAGTTTTCTTCACTAGGTGGGAAACTATTGGTTTTAGATGAAATACATAATCAGGAAAACTTTGCAAATGACTTGAAAACCATATGGGATTTTTTAGATATTAATATTATTTTTTCTGGTTCATCTGCTCTACACCTTGATAGTGCTGATTTAAGCAGAAGAGCTTTGAAATATGTATTACCAACTCTCTCTTTTAGAGAATACCTTGAAATGGAGACTTCCCACATATTTGATAAAGTCGATTTGAAAGAGCTATTAAAAAATCATACTTCAATAGCCTCAGATGTAATGGCAAAAATAAAACCACTTAAATATTTCAAAGAGTATATAGAGTATGGGCACTACCCTTTTTATTTGGAAGACAAAACAACATCTAAAATGAAACTAAGTGAAGCTATCACCAAAACAATTGATGTGGATTTACTTAAAATTTATAATATTGATCCAAAAAAACTACGAAATATAAAAAAGATTTTAACGATGTTGTGCACATCAGTACCTTATAAACCCAATATGAAAAGTTTATCAGATGCTGTAGATGTAGACCCTAAAACACTTTATGTCTATTTAAATGCGCTAGAGCGGGGCAAAATCATCAGAATGATTTCAGCTCTTGGCAGAGGAGAAAACATCATTAAAAAACCGGAGAAAATATATTTAGATAATCCAAATATTTTTTATGCGTTATGTACTTCACCAGACATTGGTACTATTCGGGAGAGTCTGTTTGCATCAAGCATACAAAATGCTTCTTACGCTATTGTCGTTTCAAAAAAAGGAGATTTTAGAGTCCAAGAAACCTTCACTTTTGAAATTGGTGGTAAAAACAAAACCTATAAACAGATAAAAGATATAGAAAATAGCTTTGTCGTTTCTGATGATACAGAAATTGGATTTGGCAATAAAATACCGTTATGGTTATTTGGTTTCTTGTATTGACGATAAAATGTCAATCAGAACAGCCCTGTACCACTACTTTATATGACTGTTTTTCCCAGTGTAATAATCACGAAGATAATCTATAGCTGTAACATACTAACCTGAGTCATAAAAGGCAATCATTCGCTTATTAAATTCCAATTTATCTTTAGCTTTAATATATAATGAAGTCAATAGATCTTAATTTTATCATTTTTTTATGATACTATTTTGGCTTTCTAAACAATCAGTGCTATAATCCAACCCATGATAGATAAACTTACTGCGAGTCTTAGAGAGCTGGACAGTGTCCTTTTTGCTTATCTCTTCGGATCTCAAGCAACCAAACAGACCCATAATAATAGTGATGTGGATGTAGCCGTTTTCATCGCTTCAGACAAACTAGATCTGGACGAACAATTGACCATCCACCATGCATTAAGTAAAGCACTGCACCAAGAAATTGATCTGGTCATTTTAAACAACCTCAAAAGTTTGACATTGCTGGAAAACATCCTCAAAGATGGTGTTTTACTAAAAGACACTACCAATGATCTACGAGAACTGTTTGAATTAAAATCTCATCATGACATTCTTGACTACAAAGCTTTTAAACGGTCTGTCCATGCAGCATAGAATCAAAAAGAAGATTGTCAAACTGCGTAGCAATATTTCACTTTTGGAATCTTATGCACCCGATTGCAAAGAACGCTTTTTAAAAGACCCGATGTATGAAGGTGCACTGCTGCACTATCTGTACCTCGTCAGTGATGGCTGCATCGCCTTGGCAGAGATGGTGATCAAAGAAAAAAATCTCGAACAACCGGAAAGTTATGCCGAAGCCATTGACGTTCTGGGAGACAATGGCGTTATACCAAGAGAATTTGCCTATGATTTCGCTCGCATCGCATCATTTCGAAACTTTCTCGCTCATGATTATGAAAAAATCGATCACTTGGTCATTTGTGAACAAGCTTTAGCAAAATTGACTGATATAAAGACCTACCTTCATCATATTGAATCAACGCTCATTTAAAAGTAAAGTCCTGACCCAATCTTTATTTTCTTGTAAATGTAAAGCATTTTTATTATTCTTCCCGCTTACCACTACTGATAAACTCCAAAAAGAAGGCCAAAAAGACTGATAGCATCAATCCGGTTACAAATGCCACGACAACAATCAACTTTTTCTTCGGTTTGATAGGGTAATCCATCACTTCGACTTTACCGATCACTACTGCTTTTTGTATTTTCAATGGTGAGACGGAGAGTTCTAAATCATTTTTCTTATTTCGTAAACTATAGATTTTATTTGTTGCATCATTCAGTTCAGTCTGCTTTTTCCCGATCTCAATAGCATAAAGCCCCGCCAAAGCCGCATCTTGTTTGGAGATAGTTAAGAGTTTATTTTCATAATCTTGCATCCGCCCTTCGATCTCTATAATGAGTTGTACATTACGATCGATATCTTGTTTGATCAGACTAAGCTTCTCTTTCTGAATGTCCGTATAACTGGCCAGTTCTTTATCTTGAGCCGCCATAACATAGTCGATGATCTCTTGCAGCTTCTGCTGTGCCGTAGCATTGTCATACCCCTGTGCGTGTAACACCAAGATATTACTTGTTTTTTTCGGAAGGCTCACTCCGCTGAGCACAGGCAACTCAATCTTCTTGCCTTTGGCATTCACTTCAAATATGACTTCCAGTTTCTGTTTCAGGTCTGTCAGGTTTTGCACCGGCTTCTTCTCGATCTGCGCCAGTTCCATAACAGCCTTCACCTCATAAATCGGCTTCACCAGCAGTGCATAAACTACGGCCAGCAAGGTGATCAGTGCCGTCACCACACCTATCATCATCTTGCGCTTCATTAATATTCGCCAAAGCTCTCTTAAGTCGATTTTATCTTCTTCTATGTATTGAGATTGCATATTTTGTTCGTTCATTTTTTCCCTTCCACTCTTTTCAAAAATTCATCATTTCAAATTCATAATTCAAAATTTAACATTAAAAATTTCACTAGCTCGCCCCGTTACGCAACAGCACCGTCTTAATCGTTTTCATCAAGATCACAACATCCATCCAGAGATTCCAGTTTCTTATGTACCAGACATCGAGATAAACCCGTTCCATAAAATCAATATCACTGCGTCCGCTGACTTGCCATAACCCGGTGATACCTGGCTTAACAGCCAAAACAGTTTCCAGACTCTCACCTATCTTCTCTTTTTCATTAAGCATATAGGGACGCGGTCCCACAAAACTCATCTCGCCTTTGAAGACATTAAAGATCTGCGGCAGTTCATCGAGTGACGTACGGCGTAGAAAATCACCTATCTTTGTAATACGTGGATCATTCTCATACTTATGATATTTGGCATAGTTTTCAACCTCTTCAGGATACTCTTTCAAATAGCTTTCGAGCAGTTCATCGCCACTTTCTGCCATGGTTCTAAACTTATAGCAGACAAACACTTCATCGTCTTTTCCCATACGCTCCTGTTTAAAAAGGATCGATCCTTCTGGCTCCTCTTTTTTAATCCTGTAAGCGATCATAGCCAAAACAGGCAGCAACAGCGGAAAAGCAATAAGAAACATCATGATGTCTGAAATCTGCTTCAACCAGATGCGGTACCGACTCTTCAGACGATTTTGAAAAACGACAAGATTGGTTCGTGTATTGGAGAGCTCATAGATATGCGACTGCGTCAGATCATACTCATCCATCAGCGGAATAAATACCACCTCATGCTTATTTTTTATTTCCTGGTCAATGATACGGCGCAGTTCAGCAGCATCAGCACCTTTGGAGTTTACAAAGATCGTCTTAGGTTCTTTCCCCTTTGCTTCAATATAACCCAGATAGTGATTTTCAAATATCTCCTCTTTGATAAACAGATCATCTCCATACACTTTGGCTTCACGCTGCCATAGTCCCATACTAAAAAACTTTTTCTTGGCAATATTCTTAAATAGCGGTATCAAAAAAACCATAAATATAAAACTGAAAATAATAACTGCCCGTGAAAAATCCTCAATACTCTTTGTCATGGCCAGATACGCCATTACAATCAAAAAGGCAAAGCTCAGCCCTTTCAGAACATTTCGACTCTCATGCCAGAAGTCATACCGTCGAGTATAAATACCCTCATACGCCAGCATGCTCAGCGTCACCACATAAATAAGTGAGAAACCAAGATAATCCGCTAATGATTGGGAATGTGTAACGATAAAATAGTCATCAAATGTCATTCGTAATTCATATGCAATAAAAATAGAAAGGAAAACAGCCATGAAATCTAGTAGTAACAATAAAATTTTTGATATTGTCTCTTTCACTAATAACTCTTATTGTTTTTGGTGAATTATAGCCAAACAGGCCTTAGGCCACCTCACTACTTGATATGACTGTTTTTCTCAATGTAGTAATCACGCAAATACTCCAAGGCACTCGCATAATCACCACTGTCATAAAATGCAATCATCCGTTTATTGAATTCAAGTTTGTCTTTAGCTTTGATATTGAGCATCGGGTAGCCGGCAGAAAGCAAAATACCGTTCATCATCAATCGTGAAACACGCTTATTTCCATCATAAAAAAACTGCGTTCTGGCTCCAAAAAGAAAATAGCTCAAAGCTTTGATAATGGGATGATTGAGCTGTTCAATTGCTTTTATGCCCTCTTCAAAAACCTCATCCAGTGCTTCAGGAACCGGAGGCAGATAATCTGTACCCCCGATGTTCACATTGCCATCACGGAATCGTCCCCATTGCAACGCTTCTTCACGGGCAACTTCAGCATGCAACGTACAAAGTATCTGTTTATTGACACTAAAACCATCATTATCCAGTAATTCAAACAGCAGCTTAACGCTTCGGTCCTGGTTTAAGATCTGCTGCTCATCACTCAGCTTATGTCCACCAACCGTTATGCCATCAAGAAGGGTTTCGACTTCCGGGTACGTCATGGCATTACCCTCAAGGGCAGCAGTGTTATAGATAAAGTCAATTTTGTCTTTTTTTGCTAAAAAAACATACCGCTTTTTGTCTTTGGTAAAATCTAAATGAGTCGTGTCAATATTGTTGATCTCTGCCGCGTTAAACTTCATCATAAAACCCTCCATCTTTTAATACAAAAATCCAAACAACCAGAGTGGAATTTTATTTTTAAATCCAATTTCAATATTGTCTGCCACTACGAACGAATCCGGTATGTTTTTTATCTGCTCAAATCCTTTATTTCGACCACCAACTTCAAAAACATATCTATCATTAACTATAAAATCACCGACATTACTATACCTGACATCATGTGATTGCTTGACTTGTGACACAAAAAAACTCTCTCTTAAACTTCCGCTATTTTTGTTAGAACAAAGTACATTATATAAATTTATATTTTCAAGATATATTTTGTCGGGCTTATTTAGCAGCTTTTTATTTTTAAAATTTCCACCAATAATCTCAATCAAGTTGGCTTTTTGCAAATAATAAAAATAGGAGTAAAGTGTATTGCGACTTATTTCACAACGCGAAGCAAGGTTTTGAATGTTTAACTCTACAGGAACACTACTGCACAGCAGATGCAACAGCTTTCTTATTGTGTTGATCTTGTGTGCATCGACGTTGTATATGGAAGCCACTTCACTGTCAAGTATAATGTTAATAACCTCATTTAACCGTAAATCATACCCCAATTCACCCTCAGTAAAAAATGGGTAAGCCCCAAAAGCTTTATACTGTTCAAAATACTCTAAAGGCTTAAACTGTTTCTTGATTGTTTGCGCAATATCCTGGTGATTACCCAAAATCTCCTCAAGTGTATACGGTTGTAGGTCAATTCCATGTTTTATCGAAACAAACTCTCTAAATGAGAGCGAACCCAACTCATAAAAAAGTGCTCGTCTACTTAGGTCAACTTTTGCATTTTCTATCTCTAATGCTGATGAACCGGAAAAGATGACTCTAATATTTACAAAATCATAGATGGTTTTTAGTTCCAATGCAAAATCATCTGCCTTGTGTATCTCGTCAACTATAAGCAACTCTCCACCAAATGCACTGAACTCTATTGCAATTTCACTCAGTGTTTTCGTGATGTTGTCAGCACTGATGTAAAGCATTTTAGAAGTAGAAAGATTATAGTTTTGAGCAATTTGCCTAAGAAGTACAGTCTTTCCAACCCCTCTTTGACCTAAAACACCTATTAATTTCGATTTGAAATCAATAATATTATATAAATAACGCGTAAAGGCAGGAGTAGGAAGAGAAAAATAGAGATTAGATAATTCTATAAGTTTTTGCATTATTCACCTTTTCAATGCATTGAAAAGAATAATATCATATATTTTAAATATATTGAAAGAAATTTGCCAGAACTCTCTATTTCACTATAAAAAAAAGCCCTCCTATGTTCGGCTTAATTTTTTTTCAAAAAAACTTCGCATATCTTCTTTACTTATTACCTCTTCTGGTTCCAAATATAAAATATTATCATCTTCTATATCATCAATATAAATCAAAGCGACTGCAAACAATTTAAAGTTGATTCCCTCAATAATATGTAAACTTGCGTCAAAGATCTGCTTTAAACTCATTCCATTTTTCACTAAGCTGTAAATATCATAATAATCTCTATACTTTGCTCTTAAAAATAGGACATTTACTTTCATTGCCGCAATCTGGTTTAAATTTGCCAAATTGAATTTTTCCGGTTTCCGAGGCCTTAAAAACTTCCATTTTGCATTAAAAAAAGTCACCTTCACACCATTAAGCAGCAGATCAATCTGTTCATCGGTTTGATTTAATATCTCTTTTATTTCAAACACTTTCAAATACTCAAAAATTTCTTTTTTATCGAAATTGTCTTCATAAGTAAAAAAGTGCAAATCCTCGCTCTTTCTGTGGCAAATATGCAGGGTAAGTGCGGAGCCACCAACTAAAACATACTTCTCTAAAAAAGGAGAAGTCTCAATTAAAGTCAACAGCAGTTTTTTAGTATCAGGAAGCAAGCAATCTAAGTTTTTCAAGTCTCTCATTTTTGCCTCCTTTAAAAAACCCACTTTCTACATTCATTGACAAGAACACTCTGGCAATCATTAAATTTAGTTTTAGAAATCTTTTATCATTTTTTACACTTTTTTCCCAAACTCTTTTGACAGCTCTTTTTCCAAAAAGTTTAAAAACATTTTCCATATCGACAAAGTCACCATATTTAAGCACATACTCAATCAAGATAGCTTCACCTGCTTCCATATAGGTCACATCTTTTGCATAACTCCAAAAAATGCCTTTATCCCTGAGTTTTTCAAACAGTTTGACTTTTTCTCTGTAAATTTTATAGGACTTTGAGATAGCAACATTCGATAAATGCAAGTAGTGCGCTATCTCTGTCTGTTTATAGCCATCTTTAAGTGCATGCACAATGGCAAACTCTCTTGAGTAAGTATGAAAATAATGTTCCAAGCTACTTTTCTTTATTTCGATTAATACTTTTGTATCGACATCGACCTTTGAATTATATAGCTTATTGATAGCGACATGCTCTTCATCACTAAACATAACCGTAAAATCGATCTTATCCATCAACTCAAAATGCAGCATTGGCAATTTGACATTATAACTGCTCATAGACCAAAAAAACTTCCCAATCCTATCTACAACACCGGCCTTTACGGGATTGTACTCAATATATCGTATCAAGGTGTCAAGGTAAACTTCATCATAGACATACCATGATTTAAATCGCCCTTGCCATAAAGGCCCGACTCTTTTGTACTTTTTATTAAAATAGATGGTGTATCTTGCATTGATAGATTTCATGATGTCAGATAAGTTTTCTCTGCTTGTCTTCAAAAGTAGATGATAGTGATTATCCATCAAACAAAACGAATAAATTTCAAAGCCATAGGTGAGTGCTGATTCTTGCATATAACCTAAAAACACCTCATGATCTTCCTGATCAATAAAGATGTCTCGTCTCTCCACCCCTCGATTAACAACATGGTAAAACCCAGGATAATCCAATCTTGTTTCTCTTGCCATCTTTTACGCCTTTGCTTATTCTAACCAATAAATTATTAAAAGTAAAGTCCTGACCCCTAGTCTTTCGTTCCTCCTATGTTGACATTGCCATCGCGAAATACACCCCACCGTAAAGCCTCTTCGCGGGCCACTTCTGCATGCAGTGCCAAAAGAGTTTGTTTGTTCAACTGAAAGTTCTCCTGCTCCAGCATGGCAAAAAGTAAATCGACACTTCTATTTTGATTGAGAATCTGCTGCTCATCGCTTAGTTTATGTCCACCAACGGTAATCCCTTCCAAAAGTGTTTCAACCTCAGGGTAAGTCATGGCGTTACCCTCAAGCGCAGCAGTGTTATAGATAAAGTCAACTTTGTCTTTTTTCGCTAAAAAAGTATAACGTTCCTTGTCTTTGGTAAAATCCAAATGACTTATATCGATACTATTGATCTCTGCTGCATTAGGCATTGTCTCTCCTTTTCATACTTATAAACATTGACAATCAAACATTCAACATTAAAAATTATTTCAGCTCGCCCCTTTTCTCAAGAGAACCGTTTTAAGTGTTTTCAGCAAAATGACAAAATCAAGCCAGAGATTCCAATTTCTAATGTACCAGACATCCATCTCAACACGCTCTTTAAAGTCAACATCACTGCGCCCACTTACCTGCCAGAGTCCGGTTATTCCAGGTTTCACTGTCAAAACAGTTCCAAGCCTATCTGAAATTTGATCTTTTTCATCAAGCATGTAAGGTCGTGGTCCAACAAAACTCATCTCTCCCTTGAGGACATTAAAAATCTGCGGCAGTTCATCGAGCGACGTCTTGCGTAAAAACTTTCCAATTTTTGTAACCCGTGGATCATTTTCATACTTATGATATTTTTCGTAATTTACAACTTCTTCAGGATGATCTTTCAAATAGCTTTGCAACATAGCATCACTATCACACTTCATTGTTCTGAACTTATAACAGACAAATGGCACTTCATTTTTACCCATACGCTCTTGATTAAACAGAACTGGGCTGTCTGCTTCATCTTTTTTGATCAAAAGGGCTATAAAACTTAAAATAGGAACTAAAAATGGCAGTAATATAATGGCCAAAAGAAAATCGGAAAAATATTTCAAGACGGTGCGATAACGACTCTTCAACCTGTTTTGAAACACTATAAGATTATTCCGGGTATTGGAGAGTTCATAGATCTGTGACTGGGTTAAATCATAGTCATCAATCAGAGGGATAAAAATCACTTCATGTTTTTGATCGATCTCTTGTGAAATCATTTCACGCAGCTCTTCTGCCGTGGAACCAG
>JAYEMF010000114.1:0-32292 GCA_034717975.1 Campylobacterota bacterium
ATCACAAAGTCGTATGCAACGCTGATGATACACAGGGTTTTTAGAGGTGCCCTAAAGTGAATGGATTTTCTGTTATAATCCCATCGCTAAAAAAACAGAAGGAATTTACACATGGGTCTTTATGATCGTGACTATGCAAGGGAAAATACAACATATGGCTACGGAAGCGTCGGACGCTCTGAAGCTCAGATCGTCTCGTTTGTAAAAGAGACTTACAAGCTTTTTGCCGCCTCAATGATGGCTGGAGCTGTAGGTGCTTATGTCGGTATACCAATGGCTGGGGCCATCCAGGCAAACTTTTGGATGCTTTTTATCTTAGAGATTGGGCTCTTGATCGGTCTTCAGTTTGTAAAACACAAGCCTGGAATCAACCTGGCTGTAATGTTTGGGTTTGTCTTTATGACAGGTATTACACTTGCTCCGCTTTTGGCACGCACCTTGGGAATGTCCGGCGGTGGTGCAATCATTGGTAATGCTTTTGCTATGACATCGGTAGTTTTTGGTGCTATGAGCTTTTTTGCGATTAAAACGACTAAAGATTTTACCGGTTATGGCAAACCTTTAATGATTGCACTGCTTGTAATCATCGGTTTTTCTATCGTAAATATCTTTTTAGGTAATCCAATGCTCCACGTCATCATCTCCGGTGCTGTCGTTGTTCTCTTTAGTATCCTGGTTATCTACGATACACAAAACATTATGCAAGGTAACTATGAGACAGCCATTGATGGTGCGATCGCCCTTTACCTTGACTTCTTAAATATCTTTACTGCCCTACTTCAACTTTTTGGAATCTTTGGCAGCGAAGACTAAATCGTCTTACGGGAGTTTTTTACTCTCGTAATCTTCATACTACTAAGTAGTTATACAAATCTTGACTACAAAATTTCTATAACTGCTCACTAGCTCTCAAAAAGGAAATAAAATGGGTCGTGCAAATAACTCAAGCGTTGAAATGGATAACGGTCTTAAAATGGCCTATAAAGCCCGCGCCAAACGAGATACTTTTGGTACCGCTACAGAGCCAAATAAAGAAAAAGAAGCCGGAAAGCGTAAAGAAGCAGATGCTAAACAAAAAGCCAAGGCAAAAGCCAAAGCTAAAATGGCCAAAAAGTCTAAACGCAAAAACAAATAAGATGCCTATCTCTTTTGACCCTTCACTCTACCGTATTATCGATGCCAATCTTAATCGTCTTAAAGAGGGGGTTCGTGTCATAGAGGACATCGCACGATATATCAATAATGACAAGGCGTTAGCCTCAAAACTGAAAGAGCTGCGTCATCAAAGCAGAATCGATGATCTTCAAAACCTTTTGGGTTCACGTGACAGTGTGAATGATGTATTACGGCCTACACGCGAAAGTGAAATGAACCGTGACTCACTCGAAAGCATCATTATTGCCAACTATAAGCGGGCACAGGAGTCATCACGAGTATTGGAAGAGATGTATAAGATCGTCCAACCTGAACTTTCCGAAACGTTCAAAACAATCCGCTATACATTATATGCGTTAGAGAAAGAGAATCTCCTTACGTCTGAATGAAGACGACTTCAAACTCCAGGTAATCCAGCGGATAGGTTTCCATTAAAGTCTTGGTCTGCTTATAACTAAGCGCATTCCGTCCTCCGCTGACACCACTTTTTTTGATATAACGAAACATTTCACGAACAGAGTCAAACGCCAGTTTATAGTGAACAGTATGAGCATCCGCATTAAAACAGTTTTTAGCCAAAGCAGCCACTTCATCACTACTTCGGAGCAGCGGTGTCAGACCTGCTGTTTTAAAAAGTGTTGCAAATGTATTTTCAGTGAAGATCGCTAACGATACAGGTGTCTTTAATGAAGCGATAGACAAAAACACACTTCTTAGATCTACCGACCATTGCAGTGCCGAAGCGGAAAAGATCCGATCAAACTGTAAGAGATGTAAGTGATCAAAAAGATTGGGATCATTGAAATCCCCATAGATACACTCGATGTTCGCACCTTTGGGATGCAACTCCAGCATTCTAGGGGCAAAATCAATACCAAGAAAATGGGTTGGCAGATAGGGCAGGGTTTGGAACAGTGCTCCATTCCCGCAACCCAGATCGAGAAGCCGTGCCGGCTCTTCGCCATTGAGATCTTCTACCAGTTTGGCAGCCACCTGTTTCTGGATAACGTTGTAATCGCCGTAATGATCAGCGTAGCGGGAAAATTCGTTCTGGGCACTCATCGTCGGTTTATCAAAAGGGAAACAATAAATATTACCAAAATGGCTAAAACAATGGTCGCCCCACTTGGTAATGCAAAATTGTAAGATACTGTCATTCCAACGGCAACAGAGGCCAGGGAAAAGAGCAGCGCCAAAAGAATTGTTCTGGCAAATCCCTGACCATATTGAAGTGCAGATACGGTTGGGATCACCATCAGAGCACCGATAAGAAGTGTACCCACAACGCGGATGGAAAGGGCAATGATCACGGCGACAATCGTTACCAGTAAAAAGTTAAATAACTTGACACGTATGCCGCTTGTCTGCGCCACCTCTTCATCAAAAGCGATAAAATAGAACTCTTTATAGAACCCAAGCAGTACGGCCAAGGCAATACCTCCAAAAAGAATCATGGTAACCACATCGTCATAACTCACCGAGAGAATCGAACCAAAAAGGTAACTGAACAACGAGCTGTTAAAAGCTCCGGCCAACGACACAATAATAATCGCCAGAGCCAGTGAACCCGAAAGGAAAATGGCCAATACTGCATCGGAGTAGAGCTGATAAAAACTGCGCAGATACTCAATAGTCCAGGCACTGATCAGTGAAACGATCACCGCCATCCAGATCGGACTGCCCCCAACAAGCAGTCCGACAGCCACCCCGACCAGCGCCGAGTGAGCAAGCGTTTCTGTCATCATCGAGTAACGGCGTAAAACGATAAATGATCCGCTGACTGAGGCTAAAATAGCGATGATAATCCCAGCGAGAAAGGCTCGCTGCATAAAATCATATTCCAACATTTCTAACATGTTCCGCTCTTTATTAATATGACTTTACTCCCTAAAATTATGCCCCCGGCATTATTTTTTAACGGGAGATATCGCTGCATAAAATCATATTCCAACATTTCTAACATGTTCCGCTCTTTATTAATATGACTTTACTCCCTAAAATTATGCCCCCGGCATTATTTTTTAACGGGAGATATCGCTGCATAAAATCATATTCCAACATTTCTAACATATGATTTCCTTATGGAAATCAGGGAAGGGGGAGGAGAAAAGAGGAAAGAGATTAATAGACTCAAATAAAATAGAAGATTTCAATAGCAGTTCCTTTCTTTTCCTCTTAAGGTGCAAAGCAGCGAGCTTTTGAACATAGCGCACCCTTTCCTCTTCCCCGGCTTAATGATGGTGATGATGATTATGCAACAGATGCGCATCAATGCCATAGAGCTTGCTCATCTCAGCACAGCTGAGTGCTTCTTTAGGATCATTACACGTCAAGAGATGCTGGTTAACCGTAAAGAGGCGGCCGATATCATCGGCAATCACCCCGATATCATGGGTAATGAACAAGATCGTGATCTTCTCATTCCGGTTGAGTTCCCGAAGCAGCCTGTAAAAACGCTGCTGGGAGACCATATCGACACCGGTATTTGGCTCATCCAGAATAAGCACTTCCGGTTCTGATGCAAGCGCCCTGGCAATCATAACCCGTTGACGCTGACCACCCGAAAGTGTACCGATCAGCTTCTCTCGAAGATGCAGAACATCCATCTTTCGCATCGCCTCTTCAACTACGTTTGTGTCAACCTGGCGAACTTTTCCAAACAGTCCACGCTTGGTCGTACGTCCCATCATCACCACTTCGTGAACAGATGCAGGAAAATTGATATCTACCTGCGAGACCCGCTGAGGAACATAACCGATCTTCTCCCATGACTTAAACTGCCCATAGGGTAATCCAAAAAGACGGATCTCGCCGCTGTCAGCTTTTTGAAGGCCTAATAAAATTCGAACAAGCGTCGTCTTTCCACCACCATTTGGGCCTATCAATGCGGCATATTCACCTTTGTTCAACTGTAAGGATACGTTATCGAGAATAGTTTGGCCACGCAGGGATAGAGAGAGGTTCCTGACCTCAAAAACAGAGACATCAAATCTCATCTCACGCACACTCCATCGCTGCTTTGAGTTTATCAAGGTTGCGTTCCATCAGCTCTATATAGTTCATATTCTGCTCAGCTTCATCAGCAGTAATATTGCCAAGCGGCTGAAGGGTCTGCACCTTCGCCCCAGTCTCATTTGCGATCTCTTTGATCAGACGATCACTGACAAACGACTCAAAAAATACTGTTTTCAGATGATGTGATTTAACCAGGTCGCTCAATTGCGCCATACGTTTGGCACTTGGCATCGATTCAGGAGATAGGCCCGTAAGCGCTGTCACTTTAAATCCGTAACGCTCGGCCAGATAACCAAAAGCATTGTGATTGACAACTATCATCGACTGCTTGCACGATGACAGTTCTCTTTTATAACGGTTGTCGAGCTTATGCAGCTGTGCAATATACTTCTCACTATTACGCTGAAACTCTTCTGCACCCTCAGGGATAAGCTGACTAAGGCGCTCTTTAATCACCTCTGTCGCACGGATCATATTGGCACTATCAAGCCAATAGTGTGGATCGACACCCTCATGATGATGCTCTTCTTCATGTTCATCATGCTCTGTATCATCAGCATGCTGAGCTTCCTCCTCAGGATGAGCCATCTCATCTTCATCTTCGAGATGACGCAGTTTCACAAACTTGGAGATATTTAGCGTCTCGGTACTTTCAGCAAAAGCATCACTCCACGGTTCAAGCCCTGCCCCGCTATAGATAAAGAGTTTACTTTTACTTAACCGGACAAGATCTTTTGGCGTCGGTTCAAAACTATGCAGGTCTGTCCCGAAAGGCACCACCATAAAAAGCTCAACACGTTCATCGACAATATGTTTTACGATATCGTACATGGCGAAGGTACTCACAGCAATACGCGGTTTTTCGTCAACTTGAGTTGATACACCCTCTTTACTCTTAAATGTGAGAAACCCAACTAAAACGATCACGATTAAAAGAAGAAATATGATCGCTTTTTTCACGGACAGCCCTCTGTTTTTATGAAATTATAGCGCACCCTCCCTGCACCTTTAATTTTATTTCGCTATAATTCGCCACTTTATATATGAACTGGGTAGCCCCGATACCGTCATAAGTGACTTTAATGCTGCCCGTTTTCGAGGATAATCATTATGACTAGCATTTTGCTCATCACGCAAATTGTTCTGGTAGTAGTACTAACTATCGCCGTACTTCTGCAAAAAAGTTCCAGTATCGGCCTGGGTGCCTATAGCGGTTCAAACGAATCTGTTTTCGGTGCCAAAGGTCCGGGAAGCTTTCTTGCCAAAGTAACCTTTACTCTAGGCTTTCTATTTGTTGTCAACACTGTAGCACTTGGCTATTTTTACGGCCAGGCACGCAATGCTTCAGTTGTTGACAGTGTCGTTGAAACGACTGATATTGCTGCACCAACAGTCAACCCTTCAGCGGAGGCAACTGATATCGCCGCGCCAAATGTTGACGTAGCCGCACCGGCAGAAGCCGAAACCACCAAGTAACCCTATGCGCAAGTTCCTCTTTCTTGCGCTTTTACCACTCCTTCTCTGGGGTGACGCTCATATTTTTGTCTACCACCGCTTCGGCGACCCCAAACATGCCTCGACCAATACATCGATTGAAGTTTTACGTGCCGAATTCGAGTACTTCAAAAAACATGGTTATGAGGTCATCTCTCTGAAACAACTTAGCGATGCCTTTAAGCAGGGCAAACCGATCAAAGAGAACTGGGTTGTACTGACCATTGACGACAGTTATAAGAGTTTCTACAACAATGGGCTTCCTCTCTTCAAAGAGTATGGCTACCCCTTTACCCTTTTTATCTATATTGAGGCAATCGACAAAAAATACAATGACTTTATGACCTGGGAGCAGATCAGAGAGACAAAAAAATATGGGGAAATCGGCCTGCACAGTTACGGTCACCACCATATGGTTTCTATGACTCCGGAAGCCATTCGCAAAGATACCCAAAAAGGGTTTGATTCATTTTTCGATCATCTGGGCGAAAAACCAAAATATTATGCCTACCCATTTGGAGAGTACGATCAGAAGGTTCGCACAGAGATAGAGTCGTTTGGCTTTGATCTCATTATCAACCAAAACAGCGGTGCTGTCGATCATCAAAGTGATCCGAATGATCTTGACCGAACAGCATTGACCGGTGAGAATCTCGTCGCACAGAAACTGCGTATCAAAACCCTTCCGACAACCTGGATATCCCCTAAGGGTTGGCCTGAAAATGGTAAGCTTAAATCAATTCACGCTACAATTCCACCCGATATAAAGCATCTGGAGTATTACCTCTCCGGACATGGCTGGCAACGTACAAAAGCTGAGAACGGGATAGTTAACACTGATGTCAACCTTTCTCTCAAATTCAAGCGAAGCCGTCTTTTTTTAAAGCACGGCCATCAACAAAGCAGTATTATCTTAGTCAAGGAATAAACAACATGGTCAATGAAATTCAAAATGAATGTCAAGCACAGATGGAAGGCTCTATTGAGCATATGAAGCATGATTTTAAATCATTGCGTACTGGTAAAGTAACCACTCAGGTACTCGATAATATCAAAGTTGATTATTATGGTACTCCAACTGCACTTGACCAGGTGGCTTCAGTGCTAGCTACTGATGCTACGACTATCGTTATCTCTCCTTGGGAAAAACATCTTGTAGCCGACATTGAGTCAGCGATTGCCAAGGCCAATATTGGCGTCAACCCAAACAATGACGGTGAGACAGTCAAGCTTTTCTTTCCTCCAATGACGGTTGAACAGCGTCAGGAGACTGTTAAGAAGATGAAAGGGATGGGCGAAGATGCCAAGGTCTCTGTCCGCAACGATCGTAAAAAAGCGAATGACAAGATCAAGAAACTTGAAAAAGATAAAGAGATCACAGGGGATGAGTCTAAAGGCGCACAAGATCAGGTCCAGAAGATTACTGACAGCTTTATTGGCCAGATCGATGCGATCCTGAAAGATAAAGAAGCAGAGATACTAAAAGTATAATTTCGACTTTTGTCGAAATTCGGGAAGAGGAAAGAGGGAAGAGGAAAGAGGGAAGAGCAATAAGCTTTTCGTTAGTGACACGGTCACTCCCCCTTTCCCCTTTCCCCTTTCCCCTTCACCTTTTTCCGAAGGAAAAACAATGGACGTTAAAAAAATCTATATGAATGCAGATGCACTTTTAGAAGGGCATTTCAAACTGAGTTCCGGCAACCATTCACAGTTCTATCTGCAATCTGCCAAGGTGCTTGAAGATCCTAAAAATGCTAAAATTCTAGCTGAAGCGGTAGCTGCGCAGATTCAAGAAAGCGGACTTGAGGTTGATACCGTATGTGCCCCTGCCCTTGGCGGACTTATCGCAGGTTTTGCTCTGGCAACTGCTCTAGATAAGCGCTCTATCTTTGCTGAACGTGTTGATGGCGCGATGACTATCCGTCGTGGTTTTGAAGTAACAAAGGGAGAGAGAGTGATTATCTGTGAAGATATCATCACAACGGGTGGCTCCGCTATGGAAGCCGCTGCAGCAATTGAAGCACTTGGCGGGAAAGTCGTTGGTATCGCCGCCCTGGCAAACCGTGGTTTCTGTCATCGTGAAAATAGCGATGTAGTACGTAAGGCCAACTGTAAACTGCCTAAAAATCTGCCATTTTTTGCCTTGGAAGATTTTACCTTCGAAATGTATGCCCCCGAAGATTGTCCACTCTGTAAAACCGGAGAGTCTGAAGCAATTAAACCGGGATCAAGAGGAAATTAATCCCTGAGAACAGTACTGAATTTTAAAATCGACATGGATCACCTGCAGAAGGTGCAACGCACTATTCGCAAAGCAGGCAATATTTTTCCAAATGAACAGGAGCTGGTCAAGACACTTGAAGAGATGATCACCAAAGCGCAGGATGATGATACTCTCAATGCCTATTACAGTATGGCCCAGTATCTCAAACAGCGTTTAAGAGAAGTCTCTGGGAATCTTGAAACACCTCAGCCAGGCATCTCTCAGGCAATTGAAGATCTGACCTGGTCGATCAACTATCTCCAGTGGCTCGTCGCTGAACAAAAAGAAGATACCTCCCGTTAAGAAGTTATGCCGGAGGCATGACTTTAGAGAGTAACATAGCATCAATGATAGATAAATTCCCGTAAGTACGGGAATCTGATTTTCCTTCTCTTCCTCTTTTTACCTTCTGCTATGCCTTATAATCACTAAGTGACTTTTCAACCGTTTCAATATCTTTGATCTGCAGCTGATGTGTCGGATGCATCGTCTTGATGATATGGACCACTTCTGTCACGGTAACGCCGTAAGGATCTTTACGGAGCACACTCACCTTTCCGTCACTGCTGATAGAGATATTGTCCAGCTTCTTTCTCGCATGCTGCATAAAGTAGGTCACAACGACCCGTCCGGTATGCTCTTTTTCAAGGGCAACCAGGATTTTGACTGTATCTGGAATATCCAGTTCCGGAACCATCTCCTGAAATATCTTTGGCTCCATAAAG
Source organism: Campylobacterota bacterium (assembly GCA_034717975.1). GTDB lineage: Bacteria > Campylobacterota > Campylobacteria > Campylobacterales > Sulfurimonadaceae > BB26. The sequence continues at coordinate 8,653 of JAYEMF010000114.1, forward strand.
CCCAAGTAGACTTTTGTAAAAAGGTCGTGATAGCGTATGAAAGTCGGTGACTTCATAAAACCAAGGTTTAAGATATGCTTTTGATCAGTCCGTAATTTGCGTAAAATCCAGGTAAGGGTGTCGTAATAGCGAAAAGGTTTAGTCTTGATACTCTCAGCACTGACAAGATTTTTGGCCTGGACTCGCTTGAACCTGCGTCGCTTTTTATTTTCCGTCTTGCTCATCCACTCATACACTTTTTTGGCAGAATAGGGCTTTGTTAACCATACAGTACAGTAGTCGGGCAATTGGTTAACCCCGGTAGCCCCTTCATTAAGGATCAGAAGTGCCTTGATCTCATAATTTGGATAGATCGTTTCCAACAGCGCTTTTTTCTTGCGTAACCTCTTTTTCAGATTACTTACCGACTTAACGAGTGTCATCTCGACAAAATAGAGAACCTTGTCTGCAAAGATCAGGCCATCAAATTCACCGATCTCATTCCGCTTGGTACGGTAAATGATCTGCCCTTTCCAGTTGACAGAGAGGTTGTTCGGAATCGCTTTTTCACGTTTTCGATGCGGCCCCTTGAGGATAAACTCGGTGATCTTGCTGTGTTCACTTGCGTATCGAAGCAGTTTCTCATACATAAAGTTCTCAAACACCTCTCCCTCAAACGAGCGGTATGCACTGATAAAGGCATTATCATCTTCCTTGATGCCCTTTCGTTTCAGGGCCAAGAGGTGTTTGACATTGTAATCATAATAGAGCAGGTTGTCTGCTATATCGTTCGGATCCAGATTGGTGATGCTTTCGCTAATTTTCAACATTAAATTGTACACTCTTTCGATTTCTTGACCAATATCTTTGCCACTTCCTCTTTGCCGTTGACAATGACCGATATCGGAAGTCCCCGTAATTTTTGTTTCTCCTCGGATGAGACTATTTTGACAATGATATGTATCCCCTTGTCATACGCCGTCAGTGCTTCACAGATAAGCTGTTTCTTCTCAGGGTCATCCAGGGTAACGATGACAGAAGTCGCATCTTCAACATGCAAAGCGTGCAAAATGGCCGGCTTGGACATATCGCCATAATAGATCTCTTCACCGACGCGCTGGGCTTTTCTTACCCGGGCATAGTTGTAATCGACGACCACATGCTCAATTCCCTCTTCTTGCAGCTGTCTGGCCACCTTTTGACCAACCTTACCATACCCGCACACGACAACATGATTTTTTCGCCCCGCAAGTGCACTCAGGTCACTCTGTTCTATCTCGCCCTCTTTAAAGATCATGTTTTGCAGCCTGCGCCGGTTGGAGAGCATAAACGGTGTGGCGATCATCGAAAGAACAATGACCAGAACAAGCAACTGTGATAGATCCGGCTCAAGCAGATCGTTAGCAGAAGCAAGTGCAAAGATGGCAAAAGAGAACTCACCAACCTGCGCCAGAGTAACCGCTGTTTTAAAGCTGGTCACCTGCTTGGAGCTAAGCAGTATAACCCCGTGGATAATTGCCCCCTTGATAAACAATATTATGGCAAACAGAGCAACAATCTCGCCAACATGGGCAAAGAAGAAGGCCAGATCGATCTTCATTCCTACCGTCACAAAAAAGACGCCAAGCAGAAGATCTTTGAATGGTGCGATATCGGCCTCAACTTTATGTAGATAGCGGGTTTCGGCAATAATCATCCCGGCGACAAAAGCACCCAGCGAGTAGGTAAACCCTGCATAGTGTGCCAACAGCGACGCCCCCACCACAATAACAAGCACCGAGCCTAAAAAAAGCTCCTCAACCTTACTGTCTGCCGAAAAGTGCAATAGCCAGTTCATCACTCTCTTACCGACGACAAAGAGCAGGCCGATGACGACTACCGCACTGACAGCTGTCTCCAGTAAGACAAGTTTCAGATCATCGCCATCACTTGCCAAAAAACCTATCATGATCAAAATAGGGATCACGGCAATATCCTGAAAGATTAAAATACCAGTGGCGCGGCGTCCGTAAGGAGCATAGATCCCTTTGTTCTGCTTCAGATAAGTCAAGACGACTGCCGTCGATGAGAGTGCCAGGGCAGAGGCGATAATCAGTGATGATTTCAGTCCAATATCGAAAAGATAATAAGATGCCAGGTAGAAGAACACCGCACTGATACCCACCTGAAGTGCCCCATTAATGAATACAAGTTTTTTCATCTGTCTCAACGTACTCAATGACATCTCAAGTCCGATGGTAAACATCAAAAAGACAATCCCAAACTCGCCAACCATCTCCAGAGAGTGGGAGTTCTTGACCTCATGCAGATCAAAGAGGTAGACAATCACTGTTCCCGTAATAATATAACCAATAATCTGTGACACACCCAGACGCTTCAAGAACAGATTGATAACAATAGAAATGCCCAATGCAGCAATAACATATAAAAGTGCGTTTTCCATAAATCTCTTTACAATTTAATAAGTGTGCATAGTATATAATATCGTCCCATAAAGGTTGGCATACCACACCGCATCAATCATCAATAATATATAACAAGGACTCATTTATGACCAAGTATATCTTCGTTACCGGTGGCGTTTTAAGCTCTCTGGGTAAAGGGATCACGGCAGCAAGTGTTGGAACCCTTCTAAAACACTCCGGAAAAAATGTCGGTATGCTCAAAATCGATCCATACATCAACGTCGACCCCGGTACCATGAGTCCACTTGAGCATGGAGAGGTCTTTGTGACCAAAGATGGGGCAGAAACCGATCTCGATATCGGTAACTATGAGCGTTTTCTCGATACTGCCTACCTCAAAACCAGTAACTTCACTACCGGTCAGGTCTACTCATCCGTCATCGAGCGCGAACGCGCCGGCGGCTACCTTGGTCAGACCATTCAGGTTGTCCCGCATATTGTCGGCGAGATCGTCGACCGTATCAAAAAAGCGGGTAAAGGGCATGATATCCTTGTTGTCGAACTCGGCGGAACAGTCGGCGATATCGAAGGTCTTCCGTTTATGGAAGCCGTTCGCCAGATGAAACATGATGATGAAGTCGCAGGTACATTTTTTATCCATGTTACCCTCATCCCTTATATCAAAGCCGCCGGTGAGTATAAGAGCAAGCCCACCCAGCACTCCGTTCAGGAACTTCGCCGTATCGGTATCACTCCCCAGATGATCATCGCCCGCTCTGAGGGGGCACTGCCAAAAACTTTCAAGAAAAAACTGGCATTCAGCTGTGATGTCAGCCAAGATTGCGTTATCGAAGCCCTTGATGCACCGACCATCTATGCTGTTCCGATGAGCTTCCTCTCCCAAAATATTTTGCAGCCGATTGCCAAAGAGCTTGAACTCGGTGAGATCAAGCCGGATATGGAGCAGTGGGATTCACTGGTCAAAAAGATCGTTGCACCGGCTGAACGGGTCACTATCGGTTTTGTCGGAAAATACCTTGAGCTCAAAGAGTCCTACAAATCGCTCATCGAGTCACTCATTCACTCCGGAGCCCATCTCGACACCAAAGTCGATATCTGCTGGATAGACAGTGAAGAGATCGAAGCCAAAGGGGCCGAAGCGCTGCTGCGCGACTGTGACTCGGTCCTGGTTGCCGGCGGTTTCGGGGCACGCGGTGTCGAAGGGAAGATCCAGGCGATCGAGTATGCGCGCGTCAACAAGGTCCCATATCTTGGCATCTGCCTGGGAATGCAGCTTACGCTGGTCGAGTATGCACGTAATGTTCTTGACTACGAAGATGCCAACTCCATTGAATTTAACCCGGATACAACCCATCCGATGATCTACCTGATCGACAACTTTATCAACCAGTCAGGTGACACTGAACTGCGTACCCACAAATCACCGATGGGCGGAACACTTCGCTTAGGGGAATACCCATGTGAGACCAAAGCCGGTTCACACCTTAGAGCTGCCTACAATGGTGCCGAAATGATCCATGAGCGTCACCGCCACCGCTATGAGGCCAATCCAACCTATCGTGAAGCGCTGGAGCATGCAGGTATGATTGTCACCGGCGAATCGCACGGGCTGATTGAAACCGTAGAGATCGCGGATCATCCATGGTTCCTTGGTGTCCAGTTTCACCCTGAATTCACCTCACGACTGCAGACACCAAATCCGTCTGTCCTGGCCTTTGTCAATGCCACGCTGGAACATGCCAAAAACGCCTGATGTTCCGCTGCTGGGAAAGCGGCAGCTTCATCAGCTTCTCTATCAACGCTTTGGCGGGGCTTTCAGCCGTCTAAACGATATACCATCACCCTCCCTCTTAAAAGATGGCCAACGTTCTGCCGAGCGTATCGCTAAAGCTATTCAAAACAGTGAACGGATTACGCTTGTGGGTGATTATGATGTCGACGGTGTGACTTCTACCGCCATTACCGCACTCTTTTTCAGACAGATCCCCTATCCGCTTGATGTGATCATACCCAACCGCTTCACTGATGGCTATGGCGTCTCCCCATCTGTTCTTGAGCGTATCGATGCTGACCTGGTCATCACAGTTGACAATGGCATCTCTGCTTTTGAGGCAGCCAGACTCTGCAAGGAGCGGGGTATCGACCTGATCATCACCGATCACCACACCCCCGCAGATGAACTGCCTGATGCCTATGCCATTGTCAACCCTAAGCTCACAGACTGTCCCTACCCGTTTAAAGAGATATGTGGAGCACAGGTGGCCTGGCTTTTGATGGGACTTGTCAAGCAGGTACTTAAGCTCACTATTGATATGAAACAGTTTATGGAACTGCTGGCATTGGCAATCGTAGCCGATGTGATGCCGCTTATCGGGATCAACCGTGCTCTTGTTCAGGCTGGTCTGCAGCAGATGCAGCTAAGTCAACGCCCCTCATCCGTTATCATCAAGGAGTTCCTGAACAAATCACGCCTCTCCTCGGAAGATATCGGTTTTCAGATTGCACCCCGTATCAATTCAGCCGGTCGGCTTGAAGATGCTTCAATCGCTCTTCAGTTTCTGACTGCCGAAGATGAAGCATCTGCATTTAAACAATTTGAGCTGCTCGATCAACTGAATAAACTGCGCAAAGCAACCGAAGCACAGGTAACCGAAGAGGCAGTTTCCCATGTCAACCCTGAAGACCTGATCATTGTTGCAGCGGCCGAGCATTGGCATGAAGGTGTTGTCGGTATTGTCGCCGCACGTCTGGTGCAGCGTTTTGGAAAACCTGCCATTGTTCTAAGTATTGAAAATGGCCGGGCAAAAGGAAGTGCCCGCAGTGTCGGTGAGGTCGACATCTATGAGCTGATAAAATCCCAATCTGATCTACTCGAAAAATTTGGCGGGCATAAGATGGCAGCAGGGCTCTCACTGAATGCAGAGAACCTTGACAGTTTCCGCAATCATATAAACAGGAAGGCTGAAGCAGTGGACCCCGATGACTTTCTCCCAAAAGAGGAGATTCTGGGTCAACTCGAGCCCAATACCATCGATTTTGAGCTGCTTGACATTCTGGAGCAGTTCGAACCTTATGGCGAAGCCAATCCAAGGCCCCGTTTTCTGATAAGAGACGCTGAAGTTGTTGGGATTAAACTCTTTGGGAGTGATCGTTCACACAGCCGCATCAATCTGCGTCTCTTTTCACATGAACGCCGGACACATGAACTACTTGCATTCAGGGAGGTATTTGCTATGCCTGATGATCGAAGAGTGACCTGTAGCTACACTATTAATAAAAATGAGTTTAACGGAAAAACCTCCCTTCAGATGATGCTCGAACGCATCTACACAAACCCCGGCAGACTCCCCTCACGAAAGTAAAATAATTCCTATTTATCATCAGCATAATTCTGAGAAATATTATAATAAATATAACGTGAATAAAGTAAACATATTGCCACTATATACATAGGAATAACCTGTTTTTTATCACCAATGATTGACTTTAAGATTCCAATAAGTATAATCGACCTCATACTAAAGTGAGGAAGAAGAATATGAAGAATGACGAACTGCTAAACGAGATCTTCTCTGAAATGGAAGATCAAGAAGGCAAAGTTTCACGCCGTGACGCGATGAAACTGATGGCTGTCTCTCCACTGGCCGCTTCAGCAATTGCCGGAGTAACAGCTGGTGCAACTGAAGCCAAAGCATCAAGCGCGACAGGTAAGATCCTGATCGTTGGTGGCGGACTGGCCGGTATGGCAACAGCAGCCAGACTGACCAACAACCTTTCCAACCCGGATATTACGGTAATCGAGCCAGATCCTAAATCTGTCTCGTATCAGCCGGGTCAGACCCTTGTGGGAGCTGGTATCTGGGACGGAGACGCTATTGTCTATAACCGTGATGATTTCCTGCCAAGCGGTGTTACACTGATCAAAGATAAAGTTGTTGAGTTTGATGCTGACAACAACAAGGTAAAAACTGCCGGTGGCAAAGAGGTCAGTTACGACTATATGGTCATCGCTACCGGACTTATGCTGAATTATGCTGCCATCAAAGGGCTCGATGGGGTAATCACTTCTTCAGGTACAGACAATAGTGCCGTCAAGCAGAAAGTCGGTAAAGACGGTGTTCACTCTATCTATTTTCAAGATGGTGCAACTGCTACATGGAAAGGGATCCAAGAGCTGATTGCAAAAGCGAAAACACACACAGGTCCTGAAAAACTGCAGGCACTTTTCACCCACCCGAACACACCGATCAAGTGTGGTGGTGCTCCAAAGAAAATCATGTACCTGACACACGCACGTTTAGTAGAAGCGGGTGTACGTGACAAAGTTGAGATGACCTTCCTGCCAAACGGTGGTAAGATGTTTGGTGTTAAAGAGTATCACGACGCTATTGTCAACCACTTTAAAACAAGAAACTTCAAATGGGAGTACAAAACCAACCTGGTTGGTATCGATACAGCAAACAAAGTAGCTATGTTTCAAAACCGTTGGACAGAAAAAGGTGAGTATGATGAGGATCTCGAAGAGTATGAGCTGATCGTCAAATCAAAAAATATTGAGAAAAAGTACGACTTTATCCATATTACACCACCAATGAAAGCGCCGGCTGAAGTAGCTAATTCACCAATCGGTTCGGGTAAAGGCTGGGTACCTGTCAAAAAAGAGACTCTTCAGCACGTTAAATTTCCAAATGTTTTCTGCCTTGGCGATGTCGCTGCCGTTCCAATGGGTAAAACCGGCGGTTCCGCTCGTAAACAGTACGCAGTGCTTGTCGATAACCTTATTGCCACTATGGAAGGACAGAGCAAACTTCCTTCTGCTTATGGCGGATACACGGTTTGTCCACTTATTACAAGTATTGGTACGGTTATGCTTGCAGAATTTGACTGGAGTAAGAAACCCACTCCTTCATTCCCGCTTGATCCGACACAAGAGCGCTGGATCTGGTGGTTACTGAAAGTTTATGCACTTAAACCTATGACTATTTACGGTATGCTTCCGGGCAGAGCGTAATCAACAGAATTAATCAAGGAGATAAATAAATGAAAACTATTGCAACTACTATCTTAGGCCTTTCGGCACTCTTTCTTATCACCGGATGTTCTGGTGGCGGAGAGAAACAGCAACCAAAAGAGGTTGTGACTTATAAATATTCAACTGCACAGGTTTATACAGATATGTGTGTCAAATGTCACGGTAAGCAGGGTGAAGGTGTTAAAGAACTGAGCGAGCAAACCGGTAAACCAAAAGGTCCTCCTGTCAATGACCAGGAAGTTTATGAGCTTCAACTCTCTATTACCGATATTAAAAGCGGTGGTCTTGACGCCCAGTCTTCTGGAACTGACCATGAAGTAATGGAACACAACTACAAAGCGATCAAAAAGAAAGGAATGGATTACGATACTGACGATATGGCAAATTATATCTATAATAATTTCTATATCAACAAGTAATCATCTTTTACATGCCACCTTTTTACAAGGTGGCGAACCAAACGCCTGCAAACTTCCATAATATCTCCCCGTTTTACTATTTTCATCTTGAAACACTAATAATTATCTACAGTTTAATCAAATATATACATAAGATTGTGCTAAACTTATCTATATAATTATAATTTTTTATAAGGTTCTTCGTGAATAGAAAAGAGGGACATGTATTTGTCTGGCCAATTTCCACCCGTATAATCCACTGGATCATCGCATCCTCTTTCACTGCCTCTTTTATTACCTCCTTTACCGAAGAGTATCTGCACTATCATGTCGCATTTGGCTGGATTTTCGGTGTTATGCTTGGCTACCGTATTATCTGGGGATTTGTCGGTCCGCGTTATGCCACCTTCAATACATTTAAATTCGGGCTAGCCGATCTGGTCTGGTACTTTAAAGAAAAAATTATCAACCGATGGCGTAAGATCCCGGCCGGTCACAACCCCGCTTCAAGCTGGTTTACTCTTCTGGTGGTCTCTGTCGGTTCAATCATTTCTATCAGCGGTCTGTTGCTCTACGGCATTCAGGAGGGGAAAGGGATGTTCTCTTTCCTGAATGACAACTACTATAGCCATATGTTCGTACTGAACGATATCCATATCTACGCTTCCTATTTTCTGGCAGCCTGGGCGGTCATTCATATCACCGGTGTTCTCGTTGAGCAGTTTTACCATAAAACAAGTATGGTCTTTGCCATGATCACCGGTTTTAAAAGAACGGAAGGTGACGATACTGATGTAACGCCATTTGGACTCTTCGCTTCTTATGCCTTCATCATCCTCTCTGTGATCGCTTTTATTTACATTGTCAGTACCTATAATAATTTTTTTACCCGAAGCAAATACCCGCTTATCGACTATGAAAAAGAGCATAATGTCTACTTTACCGACTGTGGCGACTGCCATAAAATTTACCCGCCGTTTATATTCCCGGAGCGGTCATGGAAACGGATCATGGATGGTCTCGATGACCACTTTAACGAAGAGATTACGGATCAAAACATCTCCAGAGCCGCCCAGGCATCCATAAGAGAGTATCTGTATGCCAACAGCGCTGAGCACTCCACCCGTGAAGTAGCCGTCAAAATGCTCAAGTCCATTGGTGAGCATAGACCTAAATCAACCTCAAAAGTGATGTACTGGCGAGAAACCCATGCCGATATTGACCCTGCTGTCTATAAGCGTAAATCCATCAAAGACAGAGCCAACTGTTCCGCCTGCCACAAGAATTTTGAATATGGAAACCTCGACGATATCAATATTGAAATACCCGAATAGTTTTTACTTACTATCCTTTTTTTCTATACAATCAATAATCACTAAACTATCACATTCTACAAAATAACCTAATTTTATTTTACTTATTAGATTTTCTATGTATAATGGGTCAATTGCTTATATAAATAGGATAATTATTGTCTTAATTATATTGCTAAGAAATTCTTAAGTTTGAAAGGGGTGCGCATGAAAGTAGAAGTTTCAAGACGTAAATTTCTTCAAGGCAGTGTGGCGCTGACAGTATTAGGGGGCAGTACCGTTGCCGTTCCCAGTCTCTTTTCCAGTGAACAAGAGAAAGAGAAGCCATCATTAAACTCGAGAACCGGTAACGGAGAATCCAAAGATATCCCGACACTGTGCGAGATGTGTGTCAACAAATGTGCGGCACTGGCACGAGTTGAAAATGGGGTGGTAACAAAACTCAACCCAAATCCGATGTTTCCAAAATCTAAAAACATGTTGTGTCCAAGAGGAAATGCGGGAATTCAGGCATTGTATGATCCTGACCGCCTCAAATACCCGATGATCCGTGACGGTGAAAAGGGGAGTGGAAAGTTTAAGGCAGTCACATGGGATGAAGCCTATGATTACATCACCGAAAAGACATTGAAGATTCTTGATGAAGAGAAAGACAACCGTTCTTCATTCCTGTTTTGTGCGGGGGAAGGGATGGCAGAGCATACCTTCAAGACATTCTTCAAGGGATTTGGTTCTGCAAACTGGCTCAATCACGCCTCTATCTGTCTGCAGACAGTCGCATCCGGTTATGGAGTCACCATTGGAGCTTACCCTCAATCTGACCTTGACAATGCCGAGTACGTCATTATGGCCGGAGCCAATCGTGCCGAAGCCATTGTTACACCGGACACTATGGACCTGTTCAAGCGTACTAAACAAAGAGGGGCAAAACTGGTCTGTATTGACCCGCGTTTTACCAACACTGCGGCAAAAGCCGACAAGTGGCTGCCGATCAAACCTGGTACCGATTTGGCACTTGTTCTTGCTATGACCTACATTACCTTAACCGAAGAGCTTTATGACAAAAAGTATGTTGCGGAGTTCTTCAATGGTTTTGATGAGTACAAAGAGAGCGTCATCAGCAATAATTATACACCGGAATGGGCAGCGGGCATTACAGGCATCGCAGCCGAAGAGATTACAGAGATCACCAGAGATTTTATGGCAGCAGCACCAAAGGCTGTCTACTACCCGGGGCGTCGAAGTACCTTTGCCAAAAATGATTTTCAGCTTCGCCGTGCAATGGCGATCTTTCAGGGACTCAGCGGCGGGATCGACACAAAAGGCGGCCTGATCTTCGGTGATAAGATCAATATCAAAGGACATGAAGCACTTGAGCCGCTTTATGCGAGAGCAGAGTCCAGAGCCTCAGGTGAAAAGACAGAGCGCAAGAAAGGTGAACCAGGTTACGATGACTGTGCTATCGTTACCGGCGGTGGTTCATGGATAGGATGGCGTAACCGCTTCCTTGAAGGAAGAATGCCATATAACGTGCGCGGTATGTTCATCTATAAACACAACCCTGTCATGAATATGCCAAATAGCGCCAAAACGATCGAGATGCTTAAAAAGATGGAGCTTGTTGTCGCTATCGATACGATGCCAAGCGACACGGTGATGTATGCCGATGTCGTACTCCCGGAAGCCCACTATCTCGAAAGAACCGATCCGGTTAAGACTTTTGGCGGGGTAGAACCGTCAATTGCTCAGAGAAACAGAGTGGTCGAGCCTATGTATGAGAGCAAACCGGTACTGGATATTATGCGAAGCCTGACCCGAAAGCTTAGCAAGCCTATGTTCGAGATCACCAAGAAATATGATGAAGATGTCCAGGAGGAGATTGAGGATTCAAGCGAAGAGGAGGTCTATGCAGAATTTGACCTCAACCTGCCATTCCATGAATCTCAGGAGATGATGAACGAGCATGCCGTTCATGACTACCATGGAGCAGCTGAAGCCCTGAGAGAGCATGGAGTCTACTATCCGAAAATGGATGAGTACTTCAAACAGACTTCGGTCAACGAACACCAGTACTATCCGGAAGATAAAAAAGCCTACAGCGTTGGTGGCGGAAAACTGAAAACTCCTTCAGGAAAACTGGAGTGTGTTATCAAAAGCCTTGCAGATAAAGGGATTGATCCTATGCCGGTATGGCGCACAGAGTATGAGTATACGATCCCGGAAGGCAAGTACAGAATGCTTACCGGTCGCCACGCTCAATTCACACAAAGCGGAACGGCAAACAACTCGATGTTAAGAGACCTGATGTTTGAAAACTACATCTGGATCAACAAACGGGTAGCTAAAGCCAAAGGTATCGCATTTGGCGATATGATCGAAGTTTCCAGCACGGCCGGAACAACAAGGATCAAAGCTTATCCGACAGAGAAGATCGCTCCAGACACTGTCTTCTTTATCCATGGCTTTGGCGAAGAGAGTGAGGCACTGACCTGGGCATATAAAAACGGTGGTAATGACAATGCCATTATCGAAGATGTCACAGAACCGGTTTACGGTGCTGCCGCCATGCATGAAACAAATGTAGAAATTAGGAAGGTGTAATTATGGCTAGATATGGAATGGCATTAGATTATAAAAACTGTATCAACTGTAAAGCATGTGAAACAGCTTGTAAAGAGGAAAACGGAATCCTGTTGGGTGCGGATGCACACAGGATCTGGGTAGGGACTGGCGAAATACAGGGGGAATATCCAATGCTCAGCATTGCGTCAAACACCTTCTATCCAAGCCAGTGTCAACATTGTGACGAGGCCCCGTGTCAAGCGGTCTGTCCGACGCATGCGACCTACTATGATGACAACGGAGTAGTGCGTGTCGATCCGGAAAAGTGTATCTTGTGCAGTTACTGCATGAACGCCTGCCCTTATGATGCACGCTATGTTGATCAGAGAACGGTAACCGTTGACAAATGTAATTTCTGTTCTGACACCCGACTCGCTCGCGGCGAGACGACAACGGCATGTCAGAACACCTGTCCAACCAAGGTGAGAATCTTCGGCGATCTGGATGATCCTGAAAGCGAGATCTCTCAGGTACTGATGACTAGAGAGAGCAAAACCCTCAAGACACATCTCGGTACCAAACCAAAATTGTTCTATCTACTGTAAAAGGAGTCAAAAATGAGTATTAAAGAATTTATAACGACTATTCCTTATAACAAAGTATCGATCAAAGATATTTTATCGTTTGAAAAAACACCGAGGAATATGCTTCTTGCGGTAATGATATTGGCATTTTTGGCAATGTTTGTTGTAGGTGTAGCCACCTATTTGTCACATGGTCACCACGCCTACGGTGTAACAAGAGAACATCCATGGGGACTGCTGATCGCTGTCTACATCTTTTTTGTTGTCTCGAGCACAGGACTTTGTATCGTCGGTTCACTAGGCGATGTTTTTGGCTTTAAAGACTATATGCAGATCTCCAAACGCGCCATTTTCGGTTCGATCGTCACGATCTTAGCAGGTTTTGCCGTCATCGCGTTTGAGATCGGTCACCCGGTGACCATGCTGATCTACAATGTCCTTAGCCCAGGGTTGACTTCAGCGATCTGGTGGATGGGAACCCTTTATGGCATCTACCTTACTTTTATGATCATCGAGTTTGTTTTCCTGCTCAAAAATGACATGAAATGGGCACGCTATTTTGGACTTTCCGGTCTGCTTGTGGGTCTTGCAGCACACTCAAACCTTGGTAGTGTCTTTGGTTTTTTAAATGCGCGTCCGATCTCAAATGGTGTTTTTTATCCAACCTATTTTATTTTGACCGCATTTATTACCGGTATCTACCTTGCATTCATTATGTACGGGTTCAGATATCACCTGAAATTCAATGAAAGTGCAACGAAGATGCTGACAAACCTGGCAAAGATCCAGGGACTGTTAATCTCGATTTTGATTTTCTTTGTCACCTGGAAAATGCTGACAGACATCTATGGCGGTATGCCAAACCGTGCTGAAGTAGGCATGCATATTTTAGGAAGCTGGACATTCTGGGCAGAAGTCATCCTCGCGATGGTCATTCCTCTGATCATCATCTTAAAAGATATGGGTAAAAATGTAATAGGCATGTTCTGGGCATCCATGAGTGGTATGGTCGGAATTATGTTCATGCGCTATAACCTTGTGCATGACACCCAGCTAAAACCGCTTCAGATGATGAAAAAAACAGAGTATCAACTCGCTCCCGAGTGGATTGAGTATATGCCCTCATCGGCAGAGATTATGATCTCTTTAGGAGGCGTTGGTCTTTGTCTCCTGATGTATTATGTGGGAACAAAAGTCTTTAACCTTGATGAAGATCACCACTAGAGTGATGTCAAACGGCTAAGCCCGTTTGGCCATATCTCATCACGAAAAACAATTCTATCTATACAGTAAGTTCTTCACTCTCTTCTTTAACATCTGATTACTCTTTTCGCAATCAACGCTTCTCTATTTACCCGCCTATTGAATTCTATAAGTGGTGCACTTTAAGTTTGAAATAGCGTTTGCAAAAGAGTTATCCTTGATAAAAATAGATCAAGTTAAGAAAGAAAATTTTGATATCTGCAGAAGAAATTTAGAAGAGTAGCTAGATTAAAAAGAGGGTAGAAGGGTTGCCAGAAGGCAAACCCCTGGTATTAACAAGAAGGTACGTTACCGCTGTCGCTACCGTATTGGTGGAAGAAGTCAAACAGGTGTGGAAGATATTTCTCTTTTAAACCTTTAACTTTAGGACACTGCTTTTGAATCTCTTCAAGAAGTTTACCCTCTTCATTAATCTCTGTCCACTCATCTTGTGTGTGTGATCCAGCCATTTTAGCTCCAGATATACCACAAGCTTTTTTAAGCTTTTTAGAGTAAAGTTTTTGACCTTTAGCCGCATCCGCCATTGCAGATGTAGACATCATTCCAAGTGTAACCATAGCTGTAAGTGCAATACCAGCAATTTTTGTCATCGAATCTCCTTGTATAAAGTATAATATTATATCATTCAAAAAATAAAATCTTATTTATTCTTTGTAATCATACTCTCCGCGCTATTTTACCTGTAACTTATCACTACAATATCTCGCTACAAGGTGATATTCAGATTCTCATCAGTAAAATAAGAATATCTCTAAAAAAACCCATATTGAGCCAAAAAAGCGGGAGCGTTTATGCCACTCATCAGCCAGTGCCGAACTGACAAATCAACCATTGTTCATCTTCAGCAACTTGAAAATGGAGATATTGGTGTTGTCACTGCCAATGACGGCGTTTATCTGCTTGAGCATGCAACCTGTAAAATCATCACCCATCTCAAGATCGATGAACTTGAACCACATGCTCATGGTATCGCTTTTAGTCCGGACGGCGGTTATTTTGCCTTTTCGCATGAGACTTCAAAAGGGCACGCCCTTCGTCTTATTGATATTGAATCAAAGAGGTTGATACGCTCTTACGCTACTCAGGAAAATTCTATTGAGCAGCTCTCATTTGATCCCTCATCTACCTACATTGTTGCAGGAACCTCTACCGGACGGGTTTTTCTCTGGCGTGTTGATGGCATCAACCTGATTGCACGTCTCTCTTCATTTCCCGAATTTACTCCAACCATGCTCACTGCACCAACACACAACTACGTCTCAGCTATCGCATTCTCTGACACGATGGTGGCTACAAGCGGCTATGGCGGTTCCATCGTCGTCACCAACCTTCGGTCACAGGCCAATACCCGGCGCTTGAAACCGGGGAGACGCCGTATCGACGCCATCTGCTTTATGGATGACAACCACTTGATCAGCGGCAATGAGGATGGTCTGATTGAATTGATCCATATAGAGGAGCATCACCCAATCAAACGTGTCCCTACGACCATTGGGGCCATAGCACATCTGCAATATTTCAGTGAAAACAAATTTCTATTGGCTGCTTCAAAATATAATCACATTGCACTAATCAATATAGCGACTATGGAAGTGGCTGACAATCACTACATCGCTACCGATTCACCGATTCGGGCAATGACCCGGAATGCTCCAAACTCCCTTCTTATAGGCCTTGAAAATGGCGAGATCAAGCAGGCTGAGCTCTCCCCTTTTTCAGAATTTGATCTATTGGTTGATGATGAGAACTACCGTCTAGCTTATGCCATGGCGGATCATGAGCCTATTATCAGAAGCTCTGTCGCCTTTCAAAAAATGGATGAACGTTTCCATCTTGCTTACAACAAGGCTCTGCGGGCACTCGCTTCCGGCAGACATGATGATGCCAAGATATTTTTAATACCTTTTGGCAAAGTACCGCAAAAAAGTCATAAGATCCAGATGCTCTTTAATGCTTTTGATAACTTTCCGCGCTTTAAACATCTGATCAAAGAGACAAAATATGCGGCGGCCTATGGTCTGAGCGTACAGTACCCCTCGCTTCAACAGACAAAGAGCTATGCCAATCTTGAAGAGCAGTGGGAAAAAGCCTTCACTAAAGCCCAAAAACTGATTATTAAAGGGGATGAGGCCCATGCAAAAGCTGCCTTTGCCGATTTTCTGACCGTTCCGGCTAAAAGTACATTCATCCGCCTTCTTCTGCATCGCACCAAGGTAGTTATCGCCTTTTCCAAAGCGATCCATGCCAGAGACTTCATCACGCTAAAAAAACTGACAGAAAATGATCCTGTCCTCTGCGACACCCCCTCTTACAAAGCGATCATAGCCAGTGCCGATGAGATGATTGAGTCGATTATGCGCGCCATCAAGACCAATCAGTTTGAAAAAGCCTCACAATTGGCCGATGAACTCAAACAGATTCCTCACCTCACACACCATTATGACCATATTGTACAGTTTCTCCAAAAAGCTGAGCGCTTACAGCTAAACCTCGAAAAAGGCAATAAACAGCGCTATTATGAGCTCCTTGACCGTTCAAGTGAACTTTCCGTACTCCCACAGGCCAAAAAGATGGAAAAAGCATGGGAGAAGATGATTGAATCATGTGAAGAGGCAGTCATTGCAGGCAATACAGCTTCCCTCAAAGAGATCCTTGGTGAACTGATCACCCTTAGCACCCGCAGTGACAAGATCGGCAACCTTCTGCGCAGCAGTTATCAGATGCAGTTAAAATACTATCTGACACGGCACGAATATGAGATGATGAAACAGGGAATTGAGCAGTATGTCTTTCTGTTTGGAATGGATAATGAAACCTATCAGTTGATTCGTCTGCTTAACGAAGAGGGAGAAGGTTTTAGCCTCAGTGAAGAGCAGACCCAGCACCGTCCACGTTCACTCTGGCTGACCCTGACGCAGGGGAAACTACCTGATGATATTGCAAAATTCCAATAACACTGTTTAATTGAATTTAGGGCACCTTTACTCTTCTTGCCTGATACTTCGCAGCCACTCACCCATCTTCTGCTCATAACCGATCGGCTTGAATGAGACAAACTTCATCGGCCGGCTCAGATACTCCTGCTTGACCCATCCACCGAAATCGTGCGGATAGAGATAGTTTTCATTCCACTGCTGAATGTTTTTTGGAATCTCCAATAATACGCCGTCTCGCACTGCCTTTTGCGCTTCATTGATGGCTGCATAGGCGCTGTTTGATTTTGGCGAGGCAGAGAGGTAGATTACGGCCTGAGAGAGGATAATCCGGGCTTCGGGATACCCTATTTTAGATACTGAGGTCATTGCACTCGTACAGAGTGTCAATGCCTGAGGATTGGCATTGCCCACATCTTCACTGGCCAAAATTACAAGACGCCGGGCGATGAACTCAGGCGGTTCACCGCCTTCTATCAGCCGTGCCAGGTAATAAACCGCTGCGTCCGGGTCGGAACCGCGTATCGATTTGATCATGGCACTGGCCAGATCATAGTGTACGCCCGCTTCCGAACTGCCCTGACTCTGCGCACTCGGCCGAAGCGAGACAAGATGCTCATAGCTGATATGTGCATCAAGCACTGAAGCGAACTCAAGCAGTTTCAACATGGCACGGGCATCCCCGCCGGATGATCGGACAATGTAGGCTTTGGCATCATCTTCCATGCTCAATTTTCCATCTCTCAATGCACGTTCAAGCAGCTGGGCTAACGCGTTGTTACCGATGGTTTTGAGTTCAAACAGCATGGAGCGTGACCGCATTGCCGCTGTTAGTGAAAAATAGGGATTTTCAGTCGAAGCACCGATAACTAACACACTGTTACTCTCCATGACGGGAAGTAGTACCTCTTGCTGGTTCTTTGCCAGCCGATGCACTTCATCGATAAAGATCAATGGCCGCTGAAGTGTATTTTTGTATTGATCGAAGATCTTGCGAAGCTGCTCGATCTTCAGGGAAGTGGCATTGAACTCATAAAAGGGGAGGTCCAAAACATTGGAAATAATACGGGCAATAGTCGTTTTACCGGAACCGGGAGGCCCGTAGAAAAAAGAGTGCCCGAGCCCTTCGGCTTCACATAACTTTCTGAGCGGTGCATCAGGTGAACTAAGGTGGAGCTGTCCGACCATCCCGTCAAAAGAAGTTGGGCGTAAAAGTTGTGTAAAATCTGACATAAAAGGATATTACTGTTTTTTCTTGACTTCGGCTAGAAACTGGTGCAGACTGCCATATTCGCTGCGGGAGAGAAAACGCGTCTTGCCGGTTGGAAGGTTATTTAGTTCAATCCCGCCAAAACTCAAACGCTTCAGGTCCGCCACCTCAGCTCCAAAGTGAGCGAAAAAACGTCTGATCTCACGGTTTTGGCCCTCTCCGATGGCAATTTTCAAGATAGAGTAGTCCCCACGGTTTTTCTGTATCTGATACGCATAAAACGGTGCAAAATGCATGCCCGTCACTTCACTCTCATAGTGGCCGCCTGCCGTTGCATCATCCAGAACCAGACCATTGGTCATGGCCGCTTCCATCTCTTCGGTAACCAGGCCTTTGATCTTTACTTTGTATACACGCTCAAGTTTTGAGGTCATCAGAGCATTGGCCACGCGCGAAGCATCGGTAAGCAACAGCAGCCCTTCCGTTGCATAATCAAGCCGTCCCACCGGAATGAAGTGCTTATATTTGTGATCCAGTGTATCATAGATCGTACGCCGGCCTTTCGGATCACTTTTTGTCACCAGTTCACCTTTTGGCTTGCTGTAGGCGATCACCGTAAACTGATCCGTCGGGACGATCTTCTTGCCGCTAATATAGACTTTGGCCCATCGCTCATCTACCTGTGTCGCCGGATTTGTCTCCACCTCATCATCAACACGGACATAACCATCCTGAATAGCTTTGTCGGCCTCACGGCGTGAATAGGTCGAATAGTGGGCAATAAATTTATTGAGTCGCATCATGATATACCTGCCTCTACAAGCGTATGCAGATGCAGTACGCCCTTGATTTTTTTCTCTCTGTCTGTCACCGCGAGCAGCTGGATTTTCATCTGCTCGATCAGCACCAGCGCATCGCTTGCCAGCATAGTGTCATCTTCAATCGTTTTAGGGGAGTGCGTCGCGTATGCCGACACCGGAGCATCAAGTGAAAAATCTGCTTCCATCAATGCCCGACGTATATCACCATCACTGACCAAAGCTACCAGCTTCTCTTCCTTGTCAACCACCAATACCGTACCCAAACGCCCTTCGCCAATAGCCACAATCGCCTCTTTGACCGGTGTATTTTCAGTGACGACAGGCAGATCATCGCGACGCATCAGATCTTTTACCTTGACAAAAAGGCGTTTGCCCAGCGAGCCTCCCGGATGAAATGATGCAAAATCCTCTTTCTGGAAATCACGGGCTTTCATGAGGCAGACTGCCAGGGCATCGCCAAGTGCCAGGGTCAATGTCGTCGAACTGGTCGGGGCGATATCTAGCGGGCACGCCTCTTTCTCCACGCGGATCGGCAGCACCAGGTCACTGAATTTCCCCAACGTCGAGCGGTTATTTCGTGTCATACCGATCAAAGGAATATCAAACCGTTTGATGTGCGGCAGAATGGAGCTGAGTTCTTCGCTCTCACCGCTGTAACTGATCGCCAGAACGACATCGTTTTCACCGATCATACCAAGATCACCATGCAGCGCTTCTGTCGGGTGAAGAAAGAAACTGGGTGTGCCCGTCGATGCAAATGTTGCCGCCATCTTGGCGCCGATAAGCCCGGACTTTCCCACACCGGTAATAATCAACTTGCCATCACACTTAAGGATCATCGCGACAGCAGCATCAATTTCACCACCCAGTTCACGGGCAGCATCAAACAGTGTTTTGGCTTCGATCTCGAGCGTCTCTTTGGCTATTTCGGTATAGTTGTTTTCCATGACTGTGATTATAGCCTAGAGTTGCTTCGTCAATACTCCCTCTTCCTTACTGCGGAATACCAATCTTTTGGTGCCCTTTATTGATTGCGGTATAATTTTCATAAATTGACACAGGAGAGAGATATGCGTAGATCGATTGCAGTAGCACTGAGCCTTTTACTATTGGGCGGAACAGCGTTTGCCAAACAAGACAGAGAGAACGGCAAAGGGAAAAGTAAAAAAGAGAAACAGCATAAAAAAGAGAAAGGGAAGCAGCAGAAAGGAAAAGCTTCTAAAGATTTTTCCCAGGCAGAAAAACGTACAGTGCAACACTACTATCGTCATCTTCCGCCGGGTCTGGCTAAAAAATACAAGCGTACCGGAACACTCCCTCCGGCATGGGAAAAGAATGTCAACATCGGTCATAAGCTCCCTGAGAGCTACAAAAAAGAGTTGCAACCTGTACCTACAGAGCTGAAAGAGACCCTTGAGGTGGGACCGATCGGTTCAGAAGTGATGCGTATGGGCAACAAGATCATCCGTCTCGAACAGGCAACCAACATGATTCTGGATGTCTTTGAACTGTAGGAGCACCTGAACCTATGCAAAATCTTTTTGAAGAGGCCGGTTCGCTCGATCAGCGCTGTTATGAGGAGTTTGGTCTAACTGAAGATCTCCTCATGGAGCACGCGGCGGATGGGATGGCTGACTATATCCGCCAGAACTTCCCTCTGGATTCATCAATCACCATTGTTTGTGGTCCGGGCAATAACGGAGCAGATGGGATTGCAGTCGGTCGGCTTCTGCACCATGACTACAGAATCAGACTGCTACTGCCTCATGGCGCTGCATCACCGATGTGTCAGTTACAGCTTAAACGTGCAGAACTGATTGGCTTGAAGCCGACAACAGCTTTAGAAGAGTGCACCATTATTGTTGATGCCCTTTTTGGTACCGGTTTTTCACGGACGTTCGACACCGACACTCAACTTTTACTCGAGCAGACAAACCGTTCCAAGGCATTCAGGATTGCCTGTGATGTCCCTTCCGGAGTCCATCCTGATGGCACGTTGGAGCCGACAACCTTCAAGGCAGATGTCACGCTCACAATGGGCGCCCTGAAGCGTTCACTCTATAGTGATGCCGCCAAAACTGTTGTCGGGAAAGTTGATGTCCTCGATCTCGGTGTCTCCCGCAGCCTCTATGAACGACCAAGCAGTTGGCAACTTCTGGATCAAGAGGACCTGAAGCTGCCACTGCGAAAAAAGAGCAACTCCCATAAAGGGAGCTATGGCCATCTCAGTCTGATCTGCGGTGAGAAAGAGGGAGCGGCAGTGATCGCCGGCAGTGCCGCTTTACGCTTTGGAGCAGGCCTCGTCACCCTGATCAGTAACGAACAGGTGCATCTTCCTTGTGAGCTGATGCAGTCACATCTGCTGCCCGAAACCACTACAGCCATTGCAGCGGGTATGGGCCTGGGGCAGGAGTTCTCCGAAAATGAACTTCGATCACTCCTTGACAATGACCTGCCAATGGTAATCGATGCCGATCTCTTCAGTCATACTATGCTCACTGAGTTGCTGACACGCAAACAGACCGTACTTACCCCTCACCCCAAAGAGTTTACCCGGCTGCTGAGCAGTTGTGCTCTTGCCAGCATTGGCGTTGACGAACTTCAGAAAAACCGTTTTCACTATGTCGAACTCTTTAGCCAAGCCTATCCCGACACTCTCCTGCTGCTTAAAGGTGCCAACGTCATTATCGCCGGGGAGGGGAAATTTTTCATCAATCCGCACGGCAGTAATCTCCTGGCAAAAGGGGGCAGCGGCGATGTGCTTGACGGCCTTATCGGTGCCCTTCTGGCACAGGGCTATTCGCCGCTTGAAGCCGCTATTAGCGGTTCATTGGCACACACTTCGGCTGCGGCACTGTTTGAGCATAATAATTACGCTATGACGCCACTGGACCTGATCGATGGCTTGAAGTCGCTATGAAGAAGATCGTTATCCTTTTCAGCGGTGAGGGGAGCAATCTTCTCAACCTCATCCAAACCATGCATCAGAAAGAGTGCTTTATCACTGCAGCGATCACTAACCGTCCCAAGGCCGGCGGTATCGAAAGAGCAAGGGCACACAACATTCCTGTCGAGGTGATCGACCATACCCTTTATGAAAGTCGGGAAGCCTTTGACACCGAACTGATTAAAACTATCAACAGCTATGAACCAGAGCTTGTCGTCATGGCCGGCTTCATGCGAATCCTCTCACCCGTTTTCTTCAGAGCCAACTACAAAGCGATCAATATACATCCCTCGCTGCTTCCTCTTTTTAAGGGTACCAGAGCCATTGAGAAAAGTTTTGAAAGCTCAGAATCCTATGGTGGAATTTCAGTCCATTGGGTAACCGAAGAGCTTGACAGCGGGCAAGTTATCGCACAGGACTCGTTTGCAAAAAACAATGATGAGACACTGGAAAGCTTTACGGCAAAAATACGCTCACTTGAACACTCCCTGCTTCCCGCAACCATTATTAAATTGCTTAAAAAGAACAAATAAGTATCGTAACAGAATCGTTATGCTATAAATCCTCACAAAAATAGACTCTGCCTCATAAGAGGCTAGCTTTAGTGCCACAGCGGCCAGCGTAGCTACTTGGACTTTGTTCAAGTAGCGTGTTTAATCAGATAAAAGGAGATTTTTTTATGGACAATATCCTGAAAATCGGAAAATATGAACTTGGAAGCCGTCTCATCGTAGGCAGCGGCAAATATAAAGATTTTGAAACGACTAAAGAGGCGACGTTGGCCTCAGGATCAGAACTGATCACCGTAGCGGTGCGCCGTCTGAACATTACCGATCCGGACAAAGAGAATCTGCGTGATACCTTTGCCGGCACCAATGTTAAATTCCTGCCAAACTCTGCAGGGTGTGTGACAGCTGAAGAAGCGATCACTACCTTCCGTCTAACACGTGAAGCAACCGGCATCGACCTGATCAAACTCGAAGTGATCGGCGATACGCAGAAAACACTCTACCCGGATGTCCTTGAGACGATCAAAGCGTGTGAAGTCCTTGCCAAAGACGGCTTTACCATTATGGCTTACACCTCTGATGATCCGATCATGGCCAAACGTCTTGAAGGTGCGGGTGCACATGCGATCATGCCTCTTGCCGCACCGATCGGTTCGGGTCTTGGTATCCAGAACCCGTACAACATCGTCTTTATCCGCGATGCCGTTAACGTTCCTGTTATTGTTGATGCAGGGATCGGCTGTGCATCTGATGCAGCATACGCGATGGAACTGGGTGCAGAAGGTATTCTGACCAACACGGCTATCGCTCAGGCTCAAGATCCTATGGTCATGGCACAGGCTATGAAACATGCTGTACAGGCAGGTCGTATGAGCTACCTTGCCGGGCGTATTCCAAAACGCCCTTATGCAACAGCCAGTTCACCTGTCGATGGGATGATTCAGTTCTAAAAAGAGATTTTAACTCTTTTTAGATCACTGTAATATCTTTATCAGAAAACTGGCTCATCAAGAGCAGTTTTCCCATCCCCTCGAAAAAACTCTGAATTCCCATGTTACCTGACTCCATCGCTTTTTTCAGTGCCGTGATGAAAACCAGCTGTGCCTCTTCGGAAGCCTGCATAAACGTTTCGATAATCTGTTGTAATGAAAGGGTATGAATAGTCTCATTGATGGTAAATTCTATAGTTGAAGCAGGATTGATTCCCTGCTCGATTAGAAGTGATTTACACTCATCGATCAACGCCCGGCTCATAGTTCAAGGGCTCCCATCAGGTGCAGCATTACGACGAACAGAGCGATCGGGGCAATATAGCGGAGGCTGAAATACCAAACATCAAAGAGAATACCGAAGTGCGGTTTTAGAATGGATTCCAGGCGCTCCTTCTCAATTGTATAACCGACGAACAGAGACATTACCAGGCCACCAAGCGGCAACATGACAGAAGCTGTGAAGAAATCAACCCAGTCAAAGAAATTTTTCGATCCGAAGGTCAGCGCATCGCCATATGCCGAAGTATTTGAAAGCAGTGCAATGATCCCCACAAGATAGAAGAAAAGGCCCATAGCAACGGAAGCTCTGAAACGGTTCATATCAAAACGGTCAATGAGATACTGCACCATCGGTTCAACCAGTGATACCGCCGATGTCAATCCGGCAAAAG
>JAYEMF010000114.1:32392-33980 GCA_034717975.1 Campylobacterota bacterium
ATCCCCACAAGATAGAAGAAAAGGCCCATAGCAACGGAAGCTCTGAAACGGTTCATATCAAAACGGTCAATGAGATACTGCACCATCGGTTCAACCAGTGATACCGCCGATGTCAATCCGGCAAAAGCAAGGGCAATAAAGAATATCACCGCGAAAAAGTTTCCTAAAACACCCATCTCATAAAAGACTGCCGGCAGAGAGATAAAGACCAGACCAGGACCTGCTGAAGGCTCTCCTCCATACTCATACAAAAAGGTAAAGAGCATCAGGCCCGCAAGCAGAGCAATACCCGTATCGAGTCCGACAACGATCAACGAACTTCTAACAAGGTTACTGTCTTTCGGCAGTGATGCCGAGTAGGTCATAATGGCACCCATCCCCAACGAAAGCGTAAAGAAGGCATGACCGACCGCCGTCACAAAGGATTCGGAGTTGAGTTTGCTCCAGTCCGGTTCAAACATAAATGACCAGGCCTGGGCAAAGCCGCTTAAGGTCATGGCGTACAGGAACATCCCGCCGACAATAAGAAAGAGAAGAGGCATCAAGATCAGGTTCAGACGCTCAATCCCGCCCTTAATACCGCGAATGACAACCGCCGTAATAAGCAAAAAGGCAATAGTATGATAGAGAATCTGTGTTGAAATCTCCTCTTTCAGCATCCCGTTAAAGAGCATTTCCGCTTCGCCGACCGATGCAGGAAGACCACTGAGGGCTACAACTATATAATGAAAGATCCATCCTATAACAACGGAGTAGAAGGTCATAATAAACAGCCCGGCCAGTCCCATAAAACCGCCATATTTCCATCGCTCTTTATGACGGGGGGCCAGTGATTCGAAGCTGCTCACCCCATCACGTCGGCCCATATAACCTATAAGCATCTCGGCAATCATAATAGAGAAACCGATCATCAGTACCGTTATCAGGTAGACCAAGACAAAAGCACCGCCACCATTTTCACCGGTAATATAAGGAAATTTCCAGATATTACCAAGACCAACAGCACTTCCTGCTGCTGCTAGAATAAACCCAATCCTGCTAAAACGTGCTATTTTCATACACAAACCTCTGCTTTAATGGCATTATTATACAAAAGATTCCTATTAGGTCAAACCTTTTGCCCTTTTCTATTGACAAAGAAAGAAATATTAACTATAATTTCGCCTCACTAATCTAGCTCAGGCTTCATTAGCTGAACGGTCGGGGTGTAGCTCAGTATGGTTAGAGTACCTGGTTTGGGACCAGGGGGCCGAAGGTTCGAGTCCTTTCACCCCGACCACTTTTTTATTTATTTTATGCATGGTGAGATTAGCTCAGTTGGTTAGAGCACTGGTTTGTGGTGCCGGGGGTCGCGGGTTCGAATCCCGTATCTCACCCCATGATTTAAAATGAATAGAAAAATAATTTTTTACAGTGGCGCCCGTGGCTCAACTGGATAGAGTATCGGACTTCGGATCCGACGGTTATAGGTTCGAATCCTATCGGGCGCACCATAATCGTTAACGATGCGCGCTCTTAGCTCAGCTGGATAGAGCAACGCCCTTCTAAGGCGTAGGTCAAAGGTTCGAATCCTTTAGGGCGTACCACT
>JAYEMF010000115.1:0-10012 GCA_034717975.1 Campylobacterota bacterium
CCTAAAATCTCTTGCACCCAAGGGCAGGCTTCGCACATTTACCTATGGGTAGTCCTTCAAGATTTTAAAACGAAATCTTGCACCTTCTTTGCCCTCTGATGATATCCAGGGTTTTTAGAGGTGCCCTAAAGTCAATCAGGGCAACACAGACACTATTTTTTATCAAGCAGTGCCAAAGCCCCTTTATAGATAGGTTCGTCGATGAATCCATACTCCTCATCGACAAAACCGGTAATCCCCATCTCACGATTCATCTCAAAGAGTTTGACAATCACATGCGCACGTTCAAGTTCTGCCACTTCATCGACAAATATCTCATGTACAGCAGTGACCTGTGAAGGCGAAATACACCCTTTCGCAGTAAATCCCATACGCTTTTCAAGCTCCAGCCATACATAAAAAGCATCCATATTTTTAAAATCCTGATAGACAAAAGAGACCGGTTTGACGCTGATCGCCTTGGTTGTAATAAGAAAATGTGAAAGCATATACTGCATAGTCGGGTTATCCGGTGTGATGAGAGACTGCGGCAGGCGCATATCGGCAAAAAGATCCAAAATCCCGAGATAATAGGTCGTCACACGTTTATCGATGGCAAGGTGATTCAGGTTATCCCATGCCCCTTTTGTCTCAATGGAGAGGTGCAGCTCCGTCTCTTCATCGAGCAGGGCCAGTACTGCTTTGACTTCGTCGGGAGTGCGTATTTTTGGGACACGGATAGCATCGGGATGAAACTGATTGAGGTAGGTGATCTCATCAAAACCGCCCTCATTGAGCGCATTTACCCGGACAACGAGCTTTTTTTCACACTCTCTGAGCTCAGACAGAAAAATAGCCGTCAAGGCAAGGGCAAACGGTTTCTCTTGTTTACTTACCCCATCTTCGAGGTTGATCATGACACAGTCAGCTTCAAGGGACTCGATTTTAAGCAGATGCCTGAGATTATGGGCGGAGAGCATTAGTGCGCTGCGAAAGTCACTTTTTTTATTACGTGTGCGATAGGTTGGTCTGGCTAAGCGATCCAGGGCCGGGAGGTCACGCTGAGCCAACGCATTCTCTATCGCTTCAATCTTGCTTTTTGTCATCATCGGGTCTCTTATTTTTGAACTGCAGATAGTAATAGAGGGCTTTGACTTCACTCTTTGTCAGAAAGTAACGCGGCATACCGCGGACCCGGCCGTTGAGAGCCTCTGAAAATCGATCGAAATCCATATCTTTAATAGCCGATCCGGAAAAAGATTTAGCCTCTTTTTTATCTTCATATTTGGCGATCAGCTTCCCTTCGCCCGATTCACCGTGGCAAAGATGACATCCGATCCCTCGTGGACTATGAAAAAGCTGTCTGGCATACTCCTCTTTGGTAATAAACGACTCTGCCGAGTGTAGAGAGATAACGAGAAGAGCCAACAGCCAAAACTTCATCCAAAAGCACCTTATAATCAATTTATCGGTATATTAACGAAATTTAAATTACGGACACCATTGGTACCGTTTTTATGGGTGAATATATGCAAATTCTCGATGGTAAAGCCCTCGCTAAAAAGATTGAAGACAGAGTCGCGGCTGATGTTAAACAGCTCAAACAAGAGACCAGCCGTGTTCCGGGCTTGGCCGTAATTCTTGTCGGAGGAGATCCGGCAAGCCACGCCTATGTCGGTATGAAGAAAAAGGCATGTGACCGTGTAAGTTTTTACTCTGTCACGCATGAGATGCCGGAAGATATTTCACAAGAGGCGATTGAAAACACGATCTCCATGATGAACAGCAATCCTAACATTGACGGAATCCTTATCCAGCTGCCGCTTCCTCCTCAGATCGATACTACCAAACTTCTTGAACTGGTTGCGCCCAACAAAGATGTCGACGGCTTCCATCCCTACAATGTAGGACGATTAACAACTGGTCTAGATGGCTTCGTCCCGTGTACGCCGTTAGGAGTGATGGAGCTTCTTGCCGAGTACAACATTAATGTTCAAGGGAAAAATGCTGTGGTTGTCGGTGCATCGAACATTGTCGGTAAACCGATGGCAGCGCTGCTCCTCAATGCCAATGCTACGGTAGAGGTCACACACATCTACACCGACGATCTCAAACGCCATACGCTAAATGCCGACATCGTCCTTGTCGGTGCCGGTGTCATCAACCTGATTACCGAAGATATGGTCAAAGAGGGAGCCATCATCATCGATATCGGCATCAACCGTGCCGATAACGGTAAACTGGTCGGTGATGTCGACTATGAGAACGTCGCACCAAAAAGTTCCTACATCACCCCTGTTCCCGGCGGCGTCGGTCCCATGACGATCGCCATGCTGTTAAGCAATACCCTAAAGGCTGCCCAAGCCCATGCCAAAGAGAGTGAATGAAAGAGAAGTCAATAAAGTTTGCCAAACACGCCTATAGATTTTCCAACACCTGGCCCGGAACGATCATCATCGTCTTGATGATAATCTTTTTTGTTGCTCAGGCGTTTCGAATACCAAGCGGTTCCATGAAAGATTCGCTGCTTATCGGTGATCATCTTTTTGCCAAAAAGTTCGCCTACGGCATAGCTACGCCGCACCTGCCATTTCTTGAGATACCGCTTGTACCGGGTACCGATGGCCACATCATTGACGGAGATAAGCCAGAGCGCGGCGATATCGTCATCTTCCGCTATCCGAACAACCACAAGCTTCACTATGTCAAGCGCTGTGTTGCCGTAGAGGGCGATGAGCTCTTTCTTATAGATAAATCACTCTACCTGCACCCGCATCAGGGGAACGACTACATCAAGGCCAACTACCCCGAATCAAGCATCATTGTCTTTGCCGGAAAGCTTTGGATAAAAGACCCTTATATGAAAGATCACCCCGGTATCCACCATGATCCCAAGATCATAGATGACGGCAGAAATCCACAGCCTATCTTCAATCTCCCGGTTATCCGTGTACCGGAGAATGAATTTTTCATGATGGGAGACAACCGTGACCACTCCAACGACAGTCGTTTCTGGGGATCTGTGCCTTACGGTCTTGTCGAGGGTACGCCATGGTTCATCTACTTCAGTATGGATGACAACTACGAAATCCGCTGGGACCGCATGTTCAAGACACCGAGCGACCTTGAGGAAAAAGAGTATCTTGACCGCGCTGTTGCCGAACGCCTGAGAACCGATAAAGAAGATTATGGACTCTATTGATATCATCAAGATCATCGCTGCTGTCCTGGCGCTGATCGTAGCTATTGTCGGTCATGAGATCATGCACGGCTGGGTAGCTTACAAGTATGGCGACCACACCGCTAAAAGTGCCGGCCGCCTCTCTATCAACCCGATCATCCACGTCGATCTTTTCGGTACCATCCTTGTTCCCCTGATGACCTATTTTCTACCTGTTCTCATGGGAGCTGAAAGCGGTTTTCTTTTTGGATGGGCGAAGCCGGTACCGGTCAATATGCAGACCGTTGTTCAAAATGGCGGCTATAACGCGGCAATGCAGGTCGATCTTGCAGGCATAGTCTACAACTTCACTCTGGCCGCTGTCACGGCTTCACTGCTGCTTGTGATGAGTGAACCGACAGCAGCAAGTGGCTTTGTAGAGATTCTCTTTTTTATCTTTTTGATCAAGCTCCTGCTTATCAATGTCGTACTGGGGGTTTTCAACCTGCTGCCGATCCCTCAGTTTGACGGTGCACATTTCATCATGCATCTGAGCATGAAGCTCCGCCTGAATGAAATTGCCAATTTCTTTTACAGACTTGAACAGCGTGGCTATGGTATGATTATAGTAATTATAATTTTGGTCACACCGATTAAAGATTATGTACTTATCATGCCGGTACAGATGATACTGAACCTACTTCTTAATTAAGGAAATCTATGAAATTTTTTGTTGCTACAGATCATGCAGGCATCGATCTCAAAAATGCAACGGTTGAAATGCTGCGTGAGAAAGGTCATGAGGTTGAAGATCTCGGGCCGTTTAGCAAAGATCGTGTTGATTACCCCGATTATGCTGTCAAAGTATGCGAAAGCGTTCTGGACAATCCAGGTACGCAGGGGATCCTTATCTGTGGTTCCGGCATCGGTATGAGTATGTCTGCAAACCGTTTTCACGGTATCCGCGCGGCACTCTGTCATGATGCCTATACCGCCCGGATGGCACGTGCACATAACGATGCGAATGTCCTCTGCTTTGGCGAGCGCATTGTCGGCCTTGGTGTCGCCGAGTCGATCATCGATGCCTGGCTGGCCGGGACTTTTGAGGGTGGCCGTCACTGCGGTCGTGTCGAAAAGATCGAAGCCATAAAAGGATAAACCATGTTTTTTGAGTGGTCACTGCTAACGATCGTCTCACTGATCGCCATCTTTTTGTTTGTCAAGATGTTCTACTTTCAGAGTATTACGACAAAAGAGCAGCGCAGTAACGAACTGATGAAGATGACGCTGCAAGAGGCAGAGGTTCTCATCCGGAAGTACCAGATCCAACTGCAGCGTTCACTCGGAAACATCGATATTCTGAGTGATGAACTAAACAAGCTTCGTGCAGAACTGAAATCACTTAAATCGCGTGGTTCTCAACACCGTTTTGAGACCGAACAGCTAAACAATAAAATCAAAGAACTCGAAGGCCGTATCGACGCCCTTCTCTAATGGATAACTATGACACTGACTGATCAAGAAAAAATCACTATTAATAATGCTATTCGCGAAATTCCCGACTTTCCCGAACCAGGCATTGTTTTCAAAGACATCACCACACTCCTCAACGATAAAGAGGCTTTCAAGGTACTGATGGATCACCTCTATAAACGTTACAAAAGCTATAACCTGGATTTTATTGCCGGCATCGATGCCCGCGGATTTATTTTCGGTGCTGCTTTGGCACAGATGCTAGGCATTGGCTTTGTCCCGATCCGTAAAAAAGGGAAACTTCCCTGTGCAACATTCTCGGAAAAGTATGCCCTGGAGTATGGCGAAGATGAAGTAGAGATGCATGTTGATGCCTTCCGTGGTATAGAGAATGCAAAAGTCCTCCTTATGGATGATCTTATTGCGACAGGCGGCACAGCCTATGCAGCAGCCAACCTGATCGATAAGTCCGGCGGTCATTGTGTCGAGGCCTGCTTTATCCTTGGTCTGAACTTTCTGGACGGTCAGAAGAAGATTGAAACAGTTGCTGACGTTTACACTGTTGTAGGAATTGACTGATGTATATTCCTGAAGCTTCCAAATACGATCCAAACGAGAACGGCCACTTCGATATTTTCGGCGGCCGCTATGTTCCAGAAACCCTTATGCCTGTTCTTTTGAAACTTAATGAAGAGTATAAAGAGATCCGCTTTGATGAAAGTTTCTGGAAAGAGGTCCACTACTATCTCAAGGATTATGTAGGACGCCCTTCTCCACTCTATTTTGCTGAAAATATCTCCAATGAACTGGGTGCAAAGGTCTATTTCAAGCGTGAGGACCTGAACCACACCGGTGCACACAAAGTAAACAATGTCATTGCACAGGGCTTGATTGCCAAACGCCTTGGGAAAAAGAAAGTCATTGCCGAAACGGGTGCAGGTCAGCATGGGGTTGCAACAGCAACCATCTCTGCCCTGCTCGGTCTTGAGTGTGAGATCTTTATGGGTGCCAAAGATGTAGAACGACAGGAACTCAACGTTTTTCGTATGAAACTGCTTGGTGCCAAAGTCCATTCTGTCGAAAGCGGCAGTCGGACACTCAAAGATGCAATGAATGAGGCTATCCGTCACTGGGTGACCAATGCGCGTGACACTTACTACGTAATAGGTACCGCTGCCGGTCCTCACCCCTACCCGACGATGGTACGTGACTTTCAGGCTATCATAGGCTGGGAAGCACGTCGGCAGATCCTGGAAAAAGAGAATCGCCTTCCCGATCAGGTCATTGCCTGTATCGGCGGCGGTTCCAATGCCATCGGCATGTTCCAGCACTTCCTCGAAGACAAAGAGGTTGAGTGCATCGGTATCGAAGCCGGTGGTTTGGGACTTGAGACCGATAAGCATGGTGCTTCACTCGAGAAAGGACGACCGGGTGTTCTGCATGGCCAGATGAGCTACCTGCTGCAGGATGATGACGGCCAGGTCCTCGAAGCGCACTCCATCTCTGCGGGACTCGACTACCCGGGTATCGGTCCGGAACATGCCTTTCACAAAGAGAACAGGTCCGTCAGCTACGACTCGATTACCGACCAGGAAGCACTGGATGCGTTTGTCTGGCTCTCTCAGCGTGAGGGAATCATTCCCGCATTTGAGAGCTCCCATGCCGTGGCCTATCTGAAAAAGATCAAAGATATTGAAGGTAAACTTATTGTCGTCAACCTCTCCGGTCGTGGAGACAAAGATATGATCCAGGCTAAAGACCTGCTTCATTTCGATTAAGAAAGAGAGATATGGAAGAGTTTTTTCTCGAACTGATAAAGGAATATGGCTACATCATTCTCTTTGCCTGGAGTATTCTAGAGGGGGAGATGGGCCTCATCATGGGTGGTATCATGAGCCATACCGGTGATATGAACGTCTACATGGCTATTTTTATTGCCGGTCTAGGCGGTTTCGTAGGTGATCAGATATATTTCTACATCGGACGCTTCAACAAGGGATACATCCATCGTAAACTGCATACGCAGCGGCGCAAATTTGCGATTGCCCACCTGTTGCTGAAAAAATATGGCTGGCCTATCATCTTTGTTCAACGCTATATGTATGGACTGCGCACCGTTATCCCCATGAGTATCGGTATCACAAAATACTCGGGAAAAAAATTTGCTTTTATTAACCTGATCAGTGCCTGGGTCTGGGCTGCGATCACCATTATCCCCGCCTATCTGCTGGGTGAAGAGATATTAGAAGCCCTTGCCTGGGCAAAAGCGCACTGGTATTTTGCATTGCCGATAGCCGGTGCTTTTTTATACGGAGTCTTTACCTATTTCAGCAGGCTGGAAAAACAACTATTGGAGAAAAAACATGCACGTCAAACTGCTCGACAAACCCCTTCTGGAGATTGATGCCGAACTGACCATCACCTTCTTGACCCCTGATGCCCTCGAAGAGCATGCAAGTGCCAAACTGCTCAAGCTTGCCGGTTTTAAAGCCGATCAGGATCAGATCTGTACCCTGCATGAGCAGGCCCTTCTGGTTTGTGGTATTGAAAAGTATGGCAGTGACCATCTTCGCTGCGCTGCTGCAGCTGTGGCAAAAGCCCTCAGCAGTTTCCAGTACAAAAGTGCCAAAGTCCTGCAGTACTTTCTCAAATGTACCGAACCGATGACCGAAGGTTTTCTTCTAGGTTCTTACGCCTTCACTGACTACAAATCAGACTCTAAAACGCCACGCTTCGAGACGATATGTTTTTCAACTGAGAACTTTGATGGTGAGATGCTCGAAAGCAGTGAAGTCGAAGAAGCACTCAACAACGCTGTCATCATTGCAACAGCAACCAACTTTACCCGAGACCTGGTCAACACCACGCCTCAGGACATGACCCCTGAGCAGCTGGGCTTTGTTGCCAGGGAACTGGCAGAAAACAATGCCATGGAGTGTACTGTTCTCAATGAATACGGCCTTGAAAAAGAGAAGATGAACGCTATGTTGAGTGTTGGACGTGCTTCTATTCACAAGCCACGCCTTATCCATGTTGCCTATAAACCTGAAAATCCCAAACAGACTGTTTCGCTTGTGGGGAAAGGTCTCACCTATGACAGTGGCGGCCTAAGCATAAAACCTGCCACTTCCATGGTCACGATGAAAATGGATAAAGCCGGAGCCTGTGCCGTTTTAGGGATGATGAAAGCCGTAAGTGAACTAAAACTCCCGATCGAAGTTCATGGCTTTATCGGTGCGGCAGAAAACATGATCGACGGCAGTGCCTATAAGCCCGATGATGTCTTGACAGCCAGAAACGGCAAGACCATCGAAGTACGCAACACGGATGCAGAGGGGCGCCTTGTTCTTGCCGATGTGCTTTGCTATGCACAGGACACGGTAGATGCTGACTATATCTTTGATTTTGCAACCCTTACCGGTGCCTGCATGGTAGCACTTGGACCATATACGACCGGTATGATGGGTAACAATAATCATCTCAAACACACCTTTCAAAAAGGTGCTTCAAAAAGTGGTGAGCTGATCGGCTCCCTGCCGTTTAACGATCATCTGAAAAAACTGATCAAAAGCGAGATCGCCGATATCTGCAATATCGGTTCAAAACCTTACGGCGGTGCCATTACAGCGGCACTTTTCCTCGATAACTTCATAACAGACGAGATGAAGAAGAAGTGGCTGCACTTTGACATTGCCGGACCGGCCTATACCGAAAGCCCATGGGATTGCAACCCGCACGGCGGAACCGGTGCCGGTGTACGCATGACAACACGATTTCTACAGAGTTTGGCAGAAAAGTAGATAGATCGGCAGCAGTTCACAGCCTGATGCAAAAACTGCTAAGTACTGACAGGAGAATAAGATGTTCAGACTACTCTCTCTTTTACCATTGTTGGCGACTTTAGGATGGTCGCTTGAAAACAGCTACGGGACAATGGGATATTACCGTTTTCAGACATCACTGCAAAACGGTAAAGAAGATCTCTATTTCAAAGCACCGGGAGCCGGAAGTAAATACCGGCTAGGTAATGAACAGGATACCTGGATCGAGCTGGGGCTCTATCAGGACATAACATTTGACAATGATATTACCGTTCACAACCAGGTTCGAACCGTCTATTGGGGAATGAATGAAGAGTCGGTCGATTATTTGCAGTTTGATGAAGCTTACAGTGAAATATCCGGCATCTTCGATAACAGTGTCTCCTTTTGGATCGGACGACGATACTACAAACGCTACGACAGTCACATCGCAGACTACTGGTTCCTCAATATGAGTGGTGATGGTTTTGGTGTCAACAACCTTGATCTTGGAGAGTTCACTATCTCCTACAGCTTTATTTTTGATCAACTTGATCCTGAGAGCATCGATGACGAAGAAGATCTTCTCTATCACAGCCATGATGTCCGGTTGGCCAAAACAACAGATCGGGGCGAGGCAACCCTCTTCCTTAACTATATAGCCGGTGAAAGTAAAACATTTGGCAATGGTCAGCATGTTGACTCAGTTGACGGGTTTGCTATCGGTCTGCTTTACAAAGATACGGAACTTACCAACGATCTCTTTGGTATGCGCGGTGAAAATATAAGTGGTATCTTCTACGGAGAGGGTGCTGCACGCGGTGCCGGTGCCTATTCGCCTTATAAGCAGGACGGTACCATCGATGAGATGCTGATATCTGGAAAAACCCCTGAAAACTCTATGACGTTCCGAATGATCAACTACAATGCTTTTGAAAACGATACCTATGGCATCATGAGCTCAATGGTTTTCGAACATAAAGATGATCAAGATTTCATAAACATCAAGCAGGATTGGTTTTCCGCCGGTGTGCGCCCCTACTGGTTTATGCATAAACATCTACGCGGTGTACTCGAAGTCGGTTACGACCATGTCAATAATAAAACAGACAGTGAATCACACAACCTGCTCAAAGCGACTGTAGCGCTGGAGATGGCCATGGATAAAGGGGTGTGGCGGCGTCCTGCCCTGCGGCTTTATTTCACCCAGGCCAACTGGTCTGAGAGTTCAAAGGGAGAGGTAGGCAGTGGTTACTACGCAGATAAAACCTCCGGATACAATTTCGGTATCCAGATCGAGGAGTGGTGGTAGGCTTTCACCATCTGCTTCAGCCAAAGCTGTTATCTACGGCTTAAAAGGTTTCTTGAGTATAATTCCACTTGTTTGACAATGCCTGCCTTGACAAAGAAGTGATCAATGCTCTTCTGATCATAGAGCTCAATATCGGCAGTGACATTCGCATAGATTATAGATAAAATAACATCAATATATCGGAGTAATTATGGGCTTAGCCATCGGTCTTGTCGGACTGCCAAATGTCGGAAAATCAACTACTTTCAATGCGCTTACCAAAGCACAAAATGCAGAGGCGGCCAACTA
>JAYEMF010000116.1:0-9793 GCA_034717975.1 Campylobacterota bacterium
AGGATCAACGGGATATCATCCATGCGCGGATCGTTCATGATGTAGCGAAACGCTTCAAGCCCGATCTTCCCCTTGCCAATCGAGTCGTGTCTATCCACATGACTGCCAAGATCGGGCTTTGAGTCGTTAAGGTGCATCCCTTTTAAGTATTCAAACCCAACTATGTTACCAAATTCTGCCATAGATATATCATAGGCCTCTTTGGTGCGGATATCGTAACCGGCGGTAAACATATGGCAGGTATCTATACAGACGCCGACACGGGACTTGTCTTCGACTTTGTCAATGATGTGTGCGAGGTGTTCAAACTTCCAGCCGAGGTTGCTTCCCTGCCCAGCGGTATTTTCAAGGACGAGCGAGACACCTTCCGTCACATCTAGGGTACGGTTCATATTGTCGGCGATCGCATCGAGGCACTCCGCTTCACTGATCTTTTTCAGATAACTCCCCGGGTGAAAGTTAAGCCTGTCAAGTCCCAGCTGCATACAGCGTTCGACCTCGTCCACAAAGGCATCATAGGACTTTTGACGCTTTTCGGGCTCCGGATGGCCAAGATTGATCAGGTATGAGTCATGCGGTAACACATGTTTGGGCAGGATCCCGCTCTCATCGAGCATACGTTTAAAAGTATCGATCGTCTCCGGATCGAGCGGTTTGGCTTTCCATTGACGCTGATTTTTTGTAAAGAGGGCGAAAGCCTGTGCCCCTATCTCCTGTGCATTTTTAATGGCATTAAACACCCCGCCTGCGGCCGAAGTGTGTGCACCTACAAATTTATTACTCATGTTCTGTTTCTATCCTCGATAATTTATTTTTTCACAGCTTTAATTCTGATCAGAATTTTATTGGGTTTGTCTTTAAAATAGATCTCTTCCGCAGTGACACGATAGGTGATCTCATAAGACTCACTCTCAAGATACTGTTCAAAACCGCTATCAGTCTCGCTCATCGCTTTCCCGTCAAAAATATTTCGGCCGAGAAGAATATTCTGCAGGGTGTCATCCGGATACTCAGCATTGAGATAATCACTGTTAAACCCGCTTTTGCTCATACATCCGTCACTGAGACAGACAAGATGATTGATCTCAAACCGTTCAACCGCCTGTCCGGCACTGAAAAGTTCCACCTGAAGGGCATCACCGTTTTGACGGATATACCCCAAGTCGTTAAAACGAAGTTTTTTCGTCTTGAAGGTAATAATCTTCGGTTCACTTGTTTCATAGGTTTTAATCGTACAGCCACTAAACCATAACAGTAGAACGCTAACCCATAGGATAGAGAATTTCATCATGGACCTTATCACAAGCTATTAACACCTCATCACTCAGTGTCAGATCCATCGCGGCCAGTGTCGCATCAAGCTGATCCGGATTTGTCGCACCAATAATCGTCGATGCCACGAAATCGAACTGCTTGCTCCAGGCCGTTGCCATGGTGACAGGATCGAGCCCGGCATCGGCTGCGATCTTGAGATATTTCTGGGTCGACGCCAGTGTCTTGTCATTGACAAAACGTGCTGCCATCCGCCACTGCCGTGAAGAGGAGGAGTTCATATAGTCACTGAACCGGCCATGTACTTCACTGCTTTGATTGTATTTGCCACTCAGTACCCCGCCGGCCAGCGGTGAATAAGGCAGCAGACTCACCTGCTCATTTGTCGCCAGCGTAGCCAGTTCGTCAAGAAAACGGCGGTTGAGCAGAGAGAAGTTATTCTGGATCGATTCGAAACGGGCCAGTTTTTCATACTTTGACACACTCAGGGCTTTAGCCGTGCCATAGGCCGTATCATTCGAGGTTCCGATGTAACGTACCTTACCGCTTTGCACCAGCCGGTCAAACGCCTCGAGCGACTCTTCAACAGGCACAATGGTATCGGGCCAGTGCATCTGATAGAGATCGATATAGTCCGTTCCCAGACGTTTGAGAGAACCTTCAACAGCACGTTCAATATGAAAGCGGTCAATAGCCGTCAATCCATGGCGGATAGGCGGAACAAACCAGCCCGATGCCGCACCCGCCACCTTGGTGGCCAAAATAATACTCTCACGCGGTTTGGTCTGCATCCAGCGACCGACGATCTCTTCGGTAATCCCGGCCACTCCGGTTTCAGGCGGTACGGGGTAGAGTTCTGCCGTATCGAAGAAGTTAACCCCTGCATCATACGCTTTATCCATAATAGCAAAAGCCGTTTTTTCATCTTGACACTGAGTCCCGAATGTCATCGTTCCCATACAGACAGGACTGACGCGAAGTCCTGTTTTTCCGATATAACGATACTGCATCACTGGCTCCCCAACTTAAATTAAATGTATTGTAGCAAGTAAGCTTTATAAACCGCTATATCTCACTAAGCGGTTCACTGAAGTAGTAACCCTGAAACTCATCAACACCCAACTCTTTACACACTTCAAAGACCGCTTCGGAGTGGACATACTCTGCAATGGTCTTGATACGCAGCTCTTTCGCAAAGCCGATAATCGTTTTGACGATCGTACGGGCGTTCATATCGGTATTGATCTCTTTGATGAGCGAACCGTCGATTTTGAGGTAATCCGGAGCCAGTTTGAGCAGATAGGAGAAGTTGGAGTATCCTGAACCAAAGTCATCGATGGCAACCTTTGCACCCATATCACGCACCTCGTTGATGAACTGTTCCACCTCTTCAATATTATGGATACTCTCCGACTCGACGATCTCAAAAACAACCCGCTCTTTATCCGGAAAATTTTGCAGTTTAAGGTTGATGATCTCCATCGTTTCCTGGTCAAGGATATCTTCAGCAGTCAGATTGACACTGAAAGCCTCTTTGCGGTCAGCAAATTCATTAAACGCCTGATCGATCACAATATGGGTGATATCTTTATAGTAACGCGACTCTTTGGAGAACTCCAGGAAATGAAATGGCGTAAGCACCTTCTCACCATCTTGCATCCGGACCAGCGCTTCATACTTAAGTCTCTTACCACTTCTATCGACGATCGGCTGGTAGTAGGTCATGATCCCATCATCCGTCAGTGCCGTTCTAAGTTTTTTGGTAAGGGAGATACTCTTTTCATAATCTTTATCGAGCCCCAGCTCTTCAGAATAAAGCACATACTTTTTACGTTTTGTTTTTGCCTGATGAAGTGCCATATCGGCTGTTTCAATGGTGTGCTCCGCCTCAAAACTGATGCCGGCTGAGAAGCTGATATGAATGGCTATCTTCTCTGCGCCAATGATAAACTCATGATCTTGTATCTCATCGAGCAGAGAAAAGACCATGATCTCAAAATCAACATGTTTATAAACACCATTCGCAGTGATTGCGAACTCATCCGCGCCGAGACGGAAGAAAGAGACCTCTTTGTCAGCCAGGTTCTCACTGCAGAAGCGAGCCAGCTCCACCAACAGTATGTTTCCCATGTTAACGCCATAAAGGTCATTGAGACGTTTAAAACCATTGATATTGATCAGCGCAAGCTGTGGAGCTTTCCAGCCGGCGGTATCTCTGAAAAAAGAGTGTCGGTTCGGCAATCCGGTCAGCCTGTCAATATAGAGCTGATCTTCCAATGCCTTATTGGCATTGAACAGGGCAAGTGTCTTACTGGAAACCTCATCTTCAAGCTTTGTATAATAGCGACGAAGTGTTTCTCCCATATGCAGAATATCCAACATTAGACTCTTCATCTCATCGCTGCCTTTTTCGGCTTCGAGGGCATCGATATTATAATTATCAAGATCAGAGAACTCACCCTTTTTAAACTGATGGGTCAATGACTTCATCTGGCCAAGATACTCAAGCAGTTTTTTGATCTGCCTATGGAAAAGAAAAAGTAAAATGATTCCCAGGATTATGAAAATCCCGATATTTCGAAAAATCCGCTGCAGCAGTCTCTCATAAAACGGATCCATATCATTCATTACACCGACATACCCCATGACATTACCTGTAAAATCAAGCAGTTCAATACGGTCCAGTGAGTACTCTTTTCCTTCTACTGTCATACTCTGCTGCGGTTTTGTGAAATCGATGGATGCCAGTATCTCATCAGGAATAGCAATGGTTGATTCCGCGAAGATATACTTCCCGATCTGCGTTTTATCTTTCACAAAATCGTCATAATATTTTTTTGCCAGACTTTTTGCCGATGCTTCGGTATAGACTAAAAAAGCCTCTTTGCTGGTCAGTTTATGGAGGGCATTAGGTATCCAGTCAACCTTTTTACCCAGTGAGAGCCCACCCAGCACCATACCATTCTCATCCAGGATGGGGTACGTTGCCCGAACACCGGCATAGGTCTTGCACATCATCAGATGACGGCTGTCTTTAAATGCGGAAGTCACCCAGACAATGTCTTTTCGTACTCTTTTAACATCAGCACCGATGGAGTTGAAATTTGAGAAGTTGACAAAAGAGATGGCCGGCGGTTTAAAAAAGTGGATCTCATAGATCAGGTCTTTCTTTTTTACCCGTTTCCAGAATGGAGTGATCGCATCGATGATGATCTGCGGATCGTTTTGCTCATATGCTCTGATGACGCTGGGATCATTTGCCAGCTGCAGCGCCAGAATAGAGACACTCTGTTTTTGGAGATCGAGAATTGTATTGAGATTGATGCGGTTGTCTTTCGTCCATGCTTCTTTACTTTTTTCTGTACTGAAGATAAAACTGGAAGTTTCACTGACGACAATAAACAGCATCAAAAGAAGGAGAAAAACAGCAATGATTTTTTTCTGAATGCTCATAAAAATAATTATAGCCTATTGTCATTGCAAAAATGTCATATTTTACTCCTTCTCTTTCGATTTACCTTAAACTGTCAATTATGAAAATCCATATCGACCTTGATGCTTTTTTTGTTGCTGCCGAACGTACAGAAGAGCCCTCGTTATGCCATAAACCTGTCGGTATCGGCGGCAGGGGTGATCAATCCATCTTTGCCTCGCAGAGCGGTCATCAAAGCCTCAATCTTGAAAACAGCGGCGCCTTTGTAGGCACTTTTTTTCAGACCTATCATGCACAAAGTGATGATATGCAGCGCTTTATCGATCCGGATGGTCGTGTCCGGGGTATTCTGACTACCTCCAGCTATGAAGCCAGAGCTTTTGGAATTCATACCGGTATGAGTATCCGTGAAGCCCTTCAGCGTTGTCCGGAACTCATTGTCAAAGCACCAAATATGCAGCTCTACCAACGGCTCTCTCGTCAGCTGCACACTTTCTTGCAGCATCGTATTCCTTTGATCGAGCAGGCCAGCATAGATGAGTTTTACGGGGATCTCTCCGGCTGGGTGGCTGATGATGATCTCCCCTGTTTTATCGATATGCTTCGCCATGAGATCAAACGCTCTCTTGATCTGCCTGTCTCCATCGGTGCAGCCCAAACCAAGTTCATCGCCAAGCTGGCAACCGGTCAGGCCAAACCCTTTGGATGCCGTACCATTACGTCACAGAACTTTGCCTCTTTTATTGAAGCCATCCCCGTCAAAGAGTTCCCGGGGATCGGACGGAGTATGCAGCACAGGTTAAAGGAGTATCGTATTGGGACGCTGGGTGAGCTGATCCGCTCACGAAGTTTAGTCGAATCGTGGGGGCCTTATGCCAAGGAGCTCTATCGCAGAGTCAGTGCGATGGACCACACAGAGGTCACCCCGGACCAGGTACGCAAATCGATCGGAATTTCGCGCACCTTCGATCCGGAACGTGAGCGTGCCGAAATGCGACGTCGCATCATCATCCTCGCCCGTCATCTCGCTTATGCCATTATGCGTATCGGTGTCATCCCAACCACCTTTCATGTCGGTATACGCTATGAGCTCAGGCAACATTCACATGCCAATATCACCCAAAATCGCCTCTTCAACGAAAAGTGGTTCAAAGATCTTGTCCTATCCCTTTTTTACAAAGCCGACCGTTATCGAACCCTGCAGATCATCCGCCTCTCTATCAGCTGTTCGCACTTTACATCCAACAGCCGACGGGAGCTCTCATTGATCGACTTCGAAAAAGACAGTGTTCAGCGCCATTTAAGCATGCGAACACAGAAAGTACGTGATAAATACGGCCTCGATATTTTACGCTGGGGCTCAGAAATGGAAATTTAAAATCTATTAGACCTATTGTACAAATGGCTATACTTATAGTTAAGGAATGGGAGATGAGCAAAAAGAGTTTTAACGAACGCTGCTATGAACTGCTGCGGACAATTCCAAGAGGCAAAGTTACTACCTATAAGCTGCTTGCAGAAGCATTAGGAACCAAAGCCTACCGTGCTGTCGGAAATGCGATGGCAAAAAACCCCGATCTCGTCACCGTACCCTGCCACCGTGTTATCAAAAGTGACGGTACGATCGGCGGTTATGCCAAAGGAAGAGAGAAGAAGATTGTATTGCTGCAAGAAGAGGGTGTCTGCATTATCGGTGAAAAAGTTGCACCGCTTGAAGCGTATTTATTTAGATTTTGATAGCGTTGGCTCGAAAGAAAAGCTATAATAGTTCCCATCAAAACATGCGGAGACCATCTAACATCAAACAGCCAACATCTCAAAGTGAAGAAGCTGAATTGTCTAAAGGCAAGAGAAACTCCCCTGGGGGATTGAGCTCTGCTCAAGAGAAGAAGCACCTGAGTGGAAATATCCTGCTTCGTCAGTTCCGCTCTTTTTACGCCCGTCATTTTCCAAACGATATGGAGCAGCACATCGAATACTTTGCCATTTTTGGCGGTCTGGGCTGGGATATCGATATCGATGCACCGCTGGATAAACTCATAACCGGGCATATTCTTGACAATTACGGCCACCTCTACAACGCCATCAGCGCCAGGACCCTTGGCGAACCGATGCATCACCGGCTCTTAAGTGCGCTGGCTATCGGCGACCGACGTATCCACTCCGCATTCAAACGTGCTCACATCAGTGAAGCAGCAGGGGGAGAGGCGCTGGACTATTTACGCCATGCAGGTCTTTTGGAGATGGAGTACTCACGCGAGAAACTACCTGAAAAACTCTATCCGAAACAGCAGCTTAAAAAAGAGATCAGACGACACCGCATCTCGCACAAGATGCATTTCACCTCCCCTTTCTTACGTTTTTGGTTCTACTTTATCGCTCCCTTTCACAAGCAGATCGAAAAAGGAGAGTATGAACCGGTACTCGAACGCTTTCATGAGCGTCAGCAAAGCTTTACCGGACGTATTTTTGAAGAGTTGTCTGATCTGCTGCTTACCACCCATCGCTCCGACGACCCCATCATAGATAGCGGAAGCTACTGGGACCGTCAGGTTGAGATTGACATTCTCGCTCAGACACAACAGGGCAGAACCATTGTCGGCGAATGCAAATGGACCAATCATAAAATCAACAGAAGTGAACTGGGAAAATTGCAGGAGAAGTGTGAGCGGGTCGGCATCACACCGGATCAGATCGTTATGTTCAGCAAACGCGGCTATTCCAATGAGCTTAAACGCAGTGATAATCCATCGCTGCTGCTCTATGATGCATCAGATTTTTCACAGCTGCTTCAGAATATAGGAGCAAACGATATCTTAAAAGGGTACGATCGTCCATACTAGCAATGACTCCGCCGTCGGTCCGTTGGACAACGACTCTGGTTCCAAACCTACAAAAGCCAAGCAGTTGGCTTTTGCTTAACGGTTCTCAACTGACAATACGCAAGGCAGTATAGGCTTCTTGCAGGAGCTGGAACTTCTGGGTGTAGTGGTCTACAACCGCTTCACTTTCACAATGAACCCGGTCAGGATGATAGACCTTCACCAATTTCCGATAACTCTTTTTCAGAGCATCCTGAGAGGAGCCGACCGGGCACTCGAGCACCGTAAAATAGTGCATCATCTCATCGATCTGCTCATGGTGTTCATCCGTTTCAAATCCAAAATCGGCATAATCAGCATAAAGGCGCTGCATAAATCGCGTGTCATAGCGGTACTGGATCATGTAGTGCAACAGATGGCGTTTGTTCAGTACTTTTTCAAGCCGGGATTTCGCTTTCATATCTGACATATCAAGATCGATAGCCAGATCACTCTCCTGCCCAATGTAGCGGGAGAGCTGTGAACGCAAAAATGACATCACCCAGGCATTTGGTGTCAATAGTGATGCGGTGATACTAATAGGGTCATGGGCATAAAGCTCAACAATGACCGTCTCCTGCTCTTCAAGATGATCGAGTTCTATACGAACCGGATATTTCGCATATTTGAGCAAGGCAC
This sequence comes from Campylobacterota bacterium, assembly GCA_034717975.1. Lineage (GTDB taxonomy): Bacteria > Campylobacterota > Campylobacteria > Campylobacterales > Sulfurimonadaceae > BB26. The sequence goes on from JAYEMF010000116.1 coordinate 8,206, forward strand.
GCAGGAAGAAGCTCTCATTTTGTTCTTCTCGCTGGGCATAATAGTGTGCAAGCGCTTTGAGGAACAGCTGCTTCTGACCAGCGAGCTGATTTGAATTAAAGATCAGGACTGCCTTAGGTAAAAAGAGCATCTGTTGCTCTTTGATCGTCAGGTATTCAAGCATCCATGGAAGATTCATTGTCCTGAAACCGGTACGGATGATGATCATATTATTTTGCAGCACGATCTTCATCACTTCTCCTGTTTTATGCACATATCACACCTGTATGCGAATATGAAGCAAATATAGTTCCAAACGAGGATGAAAAGCCTTAGAGGTTATAAGGAGAATAGAGCACCGTCTGTCAATGCCTGGTGAGTTTAAGGCTCACCAGGCTTTATAATAATAACGGTTCAGATCATACAAACCGGCATTGAGCGGATCCCTCTGATTAAAATGGTCTTGAAACCACTTGAAGCCGTCCCAGAACTTTGGATCAGCCCGGTTAATGCCAAATTTCCTGATCAGGTTCATATAATATTCTGTTCTCTCAAAGTTTGCCATCAGATCAAAAAACTCCGGCAGTTCACTGAAATCGATGTCAACAAAATAGTTTGGATATGACCCGATGCTGTAAGGAAAAAAATCGATCGTATCTTTGGATGAATCAAGCCGCTTTTTTTCGTTAAAAAGCGCATTGACATTATCGTGCCATCGATTGATCACAATGGAGACAAACCTATCCCGGCCTTCGACATTTCTGATCCGCATATAAAGAACATTGATATTATAACTGTTGATATGGCGGATAAATCCCGTACCCGGTGCCGTTAAAGCCCTGAATCCGTTAATGTAATCCATTTCTGTACGATACGTTTGCGGCAAAACCGGTGGTTTTTCATCAGCTGCATGATAGTTGACAAGATCAAAGGTGATGTCCGTCTCTTTTCGAATATGATCATTGACGATTCGCTCTACCAGTTCACGTTTCGGATCGTCTGTCCGGTAATCGATTTTTGTCCCGATCACACCACCCGTATCTTCGTATTTGACATTATCGAATACTGAATCACCAATATACCATGACTGGATCATAGGTAAACGTACTTCATTGGGCAGAAAATGAAGGAAATTGAGTTCTCCTTCAATCCGCAGATAATCCATATAGCGGCGGACATTGGTCTGATGCGTCACATTGCCAAAAACATCAAAGCCTGCCACAAGCGCATAGTAGATCCGTTCAAACTGCGAATAATCAATCGTCCAAAGTGTTCTGGGCAGATCACCGAGTACCCCTTTATGCACAGAAGCACTGTCAAAATGACGATAAACCGTCAAAAGCGGAGCATCATCAGCACGTCCGCCGGGCCAGATCGTCTCCATTCCCAAACCATCGGGGTACTCTTTTTCATACATCGCCATCTTTGCATCATAAAACCTTGCGTATCGGTCCCTGTATGCGTCACTGAATGCACTCCGGACTCTTCCGCCGCTTCCTTGTTCGGTAGGCAGTCGCAGATTCTTCTCCTGTGCAATGATAAATTCCGGATGCTGAACCGTCAGATCATGTTTGGGGTCCATGAACATCACCCAAAAATGGTCATGGAT
>JAYEMF010000117.1:0-9744 GCA_034717975.1 Campylobacterota bacterium
GTGGTACCGCCGGGCGGACTTGAACCGCCACGCCCGAAAGCATCGGATTTTGAATCCGACGTGTCTACCGATTTCACCACGGCGGCATGTGTGGGTGAAATAATAATCAGATGTTTCTTAAAAGAGTGTAAATCTGTCGCTAAAAATTTTCCAAAATTGTCCGATATATTTAGTTAACAATTGAATGGAACCTATTTTGCTTTAATATAAATAGTGTTTTAAAGGGAGGTGCGTTGTGCGAGTGACGACCAGTATGTACTATAGAAATTTATATGCAGAAAATAACAAAGTAGCCAATCAGCTTTTTGATGTCAATAAACAGATCTCTTCGGGTCAGAAGATCCAGTATGCTTATGAAAATACGGATGTATTTATCAAGACAATGCGTCTTGATGATGAGATCTCAACGCTTGAACAGGTAAAGAAGAGCTCAAACAGCGGCTTGCAGTTCAGTACAAATACCGATACAACCATGAACGATATGACAACGACGCTTGATGCGATCAAAGTGAACTTGATCGATGCGGCAAACTCAGGCGTCAGTTCACCGGCAAAACTCGATGCAATTGCTGATGAATTGTCTGCACTGCGAAGCCATATGATCAATATTGCCAACACCTCCATTAATGGGCAACACCTCTTTTCCGGCTCAGCGATAACAACCAAGCCCATCAATGATGATGGAACCTATAATGGGAATGATGCTGATATGATTGCTTTTCTTGGCTCCAATATCGAGCAGAAATATAATATTACCGGTGCTGAGCTTTTCCTGGGTGAAGAGAATGGGACCAGTCGAAAGATAACAACTAATGTGCAAAAGCATAATTTGTCACTGATCTATCCGGAGATTATGGGAGAGAGTAACAATCCGGACAATGTGACAAATACAACGTATCTTTTACCATCAGATACGATTCGTGACCTGGTTGGTGATACTGATGACAATATAACAAATCAGTCAGATACTTTTTTCTATCTTCGTGGAACGAAAAGTGATGGTACGTCGTTTAAAGAACAATTTTCGATGTCAGGTAGTGAGACAATCAATGATCTATTGGGGAAAATTGAAAATACATATGGGTCAAATGTAGTGAATGTCGAGCTGAATGATTATGGTCAGATTGAAGTGACTGACAAGCTGTCTGGTTCCAGTAAGCTTGATTTCCATATGATAGCTGCAACAGATTTTGATCAGACCGATGGCAATAATGAAGCAGATGTAAACGATGCCGGGGCATACCCGGCAACAGTTGGAAGTATTAATAATCTTGACAATGGAACACTCCTTTTAAGGGATGTTATTGACCATTTTGACCCTTTGTCAACAAATCCAAATAGTAATGACCTTTTAATTACTGAATTTGTCAGTAGTGGTGATGTAAATTCAGCTACAACGATCGACACTGTCTCTTATGATCGTGTGGCATTTGAACAAAATGGTCCCACGCTTAGTTCAAATGTTGCACAGATCGTAAAGTCGGATAACAGTTTTGCTACTCCATCAACTAAATTATCAGAAGTCGCAGATATTTCAAAAGGAACCGCCGACAATACTGACGATACATTGGATGGAACAACATTGAATTTCGAAGGTTTCACTGTTGGCGGTGCGCCATATACAGCCACTATCAGTCTAAATAGTGCCGGATCTACTTTTACACTGGATGGCGGAGTTACTAATTACGATATCTTCAATATGCAAACGCCGCGAATAGCTGTGCATGCAGATGAGATGACCTATCAGCAGTTGACGGATGTAATCAATATGGTAGTTAGTGGGAATCTCCCACAAGATAGTGATGGGTCATTAATATTTGATCCAGATGAATACGATGCTGCTATAGAGACTGCTAATTATAATGCTCGGACAGAGCTCTCATCAGATGGAAAAATCACATTTCAAGAGTTGGGAAGTACGACAACCAGTGCATCAATATTCCTTTATGATTCAACGGCTGCTGATTTCACAATTAATGTTGATAGTGATGGGGATCTGATTGATGATTCCGCAACTGCATCTGTGATGACTTTTAACAGTAATAACGCATTGGAAATCCGAGATCCGAAAACCAACTTTTTCGCAGTACTGGATGAAGCCATCTTGGCAGTAAGAGAGGGTAGGTTTGGTGCTGATGGCAGTGCATCTGACCCCCGTAACAGCGGTGTTCAGAATGCCATACAAAAAATAGATGACCTGGCTGATCATGTTGGCAGGCAGCATGCAAAAGCGGGGGTGCAGTCACAGTCACTTCAGTCAGCGATAGAGAGAAGTGAGACATTGATATTAAGTAGTATGATACTGCGTTCAGATACGATAGATACCGATATCGCCGAGGCGTCACTGCGTCTGCAGCAGCTTTCTTTGAATTTTGAAGCAATGCTCTCTACTGTCAGTAGAATTTCACAGCTCTCCCTGGTCAATTACCTCTAAAACATAACAAGACGGCATAGAATGCCGTTCTTGGTACTCTTTTTGCTATACTCTCATCAACAATAATCAAGGGAATTCCTATTTTACGCGATACACTTTTTATTTCACTGCTCGGTATTCTGATCTATCTTAGTTTGGCAACGATTATGGGTGACTCCGGGCTGATTGGCCGTTTTGGAGAGCTGTTCGCCGGATTTAACAAGCATATGTTCGGTTACCTGGCCTATGTCTATCTGATTGCAGCGCTGGTCCCGGTCTTTTTCATCTACCGTAGTCCCGGATTTGATATGCGTCGTGCAGAGTTGGTGATCGCATCGATCTTAATGCTCTTCTCTTTGGCGATTTTTCAGGCTATCTTGGTCACTGACGATATGCGAGGCTGGCTTGGTGGCAGTTTTGTAGACTTTTTAGATCCTTTTATCGGCCTTTTTGGAGTATGGATCTTCTGGGCGATGGCGACAGCTGTGGCTGTAGTGATTATTTTGGAAAAAGGGATCGATGAGCTGTTGTTGGAGCTGAAACATCTGATGGGCGGATTCTCACTGCCCCGCTTTAAAAACCATGATGAAGAAGATGAGATGGAGGAGTATAAAGCTCCTTCTGCCGTTAAAAGCGGTAAAAAAGCAGGTCGGCCCGCTGCAAAGCAAAAAGCTGCTCCAATTTTGGAAGATGATATTAATGCCTACGATAGACCGGCTTTTGAACGTCATGCGATTCAGACCACATTAAATAAGCAAGAGAGTGAAGGGGACTCTTCCTCGGATGATGAGTCGCCATTTGATCTTACGCAGAACGATGAACCGAAAACCATTCTTTCAGAAGCGAAAAAGGCAAATGAGCACAAGCATGCGGTCATTGTCGAGGAGCTGGAAGAGAATAAAAAGCTTCAAGACCAGATAGAGACCGGGAAGGCAGCAAAGCCGAAAAACTTCAAACTTCCATCGGTGGATTTCCTGCAAAAGCCGCCAAAATCAAAAAATAGCGTTGATGAGGCTGAGCTTGATGACAAGATTCATGATCTTATCGCAAAACTGAGCCATTTTAAGATCGAAGGGGATGTGGTACGAACCTATGCCGGTCCGGTTGTATCAACCTTTGAATTTAAACCGGCAGCCAACATCAAAGTCTCAAAGATCCTGAATCTTCAAGATGACCTTGCCATGGCTCTGCGTGCAGAGACCATCCGTATACAGGCACCTATCCCGGGTAAGGATGTAGTTGGTATTGAGATCCCAAATAAAACGGTTGAGACTATCTATCTGCGGGAGATTTTAGAGAGCAAACTCTTTAAAGAGGCCTCATCGCCGTTGACGATTGTTCTGGGTAAAGATATTGTCGGAAATCCGTTTATCACTGACCTGAAGAAGCTGCCTCACCTCCTGATCGCGGGAACAACGGGGAGCGGTAAAAGTGTCGGTATCAATGCCATGATCCTGAGTCTGCTCTACAAGAACTCGCCAGACCAGCTGAAACTGGTCATGATCGACCCTAAAATGCTGGAATTCTCCATCTATAATGATATTCCCCATCTTCTTACTCCGGTCATCACTAAAGCGAAACAGGCGATCGTGGCATTAAACAATATGGTGCATGAGATGGAACGCCGTTATCAACTCATGAGTGAGAGCCGTACGAAGAACATTGAAAACTATAATGAAAAAATACTCAAGAGTGGTGGCAAACCATTTCCATATATCGTTGTGATCATCGATGAACTTGCCGACCTGATGATGACAAGCGGTAAAGATGTTGAGCACTCTATTGCCCGTCTGGCACAGATGGCACGCGCATCAGGTATCCACCTTGTTGTTGCAACACAGCGTCCATCTGTCGATGTTGTGACCGGTCTGATCAAAGCCAACCTCCCTTCACGCATCAGTTATCGTGTCGGACAGAAAGTAGACAGTAAAATCATCCTTGATCAGCAGGGTGCCGAATCACTGCTTGGCCGGGGTGATATGCTCTTTACACCGCCTGGAATGACCGGGCTTATCCGTTTGCATGCCCCTTGGAGCAGCGAAGATGAGATCGATAAGATCGTTGAGTTTATCAAGTCCCAGCGTGAAGCTGAATATGACAAATCATTCTTGCAAGAGGAGGGTACGTCCGGTGGCAACAGTGATGGAGACATCCCTGAAAATGAGATCGATCCACTCTATGATGAAGCAAAAAATATTGTCCTGACCGATAGAAAAACATCTATAAGTTACCTGCAGCGCAGACTTCAGATCGGTTATAACCGTTCAGCCCGCATTGTTGAACAGCTTCAGATGCGCGGAGTCCTCTCTGAACCTAACGCCAAAGGCAACCGCGAAATTGTAGGTGTCTAATCATGGCGCTCCCTCTTCTTCGGTTTGTGGCACATTATGACTGCTGCGACATTATCGTTGAAAACCTTCCATCACTGACCGTTCCTCAAATCCAGCAGTTGGAAAAGTTCGCCAGTGACAGAAGAGGGCAGTTGGACTTTTCAAACTCTAAAATCCGTATCCACAAACGTATTGATTTTGAATACTTTAACCGCATATTGGAACTCTCCGGTATTCAGGCCGATACGATCGAATCTGAGGTTGTTAAGGCAACACCGGTAAAAGCGGTCAACGCCCTTATTGGTTTTGGTAAACATCGTGGCACAAGTTACTCGGAACTTCCGGTAGAATATCTTTTATGGCTAAAACAGAACTATCAGGGCCATGAACGACAATACATCGAACAAGAGTGTATAAATCGGTCTATATGATCACTACTGTTACATAACTAAACATTAAAATATAAATTCTCGCCACTTATGTTTACTTTTGTAACACTCTAATGAATTACTACTAAATCTTTCGATATAATTTCTCAAAATTAAAATCAGGAGTCTCTATGGCTTTTATCGAAGAGTATAAAGCACACGTTGCTGAACGCGAAACTTTAGGTGTTCCACCACTTCCACTTTCTGCAGAACAAACTGCAGAAGTTATTGAATTGATTAAAACTGACTGTACTGATGAGTTGTTAGATCTTCTAACAAATCGTGTAGCTCCTGGTGTTGATGATGCAGCATATGTTAAAGCGGCATTTTTAAATGATCTTGCTGCTGAAAACCATACGGTTGCAGGAATCGCTCCTGAAAAAGCGGTAGAGATGATGGGTATGATGCTTGGCGGTTACAATGTTAAGCCGATGATCGATGCTCTCTCTTCTTCTAATGCTGCCGTTGTAGCTGCTGCTGTTAAAGCACTCTCTCATACACTGCTTGTTTATGATGCATTCAACGATGTTGAAGAGCTTCACAAAGCCGGAAATGCAGCTGCAACTGAAGTTATGACTTCATGGGCAAATGCCGAGTGGTTTACTTCCAAGCCGGAACTTGCTGAAAAGATCACTATTACTGTATTCAAAGTAGAAGGTGAAACAAATACAGATGACCTCTCTCCGGCATCTGAAGCATTTACACGTTCTGATATCCCGGTTCATGCCAACTCTATGCTAGTAGCTAAGATGGATGATCCAATGGGTGTTATCGCAGAACTTAAGAAAAAAGGCAACACTGTTGCCTACGTTGGTGATGTTGTAGGTACTGGTTCTTCACGTAAGTCAGGTATCAACTCTGTTCAGTGGCACATGGGTGAAGATATCCCGGGTGTTCCTAACAAGCGTACCGGCGGTGTTGTTCTTGGCGGTATTATCGCTCCAATCTTCTTCGCAACGTCTGAAGACTCTGGTGCACTTCCATTGGAACTTGACGTAACAAACATGAATACCGGTGATGTTATTGACATCTACCCGTATAAAGGTGAGGCTCATAAAGATGGCGCATGTATCGCTACTTTTAAACTAAACCCAAACACTATTACTGATGAAGTACGTGCCGGTGGTCGTATTCCATTGATCATTGGTCGTGGTCTTACATCTAAAGCACGCGGTGTTCTTGGTATGGGTGCAACAGACACATTCTTAACTGCTGAACAGCCTGCTGATACAGGTAAGGGCTTTACTCTTGCACAGAAAATGGTCGGTAAAGCATCTGGCCTTGAGGGTGTTCGTCCAGGTATGTACGTAGAGCCGGAGATGAGTACTGTCGGTTCTCAGGATACAACTGGTCCAATGACACGTGATGAGATCAAAGAGCTTGCAGCACTCGGCTTCAATGCTGACCTTGTAATGCAGTCGTTCTGTCACACAGCGGCTTACCCGAAACCGTCTGATGTAACAATGCACCACACACTTCCGGACTTTATCTCCAACCGTTCTGGTGTTGCACTTCGCCCGGGTGATGGTGTTATCCACTCTTGGTTAAACCGTATGGTTCTTCCGGATACTGTCGGTACCGGTGCAGACAGCCATACACGTTTCCCACTTGGTATCTCTTTCCCTGGTGGTTCCGGTATCGTTGCATTCGCCGGTGTTACCGGTTCTATGCCACTTACAATGCCAGAGTCTGTTCTTGTTAAGTTTACAGGTGAAATGCAGCCGGGTATCACACTTCGTGACCTTGTAAATGCTATCCCGCACAAAGCGATCAAAGAGGGTCTTCTTACTGTTGAGAAAAAAGGTAAGAAAAACATCTTTGCCGGTCGTATTTTAGAGATCGAAGGCCTTCCTGATCTTAAAGCTGAGCAGGCATTTGAGCTTTCTGATGCATCTGCCGAGCGTTCTGCTGCGGCGTGTACAGTACTTCTGAATGATGAGCCTATCATCGAATACCTGAAATCAAATGTTGTTCTTCTTGAGCAGATGATTGAGTCAGGTTATGAAGACAAACGTACTATCCAACGTCGTGTTGACAAGATGAACGACTGGTTGGCTAACCCGTCACTGATGAAACCGGATGCTGATGCAGAGTACGCGGCAGTTATCGAGATCGACCTTAACGAAGTGACTGAGCCGATTCTTGCATGTCCTAATGATCCGGATGATGTTGCTACATTGACTGAGATCCTTGCATCTGACCGTCCATCCAACATCGACGAGGTATTTGTCGGTTCTTGTATGACAAACATCGGTCACTACCGTGCACTTGGTGAAGTACTGAAAGGTGAGGGCGCTGTTCCTACACGTCTTTGGGTATGTCCTCCAACAAAAATGGATGAGAAACAGTTGACAGAAGAGGGTTACTACTCTCTATTTGGTACAGCCGGTGCTCGTACCGAGATTCCGGGCTGTTCACTCTGTATGGGTAACCAGGCACGTGTCGCTGACAATGCGATCGTATTCTCAACGTCTACACGTAACTTTGACAACCGCCTTGGTAAAGGTGCTCAGGTTTATCTTGGTTCTGCAGAACTTGCAGCAGTATGTTCTATGCTTGGACGCCTTCCGACAGCAGCTGAGTATCAGGAAAAAACTCAGAAGATCGTAGGTAAAGAAGCAGATATCTACAAATATCTCAACTTCAACCTTATCCAGGATTATAAGCTCTAAAGAGCAATACTATAGAAAACTAAATTTTCTATAGTGCAAGCTTTAAAAAGCAGTACTGGAAATCACAAAATGATTTCCAGTACATCCTCTTTAGAACAGAATATACCTGTTTCAACACACTTCATTCTCCTTTTTTTAATCAAACTTTTTTCATAATTTGACCTCTTTGCCGATATATTTATTATCATAACTCAACTTTCGCATATGAAAAATGGCTGTCATTCCGGGCTTGACCCGGAATCTAGTGGTTTTTATGTTTAAGACCTTGCAGCTGTGGACCCCGGATCACAACCCAGGTTGTCCCTCTTGACCTTGAAGTCCGGGGTGACGGCATGTGCGAAAGCTGAAATTATAAGTGAAGGAACAGTAGTATGACATTGTTATATGTAGATGATCAAAAAGATTGTTTACTAGGGTTGCTGTCACGGTATTTTGATGATATCATTAGTATTGAAGCAGATGATATTGATGTGTCCATGTACCATAAGTATGAGTTCTGCTGTGTAGTGATCAATCTTAAAAATATCGATCCATTACCAGTCGTAGTTGACATAAGACACCAGTTTCCAGCTTCAGTCATATCTGTTGTATTACATGAAGATATTGATGTCAAAACATGCATCGGTATAGGGATAGAACATTTTATATTATATCCTTATGACGAAGAGCAGATCGATATACTGTTTAATAAGTTGATCTCGCAACAAGAGTATGCTGCAGGTGTTGAAAAAGATGAACGACGAGACCATGTCACCTCATTGCTCAATGCGGAAGTCTTGCATGCCAAAATCAGAGAACAGACCAGTCATGCCACGTTGTTGCTAATAGATATTGATAACTTTGATCTGGTCAACACTCTGTATGGAATGGAAACAGGCGATAAAGTTTTAACGAAAGTGGCTGGCTTTCTACATAAGATGACACCGTCCAACTGCGCTCTCCACCGTCTTGATGCTGATGAGTTCGTGATCTATATGGATGACCCGGTTCAAGGTCAGGAAGATATTGTTTCCAAGCAGATAAAGTCCTTTTTTGAACTTACGCATTTCAAGGTGGGCAATGTTGACTTCAATCTGCGCGTATCTATAGGGATCGCTACAGGAGATGCCCATAAAATCTTTCATCATGCCAAGATCGCTCTTAAAGAGGCAAAGGCGAATGGAAGAAACAGTATTGTCTATTATCGGGAAAACTCACCATTTCTAAAAAAACAGCGCGAAACACTTTACTGGATCAATGAGGTCAAATCGGCCCTTGAAGAAGATAGGATAGAAGCCTTTTTTCAGCCTATTCTTTGTAACCGCACACAAAAAATCGTCAAATATGAAGCATTGTGTCGTATTGAAAGCAGTAGCAAAGAGATTTTAACCCCTGATCAGTTTTTGGATGCAGCATTGTTGGGAGGTCTAGTGACCAATGTGACAAGGGACATGATCGACAAGGCGTTTAAGGCATTCAGTGGTACTGATTATGATTTTTCCATCAATGTCACACGGAAGGATTTTCAAGAAGAGTATATTCTCTCATTTTTGAAGCGTAAATGCCACTTCTACAATATCGTGCCATCGAGGGTATTTATCGAAATTGTTGAGAGTGTCAGTTTTGATGTTGCCGATGGTTACCTGGACCAGATACAAACACTTTCAGAGCATGGATTCAAGTTGGCTATTGATGACTTTGGAACAGAGAGGTCAAACTACAGCCGTTTTTTAAATATTGAAGCTGATTATCTCAAAATAGATGGTCGTTTTATCAACAACATTGATCAAAACAGTAATAGCAGAATTATTGTCGAGAGTATAGTTGAGTTTGCGAAAAAAATAGGTGCTCAGACCATTGCCAAATATGTCAATTCACCTTCTGTATATGAAATCGTCAAAGAAGTAGGGGTTGATTTTTCA
>JAYEMF010000118.1:0-33077 GCA_034717975.1 Campylobacterota bacterium
GATATGCTGCATGCTTTCAAGCTCTTCGGCCGAAACGGGCTGCTCGATCAGGGTGATGTTCAGATCGCTGATGGCTTCAATGATCTCCAAGGTTTCCGCTTCGCTCCATGCCTGATTGGCATCAATCAGAAGCTCGGCATCGGGCAGAGCTCTACGAACAGCACGAATACGGTCACTGTCCTTCCCATCTTTACCGCCGACTTTGATCTTTAAAATATCAAATCCACTCCTTATCGCCTTTTCAGCATCTTTCGCCATCTGTTCCGGTGCGTTCAGGCTGATCGTGACATCAGTGCTCAGGGGATGCTGCCGGCCACCGAGATAGGTATAGAGGGGTTGATCGGCTTTTTTGGCAAAGAGGTCATAGAGGGCGATGTCGACAGCGGCTTTGGCACTGCTGTTACTTTTACAGCTTGCGTGCAAAACTTCCTGGGCCTCATCTATGGAGTGAAACGGATGGTGCAGCAGGCATGGTGCGATAAGTTCACGGATGGTCAATGTGATACTCTCCTGGTCTTCACCTGTGATCGCTTTGGTCGGAGGGGCTTCACCGATTCCGCACAGTCCCTCTTCGGCAAAGAGTGTAACGCGTACAAATTCGACGGCATTAACATGGCGAAGGGCAGTGATAAAAGGGGTTTTTAACGGAATGGACTCTTCTGTTATCTGCATATCGACAATAGTCATGCGGCGATCCATTGCAAAGTGTACCCGACCAGAAGGCCGCCGAAAGTACCGATGAGGTAGCCCATAATGGCCATTAAAACGGCTACCCCGATCAGGGCTCTGTTGTATGCCGCAGCCAGAATGGGCGCGGAGGCGACACCGCCTATGTTGGCCAGTGAAGCGATTCCGATACTGAAAAGATCGAGTCTGAAAAGTTTGGCAGCCACGACCATGACAGTGCCATGGATGACGAGGATCAGCAGACCGGCCAAAAGATAGAGCGGGACTTCGGCAAATCCGGCGAAATCGGCACGTGAACCGATGAGTGCAACGAGAAGCAACAGCATGGTTGAAGCGATCTCGGTTGAACCGTTCATTTTGCCAAGCGGTGTATAAGCTCCGACAAGTCCGGCAAAGGTTGCGATCATCACCATCCATGTCGTCTGGCTCAGGCCGTCAAGCTGCAGGGCGATCATCTGAGCAAGGAGAGCGACGATCAGAGAGATAATGAGCAGCAGCCAGTAACGTTTTGGCCCGATACTGCAGGCACATCCCAACTCACTGAATGTTTCACTGTTGGCCAAGGCCTTTGTCCATCGGTTGAAAGCCGGGGCCACACGGACCAGTGCCAGCAGCAGGATAACCCAAAAGGTGTAATCGACCGCATCGGTCACCAGCGCATACCCCATCATTGTCTCGCTGACATTGAGAGCTGAACCGACAGCGAGCATATTGGCGGTCCCTCCCATCCAGCTGCCGGTCAATGCGGCAAAAAGTCCCGCTTCATCCGCACTGAATCCGAAGAGCCAGAAGATGGCGAGAAAGGCTGATCCCAAGGAGATGACCGCTGTAGTGTAAGCGATCAGAAGCGGCCGCCCGAGCTTTACAAATTGACGCAGGTCGACCTGCAGCAGCATTAAAAAGAGCATAGCGGGAAGAAGGTTGTTCTTGGCGGTGGCGTAGGCTCCATTGATAAGGTCGTTCTTTATCCATAGACCCGACTGCGAAAGGATCATGGCACTCATGTAGATGAGGACGACGGCCGGCAGATAGGTAAAGAGATTTTTTGTTTTCTCCTGACGCTCCAGTATGCCAAAAAAGGCTGCGATGGTAGCGATACTGATCAGATAGAAGAGGGGTGTATCGATCATTTACAGGGTGCAGCTTTCAGTTTGGGAAACTGAGTGCGAAGCTGATCCATAAAGCGTGCACCGGGATCATGCTTCAAGGTGCGATAGTTGTCGTCTTTTTCCAGCCAGAGCGGATGGTCCTCAAAACAGCGATACTCATGATGGCCGACGAGATAGGTGAGGGTGGTGTGTTTTTTTGCCAGATAGCTGATGAGATCTATATTGGCTTGCAGCTGCTCAGGAGTAAGATTGTCTACCAGCCCTTCGCCGCCGACATTTTCAATGCCGATACTGCTGTAGTTCAGCCCGATTACATGCCGTGCCATCGTGGTCTCATCCATCAGGCGATAGACCGTTCCGTCTCTGTCGACCATAAAGTGGGCTGAAACATTCAGTGCAGAGGCATTGGCGATATCGGGCCGGTCGGTCGGGAGTGTTTCGCTGATAAAACGGGCGTAGGAGTCATCAAGGTTGTCAATGGCCGTATAGTGAATAAGGATTATCCTGGGTGTGATTGAAATGTTCTCAGGGTAAAGGCCATAATGCTCTTCAATGTATGTTTTTGTCAGAGCAGTCCGTTTCTCTGCAAAAGGGATAAGTTTGTCAGTGATTTCGACACCATTTAGGCAGGCAATGGCAATGATAGGGAGCAGAAAGAGTTTTAACATGATGTATTGTACAGGATTTGTATGGCAAAATGGCTTTAAGGATGGTTATAGATGCTCTACAACTTTCAATTCGCTTTCTGGTATCTGTTTCTCGGCGGAATACTTACCTATCTGGCATGGGGGTTTGTTGTGGCATTTGAAATATTATTGGCGATGAACGGATCGCAATGGGCGATTGAGTGGATTCGAAAACACTACCGTTATGAAGTGCTTTACCGGGAAGTGATGGTGTTTTATCCGATGATCTGGCTGGGTTATCTCTTTTTGGAAATTCTGCCGCATAAGCTTTTTGGTATGGAAAAGACACCGCTGAATCTCGATGCACTGTTTGAAGAGCTTTTTGAAGATAAATAAACGTTGTTTAATGTGCACACTATATAATTAGAAACCATGGAAAATCAAGTGAACAATCCTTTTGCGAATGTTGTATTAAGCCCTGAAGCCAAGCGCCTGGCCAATGCAATTTACAACACTTATATACAGGAAAAATATCCCTACATTGACATTCCGGTTAAACGGTTATATCAGATGTTCTGTACGGACAGTTTTACCCATTCCAAAAGTGAGTTTGAACATCTGCTTGAAATTTTTGAAGAGTTGAATGAACCTGTCGCATTGATAAATTTCAAATACGGAAGCAAGACCTACGATTGGAAAATGATACAGTTTTGCGAATTTGAGAGTGACTGGAAACCTGGGGATGAGTATGTTGAGATTCAGCTCAATGAGATGTACATCGCTGCTATGAAAGAGTATATGGACGAGCCCTTCCTTCCGCTTGGATCAAAAGACTAAATTAGACTTCTGCCTCAATAGAGGCAAGTGTGGTGTTATTCCTTTGGCATTCAAAATTAATTAAAAGGTATTTTATTTGGCATCAAAATATATTATTTTAGATACAGAGACAACAGGTGCGGGGGAGAATGACCGTATTATTCAGTTAGGCTATCTGGTACTCTCTCCGGGTGAAGCGACAGAGGTGCAGAATGAGTTCTGTTCTTCCGAGCGACCGATTGGCTACGGTGCGATGGAGGTACACGGTATCACGCCCGAAATGATCGAGGGCAAACCTCCCTGTACGCAGATGGGGGCATACACCCGCTTGATGGAACTCAATACACCGGACAACTATATGATCATCCATAATGCCCCTTTCGATATCGGTATGCTAGAAAAAGAGGGCTTTTCACTGGGAATGAAACTGATCGACACCCTGCGCTGTGCCAAGCATCTATACAAAGATGAAGAGGCGCATCGGCTTCAGTATTTCCGCTACAAGATGGGGCTCTACAAAGCTGAACAGAAAGAGGCGGATGCGCTGGGGATCGAAGTCAAAGCGCACGATGCCATCGGTGATGTACTGGTACTGAAACTCTTTTTGAGTGAACTGCGTAAAACCGTCCAGGAGCAGTTTCCGGGTGAAAACCCGGTTGAGAAGATGGTCGAACTGACCAAAGAGCCGGTCTATATCACTTCGCCGCTTCGTTTTGGAAAATACAAAGGCAAGACCTTGCAGGAACTCTCTACTGAAGACCCAGGCTACCTCCGATGGATGGCAGACAAGATGGAAAGCCTTGATGAAGATATGAAATACAGTATCAATAGAGTTCTTTCATAACCTCGGTTTTGTAAGAAATTTCTGGCTTTAAAAAAGCCAGCTTTCACTAGAAATCATTTAGTGATTTCCAGCATCGGCCTTTAGGCCAGAAGTGCCACGTGTGTTCAGTGCCATGGGTTAGCACTGGATGTAGCGGTTAGCGTAGTTAAATGGGCTTTGCTCATTTAGCGTTCAAAATAGACTCCTTGGAGCTTAAACGCTTTCCATGAACTTTAGACACTTCTGCCTTCTTTATCTCTCTACACTATAATTACACCCATGAACTTAGATGAATTAACCGGAAAATCCATTCTTTTGCTTGGCAAGAGCCGTGCGCTTGAGCCTGAAGAGTTTACGACTCAGTTAAAAGCACACAATATAATGCGTGCCGATACCTTCAGCGATGAGGTTGCAGTAATCATCGAAGGGCGCATGATCAATCCTATTGAGCAGGAGCAGATGGCGGAACTTTATGCTGCGCAAGCTGCACCGATCATCTCTGTTGACGAGCTTGAAGCTGCGCTATGCGAGAGTATTGATGGCAACAAACTGATGATGAGCCTGAAACTCAGCGGGGACAGGGAACGTCTGCTTGGCTATCTGCAAAACCCGCTTATTGAAAATGCACTCTTTTTAAAACTGCTTGGACTTTATAACTGGCAGGGTGAAGGCTTCTTTGAAAATGATGAGAACCGTGATGTCACGGCAGCCCTTATCAGCCGTTATTATGAAAATATCGAGCGTAATCATAATGTACAATATGCCAATATGGGAGTGATGCACCTGATCAATCAGACCCATGAAAGTGACCTTATCGAGAGCATTGCTATGCTTGCTCCTTTGCAAGAGGCTTTGAAAAAAGGGTGCGACAACTCGACGAAAAAAATTCTTTATGCTATTGCCCGGCACCCCGATACGGAAGAAAAAATGTTGAAAAATTTTGTCCGCTCTGGTGATCAGGAACTAAAAGTAATTATTGCCCAGCGTGAGGGGCTGAGTGATACGATTCAGCAGCTACTCTATGAAAGCGGTGACAGAGTAGCCCATGAAGCTCTCTCATTTAACCCTTCACTTGCCTCTTCGTTGATCGATGAGCTAATGGAACTTTTTGGTGAGAATATTGCAGCATCTCTCAGACTTGATGAAACACGCTTTGAGCGCCTTGTAGAATCCAACACCTTGGCCCTGGCAGAGAACCCGTCGCTCGATTATGCGATGCAGCGCAAAATTTTCTGCTATGCCGATGATGTCCAGGCTATCCTTGCCCAGAACAGGGGGCTAGATGAACGGATGATACAGATCTTGTACGAGACCAATAAGCCGATGACCCTTGAAGCGTTGGCCGCCAATGTCAGCACACCGGGTGAGATGCTGAAAAAACTGATCTGGAACAAAAAACTCCACCCGCTGCTTGCCGGCAATACGAGTACACCGGCAGAAGTTTTGAAAGAGCTTTTTGCCACATCTGAGCATGAGGTGTTGGAAGCATTGGCACAAAACAGCATGACACCGACCGATCTGCTCTACCAGCTGCAGGTCGATCAGCGTTATGCACGTCATGTGATGGAAAACCCGGGATTTGGTGAGCATATCCAGCGGGAAAATATCGGCTGGATGGTTTAGCGCAAAGCGCTAGGGAATAGTAAAGAGTAAAGAGGAAAGAGGGAAGAGAGAAAATGAGAGCCAGTGAGATTACAGCCTCGTTAGAGGCGCTGATAGAACAGAAAATTCCGACTTTTCTCTGGGGCCCTCCGGGAATCGGAAAGTCCTCTATTGTAAAACAGATCGCGGAGAAGGAGTCTATCGGTTTTACTGATCTTCGTCTTTCCCTGATGGACCCGACTGATCTGAAAGGGATCCCTTTCTATGACAAGCACGATCACCAGGCGGTCTGGGCATCCCCGTCATTTTTGCCAAAAGAGGGGAGCGGCATCCTCTTCCTCGATGAGCTCAACAGTGCCCCGCCGGCTGTTCAGGCATCAGCCTATCAACTCATCCTCGATCGCCGGGTAGGGGAGTATGAACTGCCTGATGGCTGGTCCATCGTAGCTGCCGGAAATCGTGAGAGTGACCGGGGTGTAGTCTACCGTATGCCTTCACCGCTGGCCAACCGTTTTATCCACCTCGAGATGGAGGTGCATACCGATGACTGGCGTGACTGGGCATATAGTGCGGGGATCG
This sequence comes from Campylobacterota bacterium, assembly GCA_034717975.1. Lineage (GTDB taxonomy): Bacteria > Campylobacterota > Campylobacteria > Campylobacterales > Sulfurimonadaceae > BB26. Next base: position 6,243 of record JAYEMF010000118.1, read on the forward strand.
ATGAACGCATCATTGCTTATATCGGCTATAAAAACGAGGACCTCTTTACCTTTGATCCGACCGAAAATGCGAAAAGTTTTGCGACACCCAGAAGTTGGGAGTTCGTCAACGGTGTTTTGAAGAGCCGGATCAGTGAGAAACTGCTGCTTAAAACCATTGGAGGAGCGATTGGCGAAAAGCTGGCGGTCAATTTTTTGAGTTTTGCCAAAGTGATGCATCGTCTGCCGGATCTGGAGGCTGTTTTAGAAACGGGTAGCGGCGATTACCCCGGCGAAGTGGATGTTCTTTATGCGCTGAGCTCCGGATTGGTCTCGAAACTGCTTGCCGATCCGACAGACGAACGTGTAGATAATCTTCTACGCTATACGCTCGGACTGCAAAGTGAATTCGCCGTGATGATCGTTCAAGACCTTCAGCGGGCAGGTATCACGATGGAACACTCTGATCGTTTTGGCGAGTGGGTTGGCAAGTTCGCCTATCTTTTATCGTAAAGAGGGAAGGGAAAAGTGGAAAGAGAGATGGATGGAAAGTTAAAAGAAGGTTCTGACTCCTCTTCCCACTTTCCTCTTTCCCCTTCCCTCCAGAAAAAACTCTCTCAGGCCAAAGCCAAACTTCTGGTGGAACAGCCCTATTTCGGAACCCTCGCAAGCCGCCTTGAACTCAAGCCCAATGATGAGATCGAATCCTTTTTAAGTGACGGTACACAGCTTGATTATAATGACCAATACCTAAACTCCCTTGAACTTGATGAGATCGGTTTTGTTTTAAGCAACGGGGCAATGCATGCGGCCCTTGCTCACGACCTTCGCCAAAAAGGACGGATGGGGTGGCTGTGGCAGTTGGCGACTGACTATGCCATCAATGCGATGCTGGTTGAAAATGGTCAGAGTACCCCTGAACGGATCAATTACGATCCCCGCTTTGACGGGCTCTATGCGGAAGAGATCTACGCAACCTTGAAAGATGAGATCAGGAACGAAGAGTTCAACAGTGATGAGTCGAACGAGACCGGCTTTAACGAGGAGAACAGACGGCATCAAAATGAGATCAGCAATCCTGACCAACAGGAGGCAAAAGATCAAAACCGGCCGCAGATGGAGGTGGAAAATGATTACCGCCCTCAAAGCTCAGCAGCCACGGAAGAAGCCTTTGATCAGTTGATGCAGGAGATGCTCGATAAGTTTTCGCAGGAGCTTCCTGACGGACTGGAGCGGTTTATTGAGATTCCCGAAGCGGGCGTCATTGACTGGCGAAGTGAACTGCATCACGTCCTCGACAGACACTACCGAAGCAACTACCGGACACTGCCGCCTTCCAAAAAACTTCTCTATATGGGGACCTACCTGCCGTCACTCTATTCGGAAAAGCTCAGGCTCTCTATTGCCATTGACAGTTCTGGCTCTGTTGATGAAACATTGTTGGGGAGTTTCATGGCAGAGGTTGAGTCACTGATGCTGACCTTTCCTGATTTTGAGATCGAACTGATCGTCTGTGATGCGAAGATCCACTCTGTCGATCGTTTTGTCAGCGGGGATAAACTTGACTGTACTTTAAAAGGCGGTGGTGCAACAGATTTTCGCCCGGTCTTTGAGCATTTGGCTGAAGAAGATACGCAACTTCTGCTCTACTTTACAGACACACAAGGACGATTTCCTGATAAAGAACCGTTTTATGAGGTAATCTGGATCACACCTTCATCGGCCGACACTCCCTTTGGAAAACAGCTAATCATTTCTTAGCTTTTTCCATCTTGGCATAACATTCATCCACCTGTCTGTCTATCAGCATATCACGGCTGCTCTCATTTCCGACACCACTGGTGATAGTGTAGAGCGTGACTCCCATAAAGAGAAGCCCGACTGCAATGATGGCAGAGACAAGGTAGATGGTGTATTTACGTCTGTCGAGTTCCATAACGGCCTCCTTCATTTCCTTTATTGTAAGATGAATACCGTTATATCAGTATAAAAAAATCTTATTAGTTGAGAATATGGGTTTTAAATTTTCGGCCTTTGATCTTGCCGTTATGCAGACGATTGGCAGCTGTCTCAGCCAGATCCGTTTCAACCGCTACGTAAGTGAAGCGGTCAAAACGGTCAATGTTTCCAATGGCACTGCTATCGATCTGGGCATCCCCTGTCAAGGCTCCCACAATGTCTCCCGGACGCAGTTTGTCTTTTTTCCCGCCGTAGATAAGCAGGGTCTTCATCGGTGCCGTGTAGTCATAAGTCTCATCCGACTTTAGCGAGTCGATTGGTGAACGGGGAAGGGTATGACCGGTATAGGCTTCAATCGTTTTGAGCCTCTGCCGATCGGAGGGTCTTAACAGCGTGAGTGCCACCCCTTTTTTACCGGCACGTCCCGTACGGCCGATGCGGTGGACATAGACTTCCGGATCGTGCGGCAGATCATAATTGATGACGGCAGCGACATTGTCGATATCCAGACCACGGGATGCTACATCCGTTGCGATAAGGATGGTGCAGCTTCTATTGGTAAACTGTACCAGTACCTCGGTGCGTTGACGCTGATCGAGATCGCCATGCAGGGCAAGTGCGCTGAATCCATCATACTGAAGTTCATCAGCCAGCTCCTGACAGGCAATTTTAGTGTTACAGAAGATGATCGTCGCTTCACTTTTGTAGTGCGTCAGGAGATGCATAAGCTGCTCGTGATCTATCTGTTTGGATGTCTCATAGGCCAACTGTTCAATCACTGCTGCGGAGTGTGTGCTCTCAACACTGACCTCAAGAGGATCCTGCTGTATATCACGGCTGAGCCTGGTGATATTATCGGGGAAAGTAGCCGAGAAGAGCAGGGTCTGACGTTTATGGGGAATGTTGGAGATGATCTTCAAGATCGCTTCGTTAAAGCCCATATCGAGCATACGGTCGGCTTCATCGAGAACAAGGGTAGTGACATGATCAAGCCTCAGTGTGCCTTTGCCGAGATGATCCTGAACCCGACCGGGAGTACCTACGATGATGTGTGCCCCATGTTCAAGTGAGAGTCGTTCCGGGCCAAATGGCATACCGCCGCTAAGCAGCAGGATCTTGACATTATGCGTACCGCGTGCCAGACGGCGGAGCTCTTTGGCAACCTGATCAGCAAGCTCGCGGGTCGGGCAGAGAACAATGGTCTGGATGCGGAACTGTTTGACATTGAGTTTATGGAGCAGTCCAATCCCAAATGCCGCCGTCTTGCCGCTGCCGGTCTTGGCCTTGGCAATAACATCGCGGTTCTCTAAAATAGGGGGCAGGCTCTGCGCCTGGATCGGGGTCATTTCATGGTAACCAAGGGTGTCAAGGTTGGCAAGCATATCGGGTTGTAGTGGTAGTGCTGAGAAAGAGGTATTGGACATTAAGGGTACTTTTTAAGTGAAAGTGTACAGTAAATTAGATAATCTTAGCTCAAAGGATAAGTTTAAATAATGGTTTATAATACGCTCAACTCTTACTGGCTCTGGAAAGAGCTTGCAACGCACTTAAAATTGAGCAATCCAACCTACAAGTACTGGAAAGAGACCCAGTCGTTTAAACTGAACAATAAGTATGTCTTCTTGAAAAAGAATACGCTTCCCCCAAAGTACGAACATGCCCAGAATATTTTGACCGATCTTTCAGGTTACCTCCCCATCAAATACGCATCAGATCGTCTCAATATTGACAGCCACACCTTCACCTACAACAAGATGGCCCTGCATAATCAGTTCGAGTATAAGTTTGTAGAAGATGTGAAGTTTGTCAACCTGAAACGCTTTTTTCTGGAAAATGGCATTAAAATAAAGAAAAACAGTATGTTCCATCTCGGGCGGATAAACTCCCTTGAGATTACCCTTGATTCCACTTTTTACAAGATCAATGATAACTATGGCATCGTCGTTTATGACTGACAGTACGCTGTTGTGAAGACCCTTCTTTCCAAATTCGATCAGAAAAGTCTTACACTTTTTGTTACTTTGTTGAGCATCATGCTCTCTTTTGTACTAATGAAGTTGGTTTACACTGTTGCAGATCATGAAATTGATACCTTAGTCTATTTCATTGTGATTTTTATCCCGGCTATGGTTGCACCGCTTGTCACCTGGCATCTGTTCGGCCTATTGAAGGATTTTTATAAGAGTGAAAATATACGTGAAATGTTGCTTGAAGAGCTGCAAGAGATAAAAGTTAGACTGCAGGCTTCCCAAAAAATTGCCAAACTTGGATCGTGGCATTTTGATATTCAGGCAAATCGGGTTTTCTGGTCAGATGAGATCTACCGCATTTTTGAAATAGACCCTGAGCGTTTTGGTGCCTCATATGAGGCTTTTTTGGATGCAGTCCATCCGGACGATCGTGATATGGTCAATCATACCTATTTACAATCACTTGAAGATAAGCAGCCCTACAGTATCGATCATCGGCTGAAGATGGCTGATGGTCGCATCAAATACGTCCACGAGGAGTGTGTCAGCCTCTTTAATGAGAATGGTGGACCGATCAGCTCTACGGGAACGGTGCAGGATATTACCGAGCAGGTCCTTTTGCGGCAGGAGAGTGATAAAAAACAGAAGATGCTCTTGCAACAGTCAAAAATGGCGCAGATGGGCGAGATGTTGAGCAGTATAGCCCATCAGTGGAAGCAGCCGCTGGCCCAGGTCAATTCGGTCTTGCTGGAGATGGAGAACACCTATGATCAGAAGCAGTTGACACGAGACTATTTTCATCAGCGTCTTGACAAGATCGAAACATTGACCACCCATATGGCTGAGACGATCGAAGGTTTTCGGAATTTCTTTGAGCCTGACAAGTCAAAAGAGGTTTTTGATGCTAATGAGGCTGTTGAAGAGCTGCTCTCACTGCTGGATACGATTATGGCAGATGAAAAAATCGAGTTGAAGGTGACGGTGGATCAACAGCTGAAGATACATACCTATAAACAAGAGCTGATCCAGGTATTGCTGATCCTGATCAATAATGCCAGAGATGCCTTGTTGGAAGAAGCGATTGAACAACCTGTTATTGCCATAAATGCACATGAAGAGAGCGGTAAGGTCTGTTTTGAAGTAGAAGATAATGCCAAAGGCGTTCCCGATACGATCATCGAGCGGATCTTTGAACCCTATTTTACGACTAAAGAGTTTCGAGGTGGAACGGGGCTCGGACTCTATCTGGCTAAACTGATTATTGAAAACAGTATGCAGGGAGAACTGCAGGTAGAGAGCTCTCAAAAAGGAAGTGTGTTTAGGATTTTTATCGATAAAACAGAGTGAAAAATGGTAAAATGACACTTTTTAAAGGATACCGCTATGAAAGATAGTGCAAAAAAATACACGATACTTTATGCTGAAGATGAGACAGAAACACAGAAGAACTATGCCGCTTTTCTTCAGAACACTTTTCGTAAAGTCTATCTTGCCAAAGATGGTGAAGAGGCGCTAAAGCGTTATAAGGCACATAAACCGGATATTTTGCTGCTCGATATCAATATGCCTCATATCAATGGCCTGGAGCTTGCCCAGCGTATCCGTGAAACCGACAAAACGACAAAGATCATCATGTTGACGGCTTATGCCGACCAGGAGAAGTTACTGCTGGCGACGGAACTGCATCTGACAAAGTATCTGCAAAAACCGGTTAAACGCAACGACTTTAAAGAGACACTGCAAAAGGCAGTGGATGAACTCGAAGCAGAACGTCAAAATAATGATCTACTGCTCCTGGATGAGGCATATACCTGGAACCGGTCCATCAATTCACTTTTTCATAAGGGCAAAGAGATCTCATTGACAAAAAGTGAGCGTCTGATCCTGGAACTTTTGGCATCCAATCAAAAAGCGATCTATGCACCTGAAGATATAGCTGCTTTTTTCTATCGTAAAAAATCTCAAAAGCCTTTGACGGAAGACGGCATGAAAGGGATTATCAAGCGCTTGCGAAAAAAACTTCCCGAAACGTGTATCGATAATATCTTCGGTGTAGGATACCGCTTTCAGATTTTGGCTACTCAACCGTAGTCGCATGCTCTTGTTTCTACAGAGTTCTTAATGGATCAACATACCTCAGTCATTGAACAGCTTGCCGGTGGCAGCAATGTTTTCTTAACCGGTGGTGCCGGTGTCGGAAAGACTACTGCTACGCGTGAGATCATCAAACATTTTGAAGAAGCGGGTAAAAAAGTAGCCAAACTGGCCTCAACCGGGATGGCGGCTACCCTTATTGGCGGCCAGACCCTGCATAGCTTTTTAGACCTTGGTATTGCCGATTCGGTTGAAGATCTTGAACAGCGTGGAAAGATCGAGGCGAAGAAGAAGATCAAAAAACTGATTGCTTCGATGGATCTGATCGTGATCGATGAGATCTCGATGGTAAGTGCTTCACTGATGGAGATGATCCGGCTGCGTCTTTTACAGGCTGAGTTTCAAGGTGTTGTCCTGGCTGTTGGTGATTTTTTACAGCTCCCGCCAGTGGTAAAAGGGTATGGATCACTTCAGTTTGCTTTCGAGTCACAGAGTTGGCAGCGTTTTAGCTTTGTGACAGTCTCTCTGACTCACAACTACCGTACTACCGATGAGGATTTTATTGAGATACTCGATGCCGTACGTTTTGCCCGTATCGGTGATGATGAACATCTCTATCTGCATAATCTGATTAAGCCCATTGGCGGAGACCTAAGCCACTACACCTACCTCTATGGTAAAAATGCAAGTGCACAGCAGCATAACCAGACACAGCTTGCTTACATTGATTCGGAAGAGTTTGCTTTTGAGGCACAGCTTGTCCGACATGAAAAACAGGTGACAGACAGAGAGATTGAACGCTTTATGAGTGATGCCAGAGTAGAAAATATTTTGCGCTTAAAGGTAGGGGCTCCAATTCTGTTTACGCGTAATGCCTGGAACCATTTTAACGGTGAGCGCGGACGTATCATCCGTATTGAAAAGCAGATCGTCTACATCGAAAAAGCTGACGGCTATGTTGTGAAACTCGAACCGGCCGGTATCTCCAAAGAGAAGTGGAAAGAGAAGACAGTCGAGGGGAAAAAAGAGATGGTCGAGGTGGCTCAGTTCACTCTCTATCAGTACCCCATCGCGCTGGCTTTTGCGATCACCATCCACAAATCACAGGGAATGAGCATCGATGACCTGATAATCGAAAGTGATGAGATCTTTGCTCCCTCACAGTTCTACGTGGCACTCTCCCGGGCAGTATCGCCGCATCGTCTGATCTTAAAACAGCCTAGCCGAAACTGGAAGCATCTGGCATTTGTGCATGAAAAAGCTATAAGTTTTGTAGAAAATCTGGGGAAGAGGGAAGTGTAAAGGGGGGGGAAGAGGAAAAGATATCAGGAAGTGAAAAACCTCTTTCCACTTCCCGCTTTCCTCTTTACAAAAAGATTATAAATCACCTTCATGTTTCGCAAGATAATCTGCAACACCTTCTGTATCAGCTTTCATACCTTCGTCACCTTTTGCCCAACCTGCAGGACATACTTCACCGTGCTCGTTAGTAAAGAGCATAGTGTCAACCATACGGATCATCTCATCGATGTTACGGCCAAGTGGAAGGTCGTTGATCACTGCATGACGAACTGTACCGTCTTTGTCAATCAGGAATGAACCGCGAAGGGCTACGCCGCCATCAAGAAGAACGTCGTACTCTTTAGAGATCTCTTTTGTGAGGTCAGCTACAAGTGGATAACGAACCTGGCCGATACCGCCTTCGTTTACCGGTGTGCTTTTCCATGCAAAGTGGCTGAACTGTGAGTCAACAGAAACACCGATTACTTCGATACCGCGAGATTTGAACTCTTCAAGACGGTGGTCAAATGCAATGATCTCAGATGGACATACGAATGTAAAGTCAAGTGGGTAGAAGAACAGTACTGTACCGTTTTCGCCAAAGTTTTCATATAGGTTGAAATCGTCTTTGATCTCGTTGTTGCCCATTACTGTTGTTGCTGTAAAGTCAGGTGCTTTGTTTGTTACTAACATGTTAGTCGTCTCCGTGTTAAATTTGTGGCGGAATTATATCACAATGGAAAAAAATTATCCTTAATATATTTCGGTGCTCCAAAATCTTAAACAACATTCGGCTATAATCCCGGACTTTCATTATTGCAGGGTGCTGTATAAGCCCCTGTATATGAGGGATATACAATAAAGGAAATCGATGACAAAAGAGTATATTTTTACTTCTGAGTCTGTAACAGAAGGGCATCCTGACAAGATGGCTGATCAGATTAGCGATGCTATTCTGGATGACATTATTGCTAAAGATCCTAAAGCACGCGTAGCGTGTGAAACATTAGTTTCAAATGGTTTTTGTGTAATTGCAGGCGAATTGAAGACAACGGCATATACCCCGATGCAGGATATTGCACGTAAGGTAGTAAAAGAGATCGGGTATACCGATGCAAAATATGGGTTTGACCACCGTTCTGCGGCAGTCTTGAACGGAATCGGCGAGCAGTCGCCGGATATCAGCCAGGGTGTTGATCAGGAGAGCGGCGATATCGGTGCGGGCGATCAGGGCTTGATGTTCGGTTATGCCTGTCGTGAGACAGAGGTGTTGATGCCACTGCCTATACACCTCTCCCATCGTCTTACAGAGCGTCTGGCTGAAGTCCGTAAAGAGGGGATTGTTCCTTATCTTCGTCCGGATGGCAAAGCGCAGATCTCGGTCAAATATGTTGGTCATAAGCCGGTCTCTGTTGAAACCGTTGTTGTCTCTACTCAGCATCATGATGATGTTGATCAGGAGCAGCTTCATAAAGATATCATCGAAGAGGTGATTAAAAAAGTGATCCCGGCCGAGCTGTTAAGCGAGAATGTGAAATACCATATCAATCCGACCGGTAAATTTGTGATCGGCGGTCCTCAGGGCGATGCCGGTCTGACCGGCCGTAAGATCATTGTCGATACTTATGGTGGCGCCTGCCCGCACGGCGGCGGTGCATTCAGCGGTAAAGATCCGACCAAAGTCGACCGTTCGGCTGCTTATGCGGCACGTCATGTGGCTAAAAACCTTGTTGCTTCGGGTGCATGTGACCGTATTACGATCCAGGTGGCTTATGCGATAGGTGTTGTTAAACCGGTCTCTATTATGGTCGACACACACGGAACGGGTGTTGTTGACGAAGAGAAGATCGAAGCATGTGTAGGCGAGCTCTTCGACCTGACACCAAAAGGGATCATCGAGTCACTTGACCTGCTTCGCCCGATCTACCGTAAAACAGCAGCTTATGGTCACTTTGGACGTGAACTGCCTGAGTTTACGTGGGAACGTACCGATAAGGTAGATGAAATTAGAGCGTATTTAGGTCTTTAAAGTACATTGATCTGTTTTACTCCTTAAAACCGATCTCTCAGATCGGTTTCTTAACAGGAGATATTGTGGGAACGCACTGACAAAGTAGATGAAATCAGAGAGAATTTTGGGCTTTAAGGTTTAGATCCTATCGTTATTTCAGCGAAAGTGGAAATGACGATTTTTCCTTGATTTTTACATCGACATCATCATGAACCTAAAGTAACATAAGCCCGTCACCTACTCTCCCTTTTCATTTTTCATTTTTCATTTTCCGTTACTTTTTAGGTACGTTTAAAATTCTAATTGGTATAGTTCATTTGAAACTAAAAATAGGAGACTACATGGCAGTATATATTAATGATACTTGTATCAACTGTGGTGCATGTATTGATGAGTGCCCGGTAGAAGCAATTGTTGACGAAGATGATAATCCGACGGGTGAAGAGATTTACTACGTATATGGTGACAAATGTGTTGAGTGTGTAGGCCATCACGATGAGCCGGCATGTGCAACTGCATGTCCTACTGAAGGATGTATTGTATGGGATGCTGTTGGTGAAAGTCCAGAGCACCGTGAAGACATTACTGACGAACAACGCTCTAATCAAGAGGCTATTGTCGAGTAGTAATACTTTTCGCAGAGCACTGTTTTTCAGTGTTCTGTACTCTTTTTCTGAGTAGAAACGCTAGACGATTTCTACATATTCCTCTTAATTATTTTCATTTAATCTTAAACCTATTATTTTTTCGATATAATCCCACCCTATTTTTACATATTATATAGGAGATTTGATGGAACGTACCTTATCTATCATCAAGCCTGATGCAGTTGCAAAAGGTGTTATCGGTAAAATTCTTGATCGTTTTGAAAGCAATGGCCTTAAGATCGCTGCTACAAGAAAGATTCAACTTTCTCGTCAGGATGCTGAAGCGTTTTATGCTATCCATGCAGAGCGCCCTTTCTTTAACGATCTTGTTGATTTTATGATCAGCGGACCGGTTGTTGTTTCAGTTCTTGAAGGCGAAAACGCTATGCAGAAGAACCGCGACCTTATGGGTGCAACAAACCCGAAAGAAGCTGAAGCCGGAACAATCCGTGCTGATTTCGCTGAAAATATCGATGCTAATGCTGTTCACGGCAGTGACTCGGTAGAGAATGCGGCGATTGAAATCAAATTCTTCTTCTCGGACAGAGAGATTTCATAACCTGCGATGAACATCCCGTTCAGACGTATAGGGAGCACACCTCAAGAGTTTGAAGTGACGCAAGAGGATGCTCTCCTTAAGGGTACGCTCGTCTTTAAAAAGCGTAACCTTATTTTCATGCAGGCACACCTTCAGGGAAAAGTTTCGGTTCCCTGTGATATATGTGCTGAACAATTCGATATAATGTTGGACGATGAAGTAGAACTGCTTCTTTCTGATGGCATATACAATGGATCAGACGAACAGTTTGACATTATTGAGATGGACAATGGCATCGATACCGATGCCTTGTTACATGCAGAGATCGAATTGATCCGAAGCGACTATCACAGTTGTGAAAACTGTAAAAATCAGGGTTCTTGATTAAAGAGCACTGTTACTCCGACAGGAGAGGCTTTCACTAGAAGTCATTTAGTTATTTCTAGTATCGGCCTAGCGTAGCTAAATGGGCTTCACCTGTTTAGTGTTTAAAATCAAATGAAAAGGAATATAATATGGCAGTACCTAAGAGACGCGTATCACATTCACGCGCAGCAAAACGTAGAACTCACTACAAGATTACATTGGCTCGCCCAGTTAAAGACAAAGACGGAACTTATAAACTTCCACATCATGTCAACCCGACTACCGGCGAGTATAAGTAATTGATGGTTAAGATTGCGATTGACGCAATGGGTGGGGACTTTGGTCCCGAACCAATCGTCAAAGGCGCAATTATGGCGCTTAAAAAGAAGCGTTTTATACCTATACTGGTTGGTAAAAAAGAGGAAATATTACCTCTGTTACCCAAGGGTTATAGAAATAATATTTCGATTATCGAAGCCAACGATACTATAGATATGAGTGATGCGGCTACCGATGCGCTCAAACGTAAAGAGAGTTCGATCTATAAAGCAGTCGACCTTGTCCGTAAGGGTGAAGCTGATGGTGTGGTTTCAGCTGGTCACAGCGGTGCAACGATGACGCTGGCAACACTTCGTATGGGACGTCTTAAAGGTGTTTCACGACCTGCACTGGTGACATTGATGCCAACGAAAACAGGCCGTAGAAGTGTGCTTCTGGATGTTGGTGCAAATGTTGACTGTGATGCACAGCATCTTCGTGAATTCGCCGTTATGGGTCAATACTATGCCAAAGATGTACTGGGTGTTGATACGCCAAGTATCGGTCTCTTGACCAATGGTGAGGAAGAGACCAAAGGCAATGAAGTGACCAAAGCAGCACACAAAATGCTCAAAGGGCATGAAGGTTTCAAAGGCAATGTCGAGGGTTCGGATATCTTCAACGGCTCATGTGACGTCATCGTCTGTGACGGTTTTATCGGAAACCTGGTACTGAAATCGTCTGAGGGTGTTGCTTCGACGATCAGCCACTTTATTAAAGAGTATATCCGAAAATCGCCTGTTGCCATTACCGGCGCACTTTTGATGCGTAAAGTCTTTAAACTTTTGAAAAAAGAGATTGACTACGCCGAAATTGGCGGTGCACCGCTTATCGGTATCAAAGGGTGCGCTATTGTCAGCCACGGCAAGAGCAATTCCAAAGCCATTAAAAATGCGATTTTCCAGGCGATCCGTTATGTCGATACGGGCGTCAATGCCCATATTGAAAGCCATCTTGCACAGATGAACTCCAAGGATTAGTATGTACGCAGCATTTCGTTCTATCGGCGCTTATGTCCCGGAAAAAGTCTTGACCAATGATGATCTTGCACAGATGGTCGATACTTCAGATGAGTGGATCACAAAGCGTACGGGTATCAAAGAGCGACACATTGCTGCAGAGAACGAGACAACCAGTGACATGGGCGTTAAAGCTTCACTCAAAGCGATTGAGCGGGCCGGTATCGATAAGAGCGAGATCGATATGGTCGTCTGTGCAACGATCTCTCCTGACTACTTCAATATGCCTTCAACGGCAACCATGATCTCCAAAAAACTTGGTCTTCCTGCCGTGACAGCATTTGACATCTCTGCTGCTTGTACAGGATTTGTCTATATTCTCAGTATTGCAAAAGCCTTCATCGAATCAGGCATGAAAAAAAACGTTCTGATCGTTGGTGCAGAAAAACTGAGTGCTATTACCGACTATACGGACCGCGGTACCTGTATCTTGTTCGGCGATGGCGCAGGTGCCGCAGTTATCAGTGCCACGGAGAACAGAGATGAAGCGATCATCGACGTTCATACTGCGGCCGATGGTACCTATGCCGACCTTTTGATGACACCAAACGGCGGGACAGGTTCACCGCACGATACCCTTGACCAAGAAGCTGCCGGCACCTATATGCAGATGAAGGGGAACGAAACATTTAAAGTTGCCGTTCGTACATTGACAAAAGATGTCAAGGATATACTTGCTGAAAACAACATCGAAGCCGATACCATAGAACACTTTATTCCGCATCAAGCTAACTACCGTATTATCAAAGCAGTTGGCGATGCCCTTAAAATGCGTGATGAGCAGGTCGTTATGACAGTAGCAAAGTATGGAAATACATCGGGTGCCTCGATCCCGATGGCTATGAATGATCTCTACGAAGCTGGTGGCCTGAAAAGCGGTGAGATGATGCTGCTTGATGCTTTTGGCGGCGGACTTACCTGGGGTTCGGCACTTGTGCCTTTCGCAGGAAAGACTTATTAACCTACGTTACTCCCAAGAATAACGCTCCCGGCATATCTTCTATTGGGAAATATCCAAACTCATTTTTTCAGCTTCATATATGATACTATGTGAAAATGTGTTTCAATTCAATCAAATCATACTCTTCTTCACTATTTTTAGATACTATTTAGAAAGAGCTTATTATAATCTATAAAGTTCTGTTTGATAGATATACAAATTCCACCAACAAAAAGGATAAACATGAAATATTTTACTAAAGGTATGCTTATTTCGCTAAGTACAGCATTGGTTCTTGGATTGACTGGATGTAGCAGCAAAGATACCAAACTGGCAGAAGAAGAAGCTGATTTTAGATGTCGTATTGATAATGCACTGGCACCCGAGTGGGCTTGTGGGAATGCAATGACAGAGGGTGCTATTACAGCAGTCGGATCAGCGCCTCTATCTAAAGCCGGTCAAGGTTTCAGCCGTCGTGAAGCTCTTGCAAATGGTCGATCAAACCTGGCCCAGCAGATTGAGACGCTTGTAAAAGACAAAGTGGAAACCTTCGCTAGAAGCACAGGCGTCAGTGCAGATGAAGTAGTAGATAAAGTATCTACTCAAGTTTCCAAGCAGGTAGCAAAAGTAACACTGAAAGGTTCCAAGCAGATCAAGTTCTGGCAACAACCAACAACCAAAGAGCTTTATGTTCTGGTGGGTGTACCTGAAGGTTCTGTAAATGAAGCGGCTAAAGAGTCGGTTAAGTCAAGTTTCAAAAATGACAATGCCCTTTGGCAGCAGTTCCAATCGAAACAGGCTCTTGAAAGTTTAGAAAAAGAGTTCCCAACTGACTAAGACGATTAAGCACTTTTTTCTACTTCTTGTATCGCTGACATTCTTAGCGTGTTCTGGTAAAACGCCAGCGGTCAATGCTGAGTATCAGCAGCCTGCCTGGATCTTGGATCCGGGGCAGAGAGGCGGTATAGGTGCCGTGGGTCAATGTGCTCCGCATATTAAAGGCAAAGCCGAACAGCGAAAAGTAGCTATTCTTAGAGCCATCAATGAACTTGCGCTGCAGCAGAGTGTTTCTGTAGACTCCAGCATGGTGATGGAGATTGAAAGATCGGGCATGATGGCTAAGTCTAAAAGTAAGAGTGAAGCTTTTTTAAGTGCGGATGGGGTGGTAGTCCATGCCCATATAGAGGAAGTCTGGATCGATCCCAAAGATGAAACACTTTATGTATGGATGATTAAAGATTAGTCATCCATCTTATTCTCTCATACTAAAATATTTATAGACTTTTCTGCAATAGTAAAACGGATTGTTATTGCAAAACAGTTTAAGGGCACCTCTAAAAACCCTGGATATCATCAGCGTTACATACATTTTCGTGATCAAGGCAGGTTCTTCTCGATGTTGGCGCTAATGTAGACTGTGATGCACAACACCTTTGCGAGTTCGCCGTTATGGGAGAATACTACGCCAAAGACGTTTTAAATATTGATACGCCAAGTATCGGTCTGTTGACAAATGGTGAAGAAGAGAGCAAAGGGAATGAAGTAACCAAAGCGGCACATAAGATGCTCAAAGGTTATGAAGGTTTCAAAGGCAATGTCGAAGGTTCTGATATCTTTAACGGTTCATGCGATGTTATCGTTTGTGACGGTTTTATCGGAAACCTGGTGCTCAAGTCTGCTGAAGGCGTCGCTTCAACGATCAGCCATTTTATTAAAGAGTATATCCGTAAATCCCCGGTTGCTATTACCGGTGCGCTTTTGATGCGTAAAGTGTTCAAATTGCTGAAAAAAGAGATTGATTACGCTGAGATCGGCGGCGCACCGCTTATCGGTATCAAAGGGTGTGCGATCGTAAGCCACGGCAAGAGTAACCATGTAGCGATCAAAAATGCGATCTTTCAGGCGATCCGTTATGTCGATACGGGTGTTAATGAGCATATTGAAAACCGTTTTGCCCAGATAAATACCAAGGAGTAGTATGTACGCAGCATTTCGTTCTATAGGCGCTTATGTCCCGGAAAAAATATTGACCAATGATGATCTTGCAAAGATGGTCGATACTTCCGATGAATGGATCACAAAGCGTACAGGTATCAAAGAACGACATATCGCTGCAGAGAACGAGACTACCAGCGATATGGGTGTCAAAGCTTCGCTTCAGGCGATTGAACGGGCCGGTATAGATAAAAGCGAGATCGATATGGTCGTCTGTGCAACAATCTCGCCTGATTACTTCAACATGCCTTCAACGGCAACCATGATCTCCACAAAACTTGGACTCCCTGCAGTGACTGCTTTCGATATTTCTGCTGCCTGTACAGGTTTTGTCTACATTCTCAGTATTGCAAAAGCATTCATCGAATCAGGGATGAAAAAGAATGTCCTGATCGTTGGCACAGAGAAACTGAGTGCTATTACCGACTATACGGACCGCGGTACCTGTATCTTGTTCGGCGATGGCGCAGGTGCCGCAGTTATCAGTGCTACACAGAACAAAGATGAAGCGATCGTCGATGTCCATACTGCTGCCGATGGTACCTATGCCGACCTTTTGATGACGCCAAACGGCGGTACCGGTTCAATACATGACTCACTTGAAAGCGAAGGCGTCTATATGCAGATGAAGGGTAATGAGACCTTTAAAGTCGCTGTCCGTACATTGACAAATGGTGTTAAAGAGATCCTTGCCGAGAACAATATTGAAGCTGACACCATCGAACACTTTATCCCTCACCAGGCAAACTACCGCATTATCAAAGCGGTTGGCGATGCACTTAAAATGCGTGATGAACAGGTCGTTATGACCGTTGCCAAATATGGTAACACCTCCGGTGCGTCCATCCCTATGGCTATGAATGACCTCTACGAAGAAGGTGGTTTGAAGACCGGTGAGATGATGCTGCTTGACGCGTTTGGCGGCGGACTCACCTGGGGTTCGGCACTTGTGCCTTTTGCAGGAAAGGTCTATTAATCTATTTTACTCCCTATCTCGTTCCATCTCTTTAGAGATGGAATACATACTGCAACCTAACCCCATCTAGAACTTTCGAATCTCGACAAACTATGATCTCTGTTTCCGGTCATTTAAATATCATAGCTTGACTTATTGCGTGTATCCATTCCATCTCTGGAGAGATGGAACGAAATAACGCTACTTTAGCACTTTTTATTAAGCAAGGTAGTAGTATTGAAATAAAGCTTTTCTATCTAAAGGGTTGATATGCGTTTTTTTATGCTATTATGGCTCTTCTTAATACCGGGTCTGTATGCAGAAGAAGATACTTTTCTTGACCAGTTTTTTGATGATGAAGATGGTCAGCTTGATGTCAGTGAATGGCTGGGAAATGTCTATGGCTTTTTACCGACTCCGATCATTATCACCGGACCGACATTCGGATTTGGCGCCGGTGTAAATGTCCTGTTTTTACATGATAAATTCATGAATGAAAGCTCCGAGTCAGGACGATACATTCCTCCAAGCCTCACCGGTATCGTATATGCCGGTACAGAAAACGGGACGCAAATAGGTGCGGCCTATCATATAGGGTTTTGGATGCAGGACACGCTCCGTACTTCTACGTTTGTCGGCTACCCCTCTGTCAATCTCGACTTCTATCCTGATATTCCAATTGTAGGTGAGAGAGAGATTACGATGAACCTGGAAGGCTGGGCCGCCTACCAGGAAGTAAAATACCGTATGGGGGATAGCAACATCTTTCTCGGGGGTAACTACCTCTATTATGGGATTACCTCTACGCCCAAAGAGGACCCGATTTATATTCCCACGGAGTGGCTGATCAAGAAGTTCTCCACAGCAGCACTTGCCGCCGTTGCAGAATATGACAGCCGTGACAGTATCTTCACGCCCGACCGAGGTCTTTATGCCAAACTTGTCGCTGCACGCTATGATGAAGTGGTTGGTTCTGACTATGAGTTCTGGAATTATCGCGGAAAACTTTTCTACTTTCATTCTCTGTCTGACTCCCTAACTCTCGGTCTGCGCTCAGAAGCCCAGAGTGTTGATGGATCGGCTCCCTATTTTATGTACCCGTCTGTCGATATACGCGGTATCGCCCATGCCCGCTATCAGGGGCAACACACTTTTCTTGGCGAGACTGAGCTCAGATGGGATGTTACAAACCGATGGAGCCTTATCGGTTTCATCGGTTCTGGAAAAGCATTTGGAGAAGATATTTTGCGTCGTGAACTAAGTTTCTCCGATGCCTCCTGGCGTACCTCCGGCGGAGCCGGTTTTCGTTACAACATCGCAAAAAAATTCAAACTCCGGATGGGGCTCGATGTCGCATTCGGACCGGAAGAAAACAGTGTCTATATTACGGCCGGTCATGCGTGGGATGCATTTTATTAACTTGTTTTTGTCTTAATTTTTCAGGGCATTATACGCTCAATAACTGGAGGAATCCAAGTACCATCTAAGATAGCCTTTTTACCCCAATAAGCACGAATATATAATGAGAATATCCCCTCTGGTGCCGGAAGCCAGTTTGAATCCATTTCATTACCCGGAGGGTTTGCTCCTGCATAAAGAGTCAGTGAACCATCTTTGTTGTATTTCAAGGTCTTGTTTTTTGTGCCTAGAGAGTAACGATTCAGTTTATTTGGTGTGAAAATATGGTGCTCATTGTACAAAGTTAAAGACCAGAACCCATTGACCGGAGGCAGCTCTCCTTTAGCAAAGGTAACTGCATACAGGTACTTGCTTTTTAGTTGTTCATCTTTCGAGTCATTGTCAGTATAAAAGTATTGTGTTTCAGAGGGTCTGTTTTCAAACATATTAGATCGGGCCGTAGCCGTTCTCATAAGATAATCATATCCCCACTCAGCATTATTGGCTGAACGGTTCCAGCCATTACCCGCAGGGACTCCATTATGCTTCCACAGAAAAAGAGGTCCAATGACATCTTTCTCAGTTTCCACTGCGACTTCGATGAGCGCCTTCTTGACCTCAGGATCACTCTTGGCCGCATCAAGGACCTGACGGATCGAGGCGTATAGTGCCTCTTCACCTGGCAGTGGGTCAACAGCAGCCATTACACCAGGAAGCTGATCAAAGAACTTCTCAGGAACGACCCACTTGTTTTCGCCTTCTACTTTAGGAGTAGGAAAAGAGGGGGTTTTGCTCCAATCTTTGATCTTTATCTTCCCATCGAACTCTGCCAGTGGGTAGGCATTGATCTTGTTAACCAATGGCTGCATGGCTAATCTGTCTTCTTCCGTATCATTTAAAAAAATACGGGGACCGACAAAGCAGTATTCTGTAGATGACTGAAGAACAGCCGTAATACCTGCAGGAACCTTGCCCTTCCAGTTCGGTCCGACTAGCAGGTAGAAGCCCGGCTTGGTGCCATAAGCTTTACCCATCTCTCCGAACTGATCAGTGCGACCGTCATAGAGCGCATATATCCAGAAACGCTCACCAAAATCAGGTACCTGAATGACAACAGGCTCCTCGTCAAGCGAGCAAAACACAGTCCCATAGACCACATCCTGGTTTGGACATGCAACAAACCCCTGGTCTGGATTTACGTAATCATTTAACATTGAAAGACGACCTCGAGGGGCCACAGGAACAACTCCACCGAGTTTACCAGGCTTAGGGGCTTGTGTGATTGCCGTCCGACGATTAAATGTATTGACTATCGGCCAACCCCAGACATAAGCCATACGACCAATGGTCTTGACATATTCTTGGTTCATAATAGCACCGGAAACTGGCATTGTAAGTTTTGGTGACGCTTCTGTGAAAGGTACATTTAAATTCGCCTGGATCGACGTGGATGCCAAAGTAGTTATGACTAGACTAAGCGCAAACGTTTTGATGGAGTACTTCATCTTAGTTCCTTCTTTATTTCTATTTACAAGGTTTAGGTGGCAGCTTAGCTACATCAGGTTTATAGTATCGGACCACAAAGTAGTACGGTTCACCTTTATTGACCGGCATCCAGTAGGTACCTTCTTTAGGATCCTCAACACTGAAGGTAACAGTGATGTTTCCATTTGCATCCGGTTTGCTGTTGTAGGCATTAAACAGGTCATTTTTACCGGGAATAGTATTTCGTGTCAGAGCACTGTAGCGGGTGACTGACCAGAATAGCTCTACTCCTTGAGGTTTATAAGGGAAGACAAATACTTCAGGCTTGTCACCGTTTAAAACTTCATCATTGCAGTTTGTGAAGTACGGTGAATAATAGGCGTGATGAATAGGAAAACCAAGGTGGCCGACCATAGCGGCTGCGCGATACTCAGGGTCATTGCTGTGCGGTTCATCGCTGTCGATCGGACCGAACATACCGGTATTGCCGGTTACACTGAACTTGGGAGCCACTGCACCAATGTACTGGCTTACCCTTATGTAATCCTCTTTAGTAAAGTTTACTGCAGATTCAAGGATCTTCTTATTCTGTGGATAGACGTCTTGTGTTTGAAGCGTGAATTTAACCGGATTCTCAATAGTCAGTTTTTTACTACTTGCAGCAGTCAGTTTGATCTTCTGCTGAATCGGAATTACATTGGCAATATCTTCAGGGTTTTTAACCTGTGCACGAATAAATAGATGAGGATAGTCACCAGGACTTACAATAACTTTTTCGCTTTCAGACACTGCCACCTTTGTGCCTTTTCGGACAATAATATATTTACCATCAGGCTGAATCTCATCGTAAATAGTGTAGTGTTCCTGATCTGTGATCTGTATGGAGAAGTAACGGTCTTTTTTAACCTCTGGAAGTTCTACCACTACAGGACCATTTGTCAGGTCAAGAACTGCTTTTGTGTAAATATGATCCAGTGCCGGTGTTACAACCGGGTCTGTTCCTTCGGTTGGTAATTTTGTGGTGTGTAAGAGCTTGTTTGTGCCTCTTGCCTCTTTTACAGTTGTTTCCATATAGACTGCATGATGATAGACTTTGAAGGCCATTAACTCTGCGTCTGTAGGACGTTCAGCTGCAATAACAGCACATAAAAGAGATGTAAGTATGAGTGCTATAATCGATGTTTTCATATTCAAGACCCTTTCCACTTTTACTACTATTATATACATAAAAATATTTATTTATTATTGTGAGGTGATGTTGGAATACATAGCCACTGTTTATATACGATATCTTTTAATTCAACCCTCGCTATAATCTTTCAAAAATCCCCTTTGAAAGTTCTCTTACATGACTCCTATTTTTGAAAACAAGTATATTTTTATTGAACAGCATGAGAGTGAAGTTCCCTGGCTTAAGATCTTTACCAAAGTAAAGCGTAAAGAGTTTAGTGAATGTACTCCCGAGGAGAAGGCGGAGATCTGGCGACTGCTGGATATTGTTGAGAAGCGTATGTTGGAGTATTACCAACCCGAGAAGATCAATATCGCTTCATTTGGAAATATGCTGCCTTATGTTCATTGGCATGTGATGGCGCGTTTTAAAGAAGACAGTTATTTTCCGGAACCTATGTGGGGCCCGAAGCAGAGAAATGGCAGTTTGGACCTTCCCTCATTTGAAGGTTTTGTTACGCTTTTATTGAAGTGTTTGAAATGATAGAGAAAAAAAGTTCTGACAAAAAGTGGCGTATGACCTATAATCGAAAAGGTATTACCGGTTGTTCAGCCAGAGGGGTCGCTATCAGAGATACGAAAGTGGAGTTGGAGTCACTTGCAGAAACGCTGAAAGCGCGTATCTGCAATGTAGAAATCAAAGAGGTTTAGTGTCGATCGCGGGAACGATGTCCACCTGAACGGTTTCCGCCTGAACTGTGACGGCGGTTTCTGTTACCGCGATATCCGCCGCGGTTTCCACCACGTCCGCCGCCACGGCTGTTTCGCTCCAGGCCTTGCAGGATCTTCTCCAAACGCTGTGGTTCGATACCGATGTTGCTTGGACCTTTGACTGATGTGCGTTCCATCAGAAGTGAAACAAGTTTGTAAGCGATCTGGGTCTGGTCGAACTCCTCATTCAGTTCATCAAGAACTTCATGCGCTTCATCGTAAACATGCTGTTTTTCAATCTCGCTGATAAGACGGTTTAGCCCGGATTTTTTAACAGCATTTTTACTTGGGATGTAAGCATGCTCCATCGTTGTACCGACTTTGGCTTTGATGCGTTGAAGCTCTTTGAACTCAAGCGGTGTTACCAAAGTAATTGCCATCCCTTTTTTACCGGCACGGCCGGTACGGCCGATACGGTGAACGTATGACTCAGGGTCAAATGGGATGTGGAAGTTAAAGACGTGGGTGACATCGTTGATGTGGATACCGCGTGCTGCAACATCAGTGGCGACAAGGATATCGATAGCGTTATCTTTGAGCCCTTTGATGACTGATTCACGCTGACGCTGTTCCATATCGCCATGCAGTCCTTTGGCACTGTAGCCAACTGATGAAAGCACGTTTGAGAGGCGATCGACTTCTCTTTTTGTACGACAGAAGACGATGACTTTGTCAGTCTCTTCTGCGTCGAGCAGACGGATAATAGCATCATCGCGCTCATTCTCATCAATGACATAGTACTGCTGGCTGATATCTTTGTTTGTCGTCTCACCTTTGGTGATGGAGATAAACTCAGGGTCAACCAGGATGCGCTTTGCAAGCTGCTTGATCGGCTCTGGCATAGTTGCCGAGAAGAGCAGAGTCTGACGCTCTTGCGGCAGGTAGCTGAAGATCTCGTTGATATCGTCCAAAAAGCCCATGTCGAGCATCTCATCGGCTTCATCAAGGATGACCGTTGATGGTGCGAAATCGGGAAGCATATCTTTACTCAGGATATCGAGCAGACGGCCAGGTGTTGCGATAACAACCTGTGCGCCTCGTTCGATCAGACCGATCTGACGGCCGTAAGAACTGCCACCGTAAACAGTGACGGTACGGATGCCAAGTTTTTTACCATATTTGAAAAGTTCATCACTGACCTGGTTCGCCAGTTCACGTGTCGGTGTGATAACCAGTGTCTCAACACCGCCTTGAAGGTGCATGTTGTTCATGATCGGCAGACCGAATGCTGCGGTTTTACCGGTACCGGTATGGGCCTGTCCGACGACATCACGTCCCTCCAAAATAACCGGGATCGCCATCGCCTGAATCGGGCTGGCTACTTTGAATCCAGCGTACTGGATACTCTGCATGATCTCGCGTTTGAGACCAAAACTTTCAAACTTAGGCTGTTCTACAGCCTCTGTTGTGTTTTCTGTTTGTGTTTCTGTTGACATATTTTCTCTTGGAAAGGACACCTTTACACAACCATATTTCAGATGAAAAATGGCTCTAAAAGGCATCCACTAAATTAATACCAAATCAATACTTGGTATGAAATCGCGATTATATCTAAGCAATCCTTTTATATTTATTAATAATTTTTATAAATGAAATAAAGCATGCTTAAATGTTACGGATAGTGTATGCGGTAATTGAAATATCTGACATTGGGTTGACTGTCATAAAAAAACCTTAGCTGGAGCAAATCAGATATAATACGCTCATTAACGATAAGGTTTGTCAATGGATTCCATACTCTTGATCGCTGGTATTATCGCACTGATAGGCGTGGGTGCTGCCATAGTTGTATATTTGAAATACAGATCACTTCAAAACAGTTATGCTTTAGAACGTCAGGCATTGGAACATCAGTTGCAAGAACAGGGCAGTGATCTCTCAGTGGCGAATGAACAGCATCAAGATCTGCATAAGCGATTTGATGCGCTCTCAGTAGAGAAAACGGTGCTGGAACGTGATTACGCTGTGTTGCACACCCGCTTCGAAGAGGCAAGTCGCAGTGCCAACGAGAAGATCAAACTCCTCGATGAGGCAAAAGAGAGCCTCAAAAGCCAGTTTGAAAATCTGGCCAATCAGATATTTGACAAGAAGAGTAAAAGTTTCGATGAGCTTCAGCAGAAAAATCTTGGTCTGCTACTGCAGCCGTTTCGCGAGCAGATCACCCACTTCTCCAAGCAGACTGAAGAGCGTTTTGTCAAAGAGTCGAGTGACCGTGCCATCTTGCAAAAAGAGATATCACTGCTTAAAACACTCAACGAACGCATTGGTGAAGATGCGCTGAACCTGACCAAAGCGCTCAAAGGTGAGAACAAGACCCAGGGGAACTGGGGTGAGATCGTACTCGAGCGGATACTTGAACAGTCGGGTCTGCGTGAGGGGAGCGAGTATGAGACACAGGGCAGTTTCAAAGACAGTTCCGGCAAAACACTTCGTCCGGATGTCATCGTTCACCTGCCGCAGGAGAAAGATATCATTATTGATTCCAAAGTTTCATTGGTGGCTTATGAGACATTTATGAATGCGGAAGATCCGGTTGAGAAAGAGCGGGCGCTGAAGCAGCATATAGCATCTATCCAGTCACACATCAAGGGCTTGAGCGAGAAGCGGTATGAGGACCTTGAAGGGCTAAAGTCTCTTGATTTTGTTCTACTCTTCATGCCGATTGAGGGGGCATTCCTGCTGGCACTGGAACAGGATGGCAGCTTCTTTAAAACGGCGTATGAACATAACATTATGGTAGTCAGTCCCTCAACACTTCTTGTAACGCTTCGTACCATCGAACATATCTGGCGGACTGAACGTCAGGAGCAGAATGCTCAGGAGATCGTCCGTCAGGCGGAAAACCTGTTAGATAAATTTGCGGCATTTGTGGAAGATATGAATAAGATCGGTACCCACATCGAGCGGACACAGGGAGCGTATGATGATGCGATGAACAAGCTCTCAAGCGGAAAAGGCAACCTTGTCCGCCGTGCGGAAAATATGCAAAAACTGGGACTTAAACCCAAAAAAGCACTTCCGATTGCTTCAGAAGATGAGGAAGAGTAGATGACAATTCTGACTCAATTCGTGTATGAAAAAATGTGGCGTCCGACCAGCGATGACGATGCGCTTAAGATCATTGAAGAAGAGATCGGTGATGCCGATCCGAAAGGGACGTTGGATTATGTCAAAAGTGCCATCAAAGAAGGGAAAACAATCACCGTAGGCGAATGCCGGTTTAAATCAGATATGAAGTAAGCTGCTCTTCCCACACACGATAACCGGCTTCACTTAAGTGAACGCCATCACTGGTATACTCATCAACAAGATCACCTCTGCCATCTGTAAAGTGTTTGTAAAGATCGACATAGGTCAATCCCCGCTCTTTTACCATGCTCTTTAGAAAAATATTCAGAGCGATGACCTTGGCATTTAATTCATCACGATCATCAAATCGTGCAATTGGAAGATTGGAGAGGATGAGAAGCCTTTCAACCGCTTCAAGTGAATCGATCAAAAGGGTGTAGTTTGATTTGACCTGACTAAGCGGAACACCTTGTAGCAGATCGTTAATACCGATCATCAAGACAACGGTGTCTGGCTGTTTATTGAGCGTATGTTGAAGGCGGTAGAGCAGACCATCGGTAGTATCGCCGGGGATGCCGCCGTTATAGTGCGGGCCGAAACGGTTCCAGTTATTATAGGCAGTGAGGCTGTCGCCAAGGAAGATCAATTCCACTACGGATGACGGACTTTAACATTTGAGTTGAGGAGCCATCCGATGAGGGCCATTGCACCAATCACGACAAAAGCCGGGATGAGATCATAGGCCGAACCCAGATAGACCAGCCAGAGCAGGATCGCACCAAGCGGTGTCGGTACTCCGGTGAAATACTTTTGGACCTCTCCCTCTTCGGCATGAATGTTAAAGTGGATAAGGCGGCGAAGTCCGGAGATGACGTAGTAGATACTGATAACAGCCGCAAGCGCAATTCCGATGCCTTCAAGATGCACGGCATAGACTGCCTGAAAGATCAAAAAGACCGGAACGAGGACAAACGAGAGAAAATCGGCAAAGGAGTCCAGCTGAATGCCAAATTCGTTTGAGAGCTTGTATTTACGGGCGATCTTCCCGTCGAAAATATCGAATGCACCGCCGATCCAGGCAAGAATGATGGCAAGAAAAAAATTGTTTTGTGTAATAAAATAAGTTGCCAAAAGACCGGCACTGATATTGACCATGGTAAAAAGATTGGCCAGGTTGAAGTGACTCTCTGGTCGCCATAAAAATTGCATAGATACCTCATATTTTTTTGCAATTATAGCCAATTTTGAAATCTGAAGGAGTGATTATGAGTTTTTATTATAAATGATAATTGTTATCAATTTAAGTCTTTGTTAAGATAGGTTTCGGCTTAATACCGTAAATGATAATTAGTATCAATTGTAAAAGAGGAATATAAATAATGAATAGAACAGTATTATCAGCGCTTGCAGCAAGTCTGTTGACAACAAGTGGTGTGTATGCAGACTCCATTGACGAAGCATTTAAAAACGGTGAAGTAAACGGACAGGTTCGTTTAGGGTACATCAACTATAATCCTGATGCAGCAGGTGAAACGCAGACAGCCACAGCAGTCGGCGGTCAGTTGAAGTATGAGACGGCTAAGTTTTACGGTTTTGACGGGGGAGTGGCTTTTTATACCTCGCACGATATCTCTGCTCTAAGCGGTGATCGTGGTGATGGTAAGCGAAATGAGGAGCTCTCTTCGAGTGATGGAGAGTATGCTGTTCTGGCCGAGTCCTATATCGGTTACAGTCGTAATACATTTGCACTACGTGTTGGTCGACAACTTATCGACACCCCTTATGCCGACAGTGACGATATTCGTATGACACCAAATACCTTTGAAGGGGCTGTTGCCTCTTACGGTCTGAATGAGTTTACTTTCATTGGAGCTTACTTGACACGCTGGCAGGGACCGGACTCGGAAAGCGATTATGAGTTTGCAGACCTGGTTGATGGTGATGGGGTAGTTATGGCTGCCGCAACGTATGGCTCTGATATGCTTGAGACCGGATTTTGGTATTACGGTGCCGATAAGGTAGCAGATGTTGTTTATGCTGATGCCATTGCCAGTTTTGAATTTGAGAGCGGTGCCGGCATAAGCTTCGGTGCACAGTTCGCCGATCAGAGTGAAAAGAGCAGCTCGGGCATTGAGGCGACACTCTACGGTGCGATGGCCGAGATGGGCCA
The DNA here is from genome assembly GCA_034717975.1 of Campylobacterota bacterium. Taxonomy (GTDB): domain Bacteria; phylum Campylobacterota; class Campylobacteria; order Campylobacterales; family Sulfurimonadaceae; genus BB26. The sequence goes on from JAYEMF010000118.1 coordinate 32,377, forward strand.
TATGGGTATAACCGTGGGAGTTGCTTATAATTCATTGGATGTCGCTGATGGAAAAAGTTATTTTGGCGGCTTTGGCGGCGGTGTAGGTTTTGTCAATATGGATGAGACGACTATCGGTGCAATGGAGATCGATCATGATGCCGAAGGGTGGAAATTGACGCTTGCATATGACTTTGGTATAGCAGGTTTGGAGGGCTTTGGCATAGAGTACGGCTATGGTGACTTTGACGGAGATAATCAGCATTTAGCCCCAGGTGAAAAAGACCATGAAGTAACTGAACATGATATCATCATCGCCTATGCCCCAAGTGAAACATGGGATGCTGAACTGATCTACTGCAATTTTAAAGATGAAAATAGAAACATTGATGGCGGAGATGATGCCGGGTTTGAGAGGGTAGTTGTCCGCGCCAACTACAATTTCTAAACAGATGTCCCATTTTCGGGGCATTGATCTCTGAACGGATAGATATTGTTATTATATACTTGAAGAAAAGAGAGTGTTAATCAGTTTTTAATTTGATATCTATTATCATTATAGAAATAAAACCAATAAATAAAAAGTGGAATCTAGATGAAATTACTTACAGAGTGTTCGAAAGGGAGTAAGGTGGTTGTTTCCAAACTTCATGCCAGTGGAGCGTTGAAACAGCGTCTTATCTCGTTGGGTATTATGAAGCATGCGGAGATCTCTGTATTGG
>JAYEMF010000119.1:0-9678 GCA_034717975.1 Campylobacterota bacterium
TTATAACAAAGTGAGATTAACTAATAGCAATAAGGTATAATGTCAAAAAAATTTAAGGCGTTAAAATGCCTCCAGGAACGATTATGAGTAGAGAAGCATCACTAAAAGCATTTGATGCGGCGCAGGAGCTGATTCCAGGCGGTGTTAACTCACCTGTCCGTGCCTTTAAAAGTGTCGGCGGAACGCCACTGTTTATCAAAGAGGGTGAGGGTGGTTACCTCGTCGATCTTGATAACAACCGTTATGTCGATTATGTACAGAGTTGGGGGCCGTTGATCTTTGGTCATCGTGATGAGAGCATTGAGATGGCTGTGATCGAAGCGGTCAGGCATGGGCTCAGTTTTGGTGCACCTACAGAGGCAGAGACAGAGCTTGCTGCCGGAGTTGTCTCTATTTTTGATTCGATTGAAAAAGTACGTTTTGTATCAAGTGGTACGGAAGCGGTTATGAGTGCTATCCGTCTGGCCCGCGGTTATACCGGTAAAGACGATATCGTCAAATTTGAGGGGTGTTACCACGGACATAGCGATGCGCTGCTGGTTCAGGCGGGTTCAGGTGCCGCAACCTTTGGCAATCCAAGCTCACCGGGTGTACCTGCTGATTTCACCAAGCATACACTCCTGGCAAAATACAATGACATTGAAAGTGTCAGACAATGTTTTGCAGACAGTAGCAATATCGCCTGTATCATCATTGAACCGATCGCAGGCAATATGGGGCTCGTACCGGCAGATAAACTCTTCCTCTCAGAATTGAGAGCACTATGTGACGAGCATGGCGCACTGCTTATTTTTGATGAAGTGATGAGCGGTTTCAGGGCGACGCTGCATGGTGCTGAGAGTATTACGGCAACGACACCTGACCTGGTTACTTTGGGGAAAGTGATCGGCGGCGGGATGCCGGTCGGTGCCTTTGGCGGGAAGCGCGAGGTTATGGCGCAGCTTTCACCGGAAGGGCCTGTCTACCAGGCAGGTACGTTAAGCGGTAACCCTGTCGCCATGGCAGCCGGTTTGGCGGCATTGAAGAAGTTAAAAGCCAATGCACGCCTCTACCCGATTCTTGAAACACGTGCCAAACGCCTTGTCGAAGGGATGAAAAAGGCTGCAGAAAAACATAATATTCCGTTACAGATCGATGTGCGCGGATCGATGTTCGGTTTCTTTTTCAATGAGAATCCGGTTAAAAATTTCGATGATGCAGCTGCTTCAGACCTGGAGATGTTTGCCAGATTTCATGCGGCTATGATCGATGAAGGCTTCTACTTTGCCTGTTCACAATTTGAGACAGGGTTTATCTCTACAGCGACAACTGATGAGATGGTTGAAGAGACGATTGCCGCTGCCGATAAGATCTTTGGAACACTTGCGTGAGCCAGAAAGATCAAGGTGAGTTGAACTCTGCTCAAGAGAGTGACGATCTGAATGAAAAACCACGTATAAAACCGATCATAGAAGGTGCCGAGTCACTATCGCTTGGTATTTCGATGGTAGTCGCCGTTTTGATCGGTGTCGGTATGGGCTTATTGCTGCGATCCTGGACAGGTGTCAGCTGGACATTATGGATAGGTGTGGCTATAGGGATTGCAGCGGCCTTCTTGAATGTCTTTAAGGCGTATAGCAAGCAGTATAAAGCGTTTCAGGATCTGGCAAAAGAACCACGCTATGCTATTAAAAAGAAACTCGAAGATGATGATGAAGTAGATGAAGACGGTGTTGATAAAAGCTATTAAATACCTGGGACTGTTTCAGTTCGTTTTACTACTTCTGTTGCTCCTCTCTTTTAAGATATTCATCAATGCCGAAGTTGCTTTCTTCTCTTCACTTTTCATTATGATCGGATCGATGTACAGCTACTACAGTTTAGTCAATAAGCGGCTTGAGAATTATGAAAATATGGACGAAGCAGATCTGATCGACAAGATCGATGACCCTTATGACCTTTATGGTGAAAACAGTGAGTGCAGTGCAAGGGAGGAAGAGATTGATATTAAAGCTGTTATCAAAGAGGAGAAGCAGCGATTAAAAGCCAATACAACCAAAAATACGATATCTTCGGCTCCGGCGATGGTATCACTTTACCGACTGATCCCTTATCTCTTTTTAGTCGTAGGGTTTATCGCTCTTAAAAACAATGAACTGTTATCGTTGTGGCCTTATCTGATAGGATTGGGAGTTGGAGTGATTGGCGGCCTCACTGTCGGCCGTATCATATTCAGGAGCTCTTAGTCAGTGATTAGTGCCAGACTGACACTGACAGTCTCTTTTTGAATTTTGACATGATAGTTGTTGGCTTCAGCATCTGCCGTTATTTCAGCTGACCGCTTTCCATCATAACAGTCTCCGCCAATATCGATTCCGATAAGATTGTATTTCTTTCCTTCAAAACGGATATATTCACCAATACGATAGTAAATACGGGTATGGATCACTTTGCTCCCGCTGAGCGCTGTATAGATTTTATTGAGGAACTTGATAAAGGCATTGGCCTGCAAACGGATCTCGGGAATGGTCGGATCGAGTTCTTTCGTGTACTTTATGCTCTTTCCAATGGCATTACTGCTGATACAGAGATCGACAAGTGCAAAGATATTGACAACCGAAGTATTCTCCTCCGGTTTGGAAAAGCGAAATGAGGGTTTTTGGTAGAGACGGATTCCGATCTCATCTTCATTGATATAGCCAACGGTTATGCCGAAAAACTTAAAACGGCCAAATTCAAGGTCTAAAAAGGTTGTGTTGAAGCCAAAGCTTGGACTGGCGTAGGTTGTTGCTATTTCAAAGACAGATGAAGCATCTGCAGTACCCATCAGGTACTGTGCCTCACCGTTCAGAGAGAGGATCTTTCCATCGGCTCTGAAAAGAATGAAGGGATTGTAGTCGAATTCAATCCACTGTTGATCGAAGGTCATGTTGATCTATCTTTACTCTTCGATATAGTTCTTGAGTTTACGGCCTACTTTCGGGTGTTTGAGCTTTTTAATGGCGCTTGACTCGATCTGGCGAACACGTTCACGGGTAACATTGAGCTCTTTCCCGATCTCTTCTAGAGTACGGTCACTCTCGTCATCCATGATGCCAAAACGCATTTTGATGACCGCTTTTTCGCGTTCATTAAGCTGCTCAAGCACGCCTTCGATCTGACCTCTCAGGTCGTCTTTCAAGATGGCGTCAGATGGTGAGAGTGAAGTCTTGTCTTCGATGAAGTCACCAAAGCGTCCATCCTCTTCATTACCGATAGGTGCTTCAAGGGAGATAGGCTCTTTGGTGATCTTGATGACGTTCTTGACTTTTTCAACGCTCAGCTGTACCTCTTCGGCAATCGTATCGACATCCGGCTCTTTACCATGCTCCTGGAGGTATTTCCGCATGATCTTGTTGATGCGGTTGATCGTTTCGATCATGTGAATCGGGATACGGATTGTACGTGCCTGGTCGGCAATAGCACGGCTGATAGCCTGACGGATCCACCATGTGGCGTAAGTCGAGAATTTATAACCTTTTTGGTACTCAAATTTATCGACGGCTTTCATCAAACCGATGTTGCCTTCCTGGATCAGGTCAAGGAACGGGAGGCCGCGGTTTGTGTAGCGCTTGGCGATCGAAACAACGAGACGGAGGTTCGATTTGGCCATACGTGTTTTGGAGATTTCAGAGATCGCTTTACCGCGTTTGATCTGCTCAAGGATATCCGAAAGCTTATCCGGATCCATATCGAAACTGCCCTTGGACGCCTCTTTGGTCTGAAGCAGCTTTTTGATCTCCATATAGGTACTGACCATGGTCGCTTCAGGGACTCTGCCGGCGATGTCCTCTTTTTTCAGATCGGTGATCTGTTCGAGTATCTTTGCGTGATTGTCTTTGAGGGTATCGTTGAAAAGTGGTAGTTTGTACTCGAGACGTTTAAGCTCTTTATCGAAGCCTTCATCACTCTTCAGTGACGTTTCCATTGAACGTACCAGTTCGTTGATCAGTTTTGATGTGGGCCCAAGATCGAGCAGTTTCTCTTTCAGGATCGACTTTTTAAAGGCGATGATCAAAAAGTGGTGGACATACTCCGGTGTGATCTCTTCTTCGTTTCCGTCAAAAGGCTTGTCCGAACTTTTCAACCAATCTTTTTTTGCTTTTTCAAGTGATTTAAAGCTGGTGGCAACTTTATCGACACGCTTTTTATCTTTGGCAGTGAGGGTCTTTTCACTCTTGTCCTCATCAGCGCCGTTATTATCAGCACCTTCCTCTTTTTCGTCCTCAAAACTCTTGAAAAGTTCTTTAACGCGACGTTCACGATTGATGAGCGGCTCTTTGTAATCTAAAATAAAGTCGATCAGGTACGGGACTGAACAGATCGCATCGATGATGATACTCTCACCGCCTTCGATCTTTTTGGAGATCTCGATCTCCTCCTCTTTTGTAAGCAGTGGGATCTGACCCATTTCACGCAGGTACATACGGACCGGAGAGTCAGAACGGGACCACTCAAGCAGCTCATGCTCTTTTAAAATATCGAAATCTTCGCCCTTAGCCTCTGCCAGAAGCTTCTGCTGCGCTTTACGGCGTGCTGCCGCCTCTTTGTCGTTAAGCATCTTGGCATGTTCCGAAGAGCTAAAAAGGCAAGTCTTGTATTTCTGTGACAATTTATGAATATTTTTGGCTTGTGCAGCGGTAGGTTGCTTGTCAAAAAGATCAGCAAGTGATTCGAAGGTGAGGCAGGTGTCACCTTTACGTTCGGCAAAAACAGTATCTAAAGCTTTGTTTAATTCTTTGGCTGTCATATGAGGAAAGCTCCGTCTCGTAGAATGACGTGGATTATACCCACTTTATACTTAACAGTGTCTTGCAGTGGTTTTTTGAAGCTCTCCTGATTCACATTTTCAGAAGTTGGAACAGCTGTTGCTGGTATTGGTCAATATTCAAAAAAGGATGCTCAGATGCAAAACGGTTATTATGCATCAGCAGGTGGCATGGTCGCACAGTTCAATCGACTCGACACCATCACCAACAACCTGGCTAATGTCAATACGGCAGGCTATAAAAAAGATGCGTTGATCACCGGTGATTTTATGCGTCTTTACAAAGAAGCGCGAGATGAACTGCCTAATGCAAACCAGACAGTCGAAGGGGCGCAGTTTTACCAAAGAACAATGGCAAGGGTACCTCAGATTACTGACCATTACACGGATCACAGTGCCGGAAGTCTGCAGCAAACTGGCAATACCTTTGATTTTGCCTTGAAAGAAGATGCTGTTTTCTTTGCTGTCAAAACGCCTCAGGGTATCCGCTTGACACGTGATGGTATCTTTACCATGAACGATGATGGCAAGCTGGTAACCAAACAGGGATATGAAGTTTTACCAAGTGACTATTTTGAGACCGGCAATGCGATTGCCTTTAATGTCCAAGACAGCATTATTGAAGCAGATAAGAATGGAAAGCTCTATATGGCACTGCCGGGAACCGTACAGATGGTACAAAGCAGCCAATTGATGATCTTGCAGCCTGAAAACCTTAGAACACTCGAGAAAGAGGGTGATGGTTTGTTTAGAGCAGACGACATCGAGTCGATGATGATTGCCGAAGAGAGCGGCGCAGTGATGCAGGGCTTTGTCGAAAAAAGCAATGTCAATCCGATCAAAGAAATGATTGGCCTGATCGAAGCCCAGAGAATGGTCGAAATGTATCAAAAAGCTATGGATACACAGATGAACGATCTCAACCGTGATGCGATAGAAAAACTCGCATACAAGAAATAATGTTAAGGATTAAACTATGATGCAGTCACTTTATACCAGCTCTACCGGCATGCTGGCAATGCAAAATCAAATCGATGTGACCACCAATAATATTGCCAATGTCAATACCGTCGGCTTTAAGAAAGCTCGTGCTGAATTCTCTGATCTTATGTATAAAGTAATGGAGTATGCCGGGACATCGACCAGCGATGTCACCAAATCGCCGACCGGTATTGAAGTTGGCCTCGGTGTACGACCGACAGCTGTGAACAAGATATTTAGCGAAGGAAGTCTCAAGCAGACGGACAACCAGTTGGATATGGCAATTACAGGTGATGGCTTCTACAAGATGGAACTCCCAGATGGCACAGAAGTCTATAGTCGAAACGGTGCGTTTAAAATTGATGAAAATGGGACCATGGTCAACAGTGACGGATATGCATTGATCCCGCAGGTTGTTGTGCCTGAAGATGCCACGGAGATCTCGATAGGAGTGGATGGCACGGTGACGGTTATCCAGTCCGGGCAGACTCAGGCAACACAGATCGGACAGATTCTTCTTACCAACTTTATCAATCCTGCCGGTTTACACTCGATGGGGGACAACCTCTATATCGAAACAGACAGCTCAGGTCAGCCTGTGGATGATACGCCGGGTGTCAATGGTCTGGGTGTTATCCGCCAGGGCTTTTTAGAACTCAGTAACGTTCAGCTTGTTGTCGAATTGACTGATCTGATCACCGGTCAGCGTGCCTATGATGCCAATTCAAAAGGTATTACAACCAGTGATGAGATGCTTCAGACTGTAAACCAACTAAAACGTTAAAAGCCCTAAAATAGGTTGATATTTTATAATATCAACCATCCCTTCATACACTCTTCAATATATTTCAATTACCTTTTCGATATAATCACAAAAATTTAGATGAGATGTACACTATCTGTATATCTTGAACAATAGGAATTTTAATGCAGACAATTGCAGGAAAAGTTTGGAATTTTGGCAAAGATGTCGATACCGATCTGATCATTGCCGCCAGATATCTAAACACTTCTGTTCCGGAAGAGCTGGCCAAACATGTTATGGAAGATGCTGATCCGGATTTTGTAAATAAAATGAGTCCGGGTGACATTATTGTTGCCGGAGAAAATTTTGGTTGTGGCTCTTCTCGTGAACATGCCCCCATTGCTATTAAGGCAGCAGGTATTTCGGCGGTCATCGCACCGACATTTGCCCGTATCTTCTATCGCAATGCTTTCAATATGGGTTTACCTATTTTCGAACTGCCTGAAAGTGCCGAAATCAAAGAGGGTGACGAAGTCGCTATCGATATGGATGCAGGAACGATCAGCAATAAAACTTCCGGAAAAACATACACATTTACAGCCATTCCGGAGTTTATGCAGGAGCTATTGAATGCAGGCGGCCTTATGAACTATGCCGCTGATGAGATCGCACAGCAGGAGAGTAAATAATGGCCTATAAAATTGCATTGATTAAAGGGGACGGCATTGGTCCCGAGATCATCGATGAAGCGGTAAAGGTGCTTGATGCTGTTGCATCGTGCGAAGGCATTGACCTGAAATATGAAGAAGCGCTGATGGGCGGTATCGCTTATGATATCACCGGTGATCCGCTTCCTAAAGAGACGGTTGACATTTCATTGAATTCCGATGCCGTACTGTTTGGTGCTATCGGTGGTGAAAAGTGGGACAACCTTCCACGTGAGAAACGTCCGGAAAGCGGCCTCCTGCGCTTTAGAAAAGAGCTGGGTGTCTTTGCCAACCTGCGCCCAGCGGTTGTTTATGATGAACTAATCAATGCCAGTTCGCTCAAGCCTGAGATCGTTCAGGGTGTCGACCTGATGGTTGTACGTGAACTGATCGGCGGTATCTACTTTGGTGAACCTAAAGGGCGTGAAGGCGATAGAGCGTTCAATACTATGGTTTACAGCCGTGATGAGATCGTCAGAATTGCCCATGTTGCCTTTAAAATCGCGATGGAACGTGATAAACGTGTCCTCTCTATCGACAAAGCCAATGTGCTTGATGTTTCGCAATTATGGCGAGAGACGGTCGAAGAGGTTGCCAAAGAGTATCCGGGAGTAAGCCTTAGCCATATGTATGTCGATAATGCCGCTATGCAGCTTATCCGTGATCCAAAACAGTTTGACGTCATGTTGACCGGTAATATCTTCGGTGATATTTTAAGTGATGAAGCCAGTATGCTCTCCGGTTCGATCGGATTGCTTCCATCTGCCTCTGTGGGGAACAAGATCGGGGTTTATGAACCTATTCACGGTTCTGCTCCAGATATCGCAGGGCAGGGCATTGCCAACCCGATCGCAACCATTGCCAGTGCCTCTATGATGCTTCGTTATGCTTTAAATGAAAACCGTGCAGCCGATCGCATCGATGCAGGTATCCAACAGGCTCTTGCTGAAGGTTATCGTACAAAAGATCTGGCACAGTTTGATGCCAAAGAGATCTGTACGACCAATGAGATGGGTTCTATCATCGCTAATTACGCAGCGAAATGCAAACGCTAACACTCGCCAATATCTACGAACTTCAAGGCCTCAAAGAGGAGGCACTTGAGATCTATAAAGAGATCCTGAAAAAGGATCCCTCCAACAGTGACGCAAAGATCGCAATTCGTCGACTCTCCGGAATGCGAAAGAAATTCCTTGGTGTCAACAAAGAGATGAAAGAGTTTTTTGTACAGATGGACGAGAGTGTCGAGTTTAACGAATTTGAAAGGTGGTTATTGAAGCTATGGAATTAAAAGACGTCATACTTTCAACCCTGGCAGAGATGGATGAAACGGTTGTGGAACACGAAGCAGTATCGTCTCAACCTTCACCTCCGGAAGAAAAACACCAAGAGCCTGCAGTTATTGAGGATGTAAAACCATCTGTCATATCTGAAAGCAATCTGATGGGTGAAGCGAAGCACCTTGAGAGTGTTAAAGAACGTCTTCTTGTTCTATTTGAAGGTTTTCAATCACCAAACAACAAAGAGATCGAAGCAAAAGTGGATCTGACACTTAATTTTCTTGAGTATCTTCTTTCCAGTATTGATACACGTCTCGATACATTGAAAAAACGCGGATAACCCATGAAACAGTACCGAATACTAATCGACTGCCCCGATGAGAAGGGATTGGTCTATAAAGTCTCAAGCATCTTTTTCAAACATGATTTCAATATCCTCTCCAACAACGAGTTTGTTGACAGGGTAAACAACAAGTTTTTCATGCGTACAGTGGTTGCGGGCGAGGTGAATATTCAATCACTCCAGGAGGAGCTTCTCACTGTACTGCCGGCTAATGCCAACGTCACGATTGTAGCGCCAAAGAAGAAAAAGATCGTGCTGATGGCGACAAAAGAGTCGCATGCTCTGGGCGATCTGCTCATCCGCTATGAAGCGGGTGAACTTGATGCTGAAATCCTGGGTGTTGTCTCCAACTATGATCTGCTGGAGCCATTGGTGAAAAAGTTTGATATTCCCTATTTTACCGTTTCGCATGAGGGGCTTGAGCGCGCCGAGCATGAGCAGAAAGTACTTGATCAGTTAGCAACTTTCGGAGAGATCGACTATATCGTTCTGGCAAAATATATGCGCATCCTGACACCGGCTTTTGTAGAGGCCTACAACGATAGGATTATCAATATCCATCACTCGTTCTTACCCGCTTTTATCGGTGCAAACCCTTATAAACAGGCGTATGAGCGTGGTGTCAAGATCATTGGTGCAACAGCACACTTTGTCAACAACAATCTGGATGAGGGGCCGATCATTGCACAGGATGTCATCCATGTCGATCACGCTTATGACTGGAAAGAGTTGCAGAAACTTGGTCGGGATGTGGAGAAGATCGTTCTTTCACGTGCTCTGAAGCTGGCGCTTGAAGACCGCATCTTCGTTTACGCCAACAAAACAGTTATATTTTA
>JAYEMF010000120.1:0-32987 GCA_034717975.1 Campylobacterota bacterium
TCCCAATATGTATGTTGCAGAGCTATATTCCCCCAATCATCCTTGTATCCAATAGCAAGAAGTGCAGAGGTGTTGTCAAAGTTCGTATATGGCAGTTCACCTGAAAAACGTGGTTTATCTCCAGCCGGATCCCCAGGCTCCCAAGTATCAGCATCTGGCGTTTTAAAATTATCTGCTTTTCTTTTTACAACTGCTGCGTTTACACCAAGACTTCCCTGTGCCGCTTTGACCTTTACGCCGCCCATCTTTTCACTGTTATTCGTATGGTATTCACCTACTACTTCTCCCTCTACTCTGCTCTCTCCCTCTTTTGCGTAGACAAATTCAGGGGAGAGAACATTTACAATTCCTCCAAGTGCATCTGAACCATAAAGCACTCCTTGTGCTCCACGAACCACCTCGATTCTATCAGCGATAAAAGGGTCTGTATTGAGTATATGACGTATTCCATATGTTTGTGAGTCTGTAGCGACACCATTTGAGAGAACTTTTACACGTTCACCACTCATACCACGTACAACAGGTTTTCCCGCTTGTGGTCCTGTTTCGATATTATTGACACCTGAAAACTCTTCAAGAACTGCACCAAGTGATGCAGTCGCCTTAAGAGTTTTGTCGTTTTTTTCAAGAATATCAACTTGATTTGGGCTCTCAAATACATCATATTGATTAATAGGAGAAGCCGAGATGCTGATTGCATCTACCTGATAGTGTGTTGTATCATTAGCCACTAGCATTGTTGCAGCCAGTGAAGATAGTAATAGTTTTTGCATTAATATATCCTAGTTTTTTGTAATTTTATAGTGAGCTTAAATAATTAAAAAAGAGTAGGTTTATGGTGGTGAGCGGTTCTTAAGAGATATATGTACTAAGTGATACAGAGTATTAGAAGATGCATCAAAAGCTTCAAAGTGGCTCTCTGTAAATGTGAGTGACAATATCTCACTCAATACCCCTGGAATATGTGCTACAAGACATACTTCACATGTATCATCATGGCAGTGCTCATGACTCAACTCATGTGCTACCCCCAAAAATATAGAAAGGATAAACAGTAATGTAAAGAATTTTCTTACTACATATACTCTTTTTTTCTGTTGCACTTTTCTATACACCTATAATCTATTCAAATAGTTTTTATAATAAATAAAAGAATTTTATCAACTTAACTCTTTAAAAAATCTTATATAAACGCAATACAATAATCAGATCAAAGGGGTCAGGTGACCAATATTAATTCTGATATAATTCTAGGTAGTTTAAGCAGAGGGACAGAAGATGGCCAGATCGCCACGTATCGACCTTGCCGGTTATCATCATGTTGTCAATCGTGGTGTAGAAAAACGTAAAATCTACATAGATAGGGAAGATTATGAAACGTTTCTTGAGCTGTTGTGTAGCGTATCGTTTCAGTTTGATGTGACATTGCATAGTTATTGCTTAATGAGCAATCATTACCATCTATTGATAGAAACGCATCAGGAAAACCTTTCTAAAGCGATGCGTGCTGTTAATGCCGGGTATGCCGCTTATTTTAATCGAAAATATAAACGGGTGGGCCATCTCTGGCAAGGAAGGTTCAAATCATGGTTTGTCACAGATGAAGCCTACCTTTATACACTCATCAAATATATAGAGTTTAATCCGGTTAAGGCCAAAATCGTTAAAAATCTTGATGATTATGCTTACAGTTCTTATGCTGCATTCTCAGAAACCACTGAACCCATAGCCTGTTTGCATGACTCCATTATGTTTACACAGTTTTCAATGCTCAAAGACAGAGTCGGGTTTTTTGAGAACTGGTATGATGAAGATGTTTTGAAAGAGATCAGGAAATCGTCAAGACTGGTAGTCAGCTCTGTGAAAACTCAAAAACTTTCTCTCAAACCATTGCGTACGTTATTTAAAGATTATGTCGACAAAAACGAAAGAAACAGGAAGATTGTAAAGGCAGTTGAGCTTGGCTACTCTCAACATATGATTGCAAACGTGCTTGGTATGACACAGGGGAGTGTTAGCCATGTTATGAAAAAGCATAAACGAACAGAGTGAAATTTGCTTATGTGATCCTGGTTTCTCTTTAGGGCACCTTTGGTGCTATCTGGCAATTGCCGTACGACTATGGTTTTTATCGGTTAAGTTTGTACCCTTCTCCTTTTTTCTCTTCCATAACCGTAAGGGAATGAAGCAAAGCTTCACGTTTCGTATCAAAATACTCCCTGACCCCTTTGCGTATACAGGTACGCTTGCCGCACTGATAGATCAGGAAAAAGTCATCAAACAGTGTTGGGTAGATGGTGATGGAGTAGTAGTCGGTTCGTTGATTCCGTTCTCGGATGAGGGTCATGCTCACTCTTTTATCTTGATGACAATTTTCCAGCAAGAACTATTCCGCTAAAATAATCGTTATGAAAAAGGCAAAACTGCTTCTTCTTGAAGATGATATCAACCTTAGTGAAACCGTTGAAGAGTACCTTGCCGATGAAGGATATGATGTCGTTTGTGCTTACGATGGTGAGTCGGCAGAGGAGAAGATCTACGAAGAGTCTTTCGACCTGTTGCTGCTTGATGTCAACGTACCCGGACCGAATGGATTTACCCTGCTCAAAGAGGCAAGAGAGCAGAAGGTCGAGATACCCGCTATTTTTATCACCTCGCGTAATGCCATGAAAGATGTAGAAGCCGGTTTTGAGAGCGGGGCGGATGATTATATCCGTAAACCCTATGAGCTAAAAGAGCTCTTGCTTCGCATACAGACTATTTTACGCCGCAATTTTTTCCATCATCCCAATGAACAGCTGGAGATCGCCGAGGAGATGAGTTATGATGTCGATAACGGTGAATTGACGATAAGCGGAAAATGTATCAGACTGCAGGATAAAGAGGCCAGGCTGCTGAAACTTTTTTTACAGCGCAGGGGTGAACTGATCACTCATGAAATGATCACGGCGTACCTATGGAGTTTTGATGAGACACCAAGCGACTCGGCGCTGCGGACCTACATTAAAAACCTTAGAAAACTGATAGGAAAGGATCGCATTGTCAGTCATAAACGACTCGGGTATCAGTTTAGCTGAAAACCGTACATTCAGGGCCTTTATTTTACTTTACATCCTGATGTCTGTCCTGATCTTACTGCTGCTTGGAAGTATCTATTATCTATATAAAAAAGAGCAGATGCTCTCAAATCACCGTCTTGCGATGCAGCTGCAGGGGGAGACATACATTCCGCGGCTCAAACGTTGGATGCAGGGGGATGATGTTGCATTTCCCATTGACCTTGCCTATCGGACAGCACTCTATGATGAGCATTACGACGTGATTCATTCAACGTTGAGTGAATCAAAAATCAGCTGGAAAGCGTCGATCGCACGGGATGGCAATGTCATTCATTTTGTCGTGCCCCTGGCATCGTATGAGCTTGGCACCCATTTTCTTGTTTTTGAGACAACGGATGATCGGCTCTGGCTGAAAGAGACATGGATGGTAGCGGGTGGTTTCGGCATGTTATTGATGGGGTTGCTGCTGATTGTCGGTTGGATGCTCGCCAGACTCTTCTTACGTCCGATGAAAGAGGCAATCACCCTTTTGGATAATTTTATCAAAGATACGACGCATGAGCTCAATACGCCGGTCTCAGCCATTTTAAACAATGTGGAACTGCTTGACTCCAGAAATCTGGATGATAAAAGTGCTAAAAAAATTGGGCGTATCGCGATTGCAGCACGTACGATCTCGACCATCTATGATGATCTGACCTATCTTGTCCTTAACCATGCAGTAGTCATACGCAATGAGGCCATTGATATGTCACAGTTGGTGCTGGAACGCCTTGATTATTTTGAGACGCGCTATGTGCAGAAAAAATTGAGGGTTGAGACTCAGCTCACAGCAGACTCTGAAGTGGTAATGGATCGGACCAAAGCGACACGCCTTATTGATAACCTGCTCTCCAATGCGATCAAATACAATAAAATCGGTGGTACGATTGATGTGGTTTTGACACAGGAGTATCTGCAGATCGTCGATACGGGCAGAGGGATTCCGAAAGAGAAACTTGATCAGGTGTTTGAACGTTATCATCGTGCGGATGAGAGTGTCGGTGGTTTTGGAATCGGGTTGAACATTGTGGCGATGATTGCCAAAGAGTATGATATCCGTATTGAGGTTGATTCAAAAGAGGATGAGGGGACGGCGATCACCTTGAAGTGGCCGTCCCAATAGCGGTTTTATTTAAGACCGGCGATATAAGCAGATACTGCTTCGATGTCAGCGTCAGAGTAAGAGGCCATCTGACCTTTCATCAAGGCACCCATGCCTTTTTTGTTGGTAGTACCGGCTTTGTAACCTTTAAGGTCAGCAGCGATAGCAGCTGCATCAACACCACCGATAACGGCAGATTTGCCAAGTGCAGGCTTTTCACCCTGTGCGCCATGACAAGCCGCACATTTTTTATATAAAGCAGCGCCGTCAGCTGCACCTAAGATTGCCGTGATTCCCAAGATCATTAGTAAAGTTTTCATTGTCTGTCCTTTTATTTTCAATTGTTTTGACTGGTGTGTTTTAGCACGATGGTACGTTGCCGCTGTCACTTCCGTATTGATGGAAGAAGTCATACAGGTGAGGCAGATACTTCTCTTTGACCCCTTTGACCTTTGGGCACTGTTTTTGAATCTCTTCCAAAAGTCTACCTTCGTCACGGATCTCTTCCCACTCATCTTGGGTATGTGTACCAGCCATTTTGGCACCGGAAACTCCACACGCTTTTTTCAACTTTTTACTATATAGCTTCTGTCCTTTACCTGCATCGGCATAAGCGAAACTGGATGTAAGTACCGAAGCAACTACTATTGTTGCGACCATTTTTATTAGATTGGATGTTTCTCGTTTCATCATAACCTCCTGAAGTTTTGATATTCACATGGTAGGAAGTAATTGTGTAGTGATTGTGAAGTATCATAAATTAGGGGTTCTTCTGTTTGGAAAGTGGAAACTCGATAAATTTGTTCTCAGTTTTAGCACTTTTAAGCTTTGCAAAGGGTATAATTTTTATATGCAAAAAGCAGAGGTTCTGTAAGCTACCTGACAGAGGTTAAAGCAGAACAAATTTGAAGAAAGAAGTGAAATATTATGAATCAAGTAGATTTTGCAGATCTTGGTATCGAAAACGTTGGTGCGCTCTATCACAATCTAAGTTATGATGAACTGATTGATCATGAATTGAAAAATGGTGAGTGTAAACTGGCCAGCAATGGTGCGACAGCTGTCGATACCGGTATCTTTACGGGTAGAAGCCCGAAAGATAAATATTTTGTGAACCAGGGTCCTTCAAATAACTATATTGCCTGGGGTGATATCAATCAGAAGATCGATAAAGCTCTCTTTGATGAACTGCTGGATGTTGCACGCAAGCAGCTTTCAGACAGTGATCTATATGTAACCGATCTTTTCTGCGGTGCCAGTGAAGCAAGTAAACGTTCGGTACGTTTTGTTTCTCAGATCGCATGGCAGTCTCACTTTGTCAAAAATATGTTTATTCGTCCGACATCAACGGAGCTTCAAACATTTAAACCTGAGTTTACAGTCTTGAACGCATGTAAGGCAGTGAACGATAAGTGGAAAGAACACGGACTTAACTCAGAAGTGTTTGTCCTCTTTAATGTAGAAGAGAATATCGCGATCATTGGCGGTACCTGGTATGGTGGAGAGATGAAAAAAGGTATCTTCTCCATGATGAACTACTGGTTGCCGTTGGAAAACAAACTCGCTATGCACTGTTCGGCCAATGTCGGATGTGATGGTGATACTGCACTTTTCTTTGGTCTGAGCGGAACAGGTAAGACGACACTCTCTACAGATCCTAATCGCCGTTTGATTGGTGATGATGAGCATGGTTGGGATGATGAGGGTGTCTTTAACTTTGAGGGCGGTTGTTACGCCAAAGTCATCAACCTCGATCCAAAAAGCGAACCAGAGATCTATGGTGCGATCAAGCGTAATGCTCTTTTGGAAAATGTTGTGATGGATCAAGACGGCAATATTGATTACGAAGATGGAGGTAAGACAGAAAATACACGTGTCTCCTACCCGATTGAGCATATTGTCAATCATGAGCCATCCCTTCATGCAGGACACCCAAAAAACATCATCTTCCTCTCAGCAGATGCCTTTGGTGTTTTGCCTCCGGTCAGTAAACTTACTAGAGAGCAGGCAATGTATTATTTTTTAAGTGGTTACACGGCCAAAGTTGCGGGTACAGAGCGCGGAGTCACTGAACCGGTCGCGACATTCAGTGCATGCTTCGGAGAGGCATTTTTGCCACTGCATCCGACAGTCTATGCCAAACTGCTTGGAGAGAAGATCGATGAGTATGGCGTAAATGTTTATTTGGTAAACACTGGTTGGACTGGTGGTGCTTACGGGGTCGGTAAACGTATGAGCATTAAAGATACCCGTGCCTGCATCAATGCGATTCTTGATGGTTCGATCAATGAGAGTGAGTTTAGAACGACAAAAACATTTCATTTGAGTGTTCCAAATACGTTGGGAGATCTTGATCCTCATGTACTCTTCCCGCGCGAAGCCTGGGACGACAAAGAAGCGTTCGATGAAGCACGCGATAAACTGGGACAGATGTTTATTGACAACTTCAAAAAGTATCAGACGGAAGAGAACGAATTCGACTACTCTGAAGCTGGTCCGAAACTTCCATAATAAGCTAGATTATTCACTTTTAAAATCCTGTCGACTTTTTGTCGGCAGGATATCTTCCATAAAAAAATATCACTGCTTCTTCTACAATCTGATTGTTCACTCACTTACAGATAGATAATGATGTAAGGCCGCGGTCAGAAGTTCAGAAAAATAAAATATAAGAAAAATAGGGCAAGTCACTGGAGGCTACAGTTTGAGGATGAACAGCACCCATCCCGAACTTGTGTTGTAAAAGAGAGGAGGGGCTATTTTAAGATCTTAGCCTTCAACTCATCCTCTTCTATCTTCTCTTTTTTATATTTAACAGCAACCACCGCTTCGGTCTCATTAATATACCACTCTGCAATGTGCTCATGTTCAAAATTATTGAGTTTATCCTGATCGACATCATCAAGCGGCACAAAAAGGTGAGCATAACGTTCGGGATTGGAGAGTTTAAATGTCCAGACCAGCCATATCCCGCCAACGATGGCTAAAATCAATCCTAGTGTCTGACGGTCTGAGATGTCAAGCGCGAGTCCGGCAAGCGTTCCGCCGATAAAAGTCATAAAGTAGGCCGCCGAGTTACCAATACCAAGGGCTGCCCCTTTTTGGTGTACTTTGGCAAACTTGGAGATCATCGACTGTACGAGCGGTTCCATCATATTGAAACCGATAAAGAAGCTGACTACACCGACGATAAAGACGATTGGAGATGTCGCGTATCCCATCAAGACAAAGGCCGTAATAAAGAGAACAATCGAGAGTAAAAAGATTTCACGAGGTTTGTTATGCTTTTCACCAAAAACAGCTGCCGGTCCCATGGCGATCAGTCCCATAACCATTGCAGGAAGGTAGACCATCCATAGTTCTGACTTATCCCATCCAAAACCGTTTTCATTGATAGCTGACGTCATAATGATCGGGATCAAAACAAAAGCGATGGTCATCAGGCCTTTTTGCATCCCGTTGATAATGATCATACTTAACAGGTTCGGATCCTTCAGGATATCACCTGTCGTAGCCGTATTGTGGTAGATATGATGAATCTTAGGGGGTGTCGGTACTTTGGTAAAGAGTAGTACCATTGCTGCAACTGAAAGTCCGGCTGTGATCCAAAAGAGGGTGTCGACACCATAAGCAGCACCAAGAACCGGACCAAGTCCCATTGCCAACGCAAAACTCATGGCAATGGAGGCACCCATGATCGCCATCGCTTTGGCGCGAACCTCTTCGGCAACAAGGTCACTGATCATGGCGGTAATGACAGAACCGATGGCTCCGGCACCTTGCAAGAATCGTCCGAGCATCAAGGTATAGATATCGGTACTGACAGCACAGATAACCGAACCGATCAAAAAGATGATCAGGCCGATCAGCAGTGTCAGCTTGCGTCCGATTTTGTCACTCATCGTTCCAAAAGGAACCTGCAGGAGTGCCTGGGTCAGGGCATATCCTCCCACAATCACACCAACGAGCAGCGGTGTAGCTCCTTCCATACTGAGGGCATAAATAGAAAGAACAGGAAGAACCAGAAAAAGGCCTAAAAAGCGCATCGATAAAATGGCTGAAAGGGGCATTACTTTTTTAAACATCATTCACCTTGAGGCAGGACTTAGGCGCCCTGCGATAAAATTCCGCCATTATAGTACTCCATAATATAGTTAGATATTAAGTGCCTTGATCATGAAATGAGTAAAGGTATCAATAAGGATGAAGATGAAATTAGTGCTTGCAACCTCCAATAAAGGCAAAGTCCGTGAAATCAAGGCGCTATGCAGTCTGTTTGAAGTGATTCCCTACAGTGATCTGATCGAACCGTTTGAGATCATTGAAGATGCCGATACGTTCAAAGGCAATGCCCTGATCAAGGCAAAAACAGTCTATAATGCATTAGGTGATGATGACGTCATAGTGATCTCAGATGACAGCGGTATCAGTGTCGATGCTTTGAATGGTGAACCGGGTATCTACAGTGCGCGCTATGCCGGTGAAGATGCAAGTGACAAAGATAATCTCTATGCTCTGATCGATGCACTGAAGGAAAAAGGTGTTACCGAATCACCGGCGCACTATACGGCAGCGATCGCGATTGTCTCTAAAGAAGCTTCACAAACAGTGCATGGCTGGATGTATGGTACAGCCATCACTGAAACTCGCGGCGATAAAGGGTTTGGATACGATCCGATGTTTATTCCCGAAGGGTATGAGAAGACACTTGGTGAGCTTGATGATGAGATAAAATCAAAACTGTCGCATCGCTCGAAAGCATTGGGTTTGGCAAAAGTTGTTTTGGAAACGATTAAAAAACAGCGGGAAGTTTAAAAAAGTTTTCTACTGACGCGTTATAAAGCTTCTTCAAAACAGAAGCAAAAATTCTTTCTTATTGACTACTCCAGATTGATGCCAAATAACCCAAAAAGCAGGCCTGATGCAATCAAATAAATCCCAAACGGTGTAAAACTATAGCGTGAAACGATTGCCAGAAATCCTTTGACAGCAATCCATCCGACGACAAATGAGACGATAAAACCGATAGCAAGAAGTTCAAAATGTTCAAAGGAGAGCGCATGAAACTCTTTGAGAAGGACATAGCCAGACGCTGCACCCATCGTTGGAATGGCAAGCAGAAATGAAAAACTCATGGCTATATCACGTTTAAGCCCAACAAGCATGGCTCCAAGAATGGTTGTTCCGGAGCGTGAAATACCCGGAACCAGAGCAAGCGTCTGAAAAAAACCGATGTATAGCGCTTGTTTGATAGAGACATTATCCAAATCGCCAATATGATGTTCACGCTCTTTATAAAAGAATTCGATGGCCAAAAAAGCGATACCGGTGAGGACCATCAGGGCGACAGTCGAATTGGCAGAGAACATCGCTTCGATCTGCTTATGGAACAGAAAACCGACAGCACCGGTAGGGATAAAGGCGATGATGAGTTTCATCCAGAGAGATTTGCTCTGCAGCAGACGCTCCCGGTAGATCAGCATGACTGAAAAGATCGGGGCAATCTGGATGATGATCTCATAAGCTGTCATAAATTCGGTCTGTTCGAGTCCCAACATCTTACCGGTGAGAAAAAGATGGGCCGTTGAAGAGACCGGAAGATATTCCGTGATTCCTTCGACAATGCCTAAAATAATGGAGTCAAATATAGTCATGAACAGATACTTTTTAAAGTTTTTCGGCATTTTACCATAGGTGCACAATCTCATTTGATTTAAGCGGTGCCCTTAATGCATTATAAACTTCTGCTTCGATATAATACGCAGTTTGTAAAGAAATGGGTATTTCCAAAAAACCTATCTGATTTTCATAGATTTTTTAGAGATACTTAACTCAAGGAATATTGATGTTGCTTTTTACTCCCGGACCGACTCCGGTTCCAGAAAATATCCGTAAAGCGATGGCTGATGTGACGATCCATCACCGTACACCGGAATTTGAAGCTATTTTTGAACGTACGCGTGAACTGCTTTTTAACCTTTTTGCTACCGATGAAGTCGTGATGCTGAGTTCATCAGGAACCGGTGCGATGGAAGCTGCTGTAACCAATCTGACGGCGAAAAAACTGCTTTCGGTCAATGCCGGAAAATTTGGCGAGCGTTTCGGAAAGATCGCCGTAGCTCACGGGATTGAGAATGTTGAGCTGAAGTATGAATGGAATACGCCGGCAACGGTTGAAGATATTACAGCTGCACTTGAAGCGGATGCCAATATCGATGCGATCGCCATTCAGGTCTCCGAATCTGCCGGCGGCCTGCGTCACCCGGTTGAAGAGATCGCAGCGGCAGCCAAAGCGATCCGACCGGAGATCATGATCATTGCTGATGGTATTACAGCTGTTGGTGTCGAGCGTATTGATGTGGCCAACATCGACTGTCTGATCGCCGGAAGTCAAAAGGCACTTATGCTGCCTCCTGGTCTGGCTATCCTCGGGCTTAGCAATGCAGCTATTGAAAAGATTGGAACGGGGAAGGGTTACTATCTCAACCTTGCTTCAGAGATCAAACAGCAGCGAAAAAACACGACGGCCTATACGGCAGCGACAACTTTGATCATCGGCCTTTTGGAAGTGCTTGAAACGATTGAAGAGCGCGGAGGTATCGGAATGCTCTACTGCCATACGGCGCGTCGTGCCAAGGCGGTACGTTTTGCCCTTGAAGCGATCGGACTGCACTCCTATCCGACTGCTCCGGCAAAGTCGATGACAACGATCGATGATGCTGATGCTGCAGAGATTAGAAACCTGCTCAAAAGTGATTTCGGGGTGAATGTCGCCGGCGGGCAGGATCATCTTAAGGGGAAGATATTCCGTATCAACCAGATGGGACTGATCGATCCAAACGAGATAACCTGGGTTGTCAACAGTATCGAGCTCTGTCTGCACAAGATGGGTCGAAGAACCTATGATGGCACAGCGAACAAAATCTACAACGAAACATTCTTTAAAACGATGCTTTCCGCAAAAGAGAGTAAATGATTTTCGAACACGAGATCCCAACGGGCAGCAAACTCTATTTTGGAGATGCCGCCAAGCAAAAACGGATGATCGAACAGGTAGCCAGCGATGTACTCTATGAGAGCGGTTTTGAAGAGATCGTCACACCGGTTTTTTCGTATCACCAGCACCACAGTATCTCTGATGAGCGTGAACTGATCCGTGTGAACGATACGGAGAACCATCATATGAGCCTGCGTGCCGATTCGACTATTGACGTGGTGCGTATTACCGATAAGCGTTTAGGACGAAATACCGAGCATAAGAAGTGGTTCTATATTCAGCCGGTCTACCGTTACCCATCGATAGAGCAGTACCAGGTCGGTGCCGAATTTATCGGGGAGCCAAATCTGGCCAGTGTGCTCAACCAGGCTGTAGAGATCATGCAGGAGCTTGAACTTCAGCCGCTGCTTCAGATCAGCAACATCAATATTCCGAAGATCCTTGCCGAAACACTGGACCTTGAACTGGATGATTTTCGCCATATCAATATCCAGAAATTCCTGTCATTGGATATTGAGTGGTTGAACAAACTGGTCTATCTGCATCGTATCGATCAGATCGATGAAGTAATGGCGATAGTTCCTGAATCGATCCGCAGTGAACTGCAAAAGGTCAAAGAGCTGGCGGCACAGCTGTCGTATGCCAATATTGCTATAGCACCGCTCTATTATGCGCAGATGCTCTATTATGATGAGCTCTTCTTCCGTATGATCGAAGGGAATGAGGTCTATGCACGCGGCGGACGCTATAAGAACGAAGCGATCTCATCGGTCGGTTTTGCCATCTATACAGATACATTGATTGAAACATTAGGGAAATAAAATGATTAAAGCAGATTTGATTGTCGGCGTTCAATGGGGCGACGAAGGAAAAGGGAAGATCGTTGATAAGCTTGCGCAAGAGTATGACATGGTCTGTCGTTCACAAGGCGGCCACAATGCGGGCCATACGATCTGGGTCGATGGTGTTCGTTATGCGCTACACCTGATTCCGTCTGGTGTTCTGAATCCTAAAGCGATCAATGTGATCGGGAATGGTGTAGTGCTCTCTCCGGAATCCATCATCAAAGAGATGAGTCAGTTTGATAACCTTGAAGGACGCCTCTTTATCTCGGACAAGGCGCATCTGAACCTTCCTTATCATGCTTTGATCGATCAGGCAAAAGAGCGTCTTAAAGGTGATAAGGCGATCGGTACGACAGGTAAGGGAATCGGGCCGGCTTATTCGGACAAGATCAACCGTGTCGGCGTACGTGTAGGTGAACTGCTAAACCCTGAAAAACTGTGCAGTTCCGTTTTGGACTATTTTGAACAGAACAGAGCGATCTTTGATGTGTTGGAGATCGAGACACCCAATGAGAGCGAACTGCGGGCTCTTTTAAAAGAGTACAAAGATAAAATCGGCTCTTTTATTACCAATACGACGAACATGGTATGGGATGCGCTGGACAGCGATCAGAAAATTCTGCTTGAGGGTGCGCAGGGAACGATGCTCGATATCGATCATGGTACTTACCCCTATGTAACATCCTCTTCAACGGTCAGTGCAGGTGCCTGTACCGGCCTTGGTATCAACCCGAAAGATATCGGTAAAGTGACAGGGATTGTCAAAGCCTACTGTACCCGTGTCGGTAACGGACCGTTTCCAAGTGAAGATCTTGGTGAAGATGGCGCACGCCTTGGAAAACAGGGACATGAGTTTGGTACGACGACCGGCCGTGCACGCCGCTGTGGCTGGTTCGATGCTGTAGCATGCCGCTATGCAAGCCGTCTGAACGGCTGTGATGAACTGGCATTGATGAAGCTTGATGTACTTGATGGTTTTGATGAGATCAAAGTGTGTGTCGCTTATGAGGTGAATGGCGAAGAGATCGATTATCTGCCGTCAGATCTTGACAGTGTCAAACCAGTCTACAAAACGTTTAAAGGGTGGGAGAAATCTGAAGGTGCACGCACCTTCGATGCGCTTCCGACTGAAGCACAGGATTATGTCAAAGCGATAGAAGCGATGACAAAAACAAAAGTGGGGATCATCTCGACATCTCCTGAGAGAAACGATACAATAGTGTTGTAATATAGAGTGAAGAGGAAAGAGGATGAAATTGATATATTTTGAATTGGCTTTATTCTCATTTCTCTTTCCCCTTTCCCCTTCCCCCTTCCCGGTGGCGATAGCCACTGCATCCAAAGGATGCTCATGAAAACACGCTTTACCCCTCTCATCAAGGTCAAAAAAGAGATGATGGACCGGTGTGAGCGTGATCTGCAAAAAGCCAATCAGGCTGTTCATAATGCGCAGAGTGCACTCGATGATGCTTACCGTGAACTGGACAATGCACAAACCCCTGAATCCGGATCTATGACCCAATTTAAAAACTCACGCATGCTTATCACTGCTCAGCGTGAGATTATTAAAGAGAAGCAGGAGTGGCTGGCTTTTGCATTGAAACAGGTCGAGAGTGCCAAGCAAGCCCTGAAAACTGCCATGATCGATTACGAAAAATTTAAATATCTGGAAGCAGAACAGATTAAAAAGGTCTTACTGGAACAGCGTCGTAAAGAGCAGCGAGAACTCGATGAGATCGCTGTTCTGACGTTTGATAATGTGAAAGGAAGCGCATGAGAATTTTTTGGATTCTTCTGATGGGCATACTTCCCCTCTCAGCACTGCAGACCAGCGAAAAACTTTTTGAGTGTACCAAGATCTTTGAAGAGCGTAAAAGTGAACTGCTTCTGGAACTTGAACGCATTGATGAACAGAAACAGGCTCTCGATGCACTTAAATCGGCAACAGATGAACTGATCAAAAAACGTGAAGCGGTTTTAAGTGAACAAGAGGCTCAAAACGATGCCAAGCTGAAAACTATCGAAGCTAAAGAGAAAAAGATTGAAGCGATGCTTCAGGAGAACAAACAACTGCTTGAGGAGATCAAAACACTGAAGATGGATAAGGTCACACGTACCTTTTCCAAGATGAAACCGGCTGCATCGGCCAAGATCATGGGTGACATGACAAATCAAGAGGCAGCCAAGATCCTTTCAACACTAAAGCCGGCGACAGCAGGTAAAATTCTCTCCAAAATGGACTCCAAAAAAGCCTCAGAGGTCACGCTTCTGTTGACAGCAGAAGCAAAGTAATCTATTTACTTTTTCTAATCAGATATTTACCTTAAATTGGTTAAAATTGCCAAAATTTTCTATATAGGCATGTTCCAATGAAAGTCTCTCTCTCACACGTAAAACATATTGCAAATAAAATCGCTGTTGACTTGAACCGAAGCAGTGTCATTACCATGACACGCGGATTGGACGCTGTAGCCGAAGAGGCAGAAAAACATCTTATTGAAAATGTAAAAAAAGAGATGGCGCTGGAAGAGAAAGTGTATGAGATCGTGGATGAGAATGAAGAGCAGATCGACTTTTACCTGGCGGATGAGCGCCAGCTCTTCTTCATGATCAAAAAGAAACTGGCTGAGGAGTTTGGCGTTATCCTCAATTATGAAGAGCGCTTCTCTGACCTGGCACATACCATCCTGGATAACCTCTATGAAGAGGATCTGATTCACTACGATGTGAATGAAAACCGTATCAAAAATATCATCTATGATGCCATTACAGGTTTTGTAGCCGATACCAACGAGATAGAATCGGCGGTTATTGAGAGACTGCGTTCTTATACACGTAAATTGATCCCTGGTACAGATGAATATGAGATTCTTTACGAGAAACATTATCAGGAAGAACTTCAAAAAAGAGGAATGGCATAATGCAAAAAGCGTGGATATACCTTGAAAACGGGACATTTCTGGAAGCTTCATCTTTTGGTGCAGAAACTACACTGGTCGGTGAAATAGTTTTCAATACCTCGATGAGCGGGTATCAGGAGATTATGTCTGACCCTTCGTATGCCGGACAATTTGTGACATTTACCATGCCTGAGATCGGCAATGTCGGTGTCAATGATGAAGATATGGAGAGTAAAGGGGCCCACGCAAAGGGAATGATCGTTCGTAAATACCAGGAACGTTACTCCAATTTTCGCGCAGAAGGTTCACTCTCTGATTTCTTGGACACACATGGTGTAATGGGTATTTGTGATATCGATACCCGTTATCTGACCAAAATGCTTCGCAGTGAAGGCTCTATGATGATGATCGCCTCAACTGAGATCAGTGATAAAGATGAGCTCAGGAAAATGCTTGAGAGTTCACCGCGCATCGAAGAGGTAAACTACATCGAGCAGGTGAGTACCAAAGAGGCATATACACATACTGACGGTACTTATGATGCTCAGGAGTTCTGCTACAACAGTGCTCCGGAAGTCAAAGCAAAAATTGCGGCTATTGACTTTGGCGTCAAGCGAAATATCTTAAATGAGCTGACGCAGGCCGGTCTCGAAGTCGAAGTCTTGCCAAACAGTTTTGATGCAGACAACCTGATTGCACGCTATAAGAACAGAGAGATTGACGGTGTCTTTTTGTCAAATGGTCCCGGTGATCCACTGGTACTTAAAGCGGAGCAGGAGCAGATTAAAAAGCTGATCGCGGCGAAAGTCCCGATGTTCGGTATCTGTCTTGGACATCAGCTGCTCTCTATCTCGCACGGTTATGATACCTTTAAACTGAAATTCGGTCATCATGGCGGTAATCACCCGGTTAAAAACCAAAAGAGCGGAATGGTAGAGATCACCGCGCAAAACCATAACTACAATGTTCCGGACAGTATCACGGACATCGCAGAGGTAACCCATACCAATCTTTTCGATAATACGATCGAGGGGCTCAAATACAACGATGCTCCGATCTTCTCTGTTCAGCATCACCCTGAGTCAAGTCCGGGCCCGAAAGAGAGTCGCTATATCTTTGGTGAATTTCTTTCACTGATCAAGCGATAAGAGTTAAGAA
Source organism: Campylobacterota bacterium (assembly GCA_034717975.1). Classification (GTDB taxonomy): domain Bacteria; phylum Campylobacterota; class Campylobacteria; order Campylobacterales; family Sulfurimonadaceae; genus BB26. The sequence continues at coordinate 16,104 of JAYEMF010000120.1, forward strand.
ACAGCTCTCAATACTTCCTCAATACTTCCTCAATAGAGCTTTCCGAGAAGAATTCTTAAGTACTTTTAAGAATCCTTTTCACTTCCGTTTTCCCTGTTCATGGCAAACATTACGCTTTTTGCAGACAAGAAACTATAATGCTCCTTTTCTTCTCATAATAGTTTGAATTAATAAGCTTTTGACAATATTTGACAAAGATTTAACAAATTATTTAGTTTAACTTATGTAGAGTTACACTGTTTAATAGCCTAGAATTGTTACATATGTATTAATTTCTGGGCTTTTAGCTTTGAATCTTAAAGGAGGCTATTAATGGAAAATCGTCCATTAGAGTATGACTATACAGTTGCCAAATGGTTTATGGTAGCGACTGTATTGCTTGGTGTCGTCGGTATGCTTATCGGCGTTATCCTTGCATGGCAACTGGCATTTCCAAGTGTGAACTTGATGCTGGGAGAGGGTCTGGCTGAGTACACTAACTTCTCTAGACTACGTCCACTGCACACAGATAGTGTTGCATACGGGTTTACAGTAAGTGGTATTTTCGCTACATGGTATTATGTTGGTCAGCGTGTTTTGAAAGTATCTATGGCGGAATCACCGTTCATGATGTTTATCGGAAAGCTGCATTTTGTTCTCTATATTCTTGTTGTAGTAGCAGTCGTCGTTACACTGCTTATGGGATATACGACTTCAAAAGAGTATGCGGAATTTGAATGGCCGGTAGATATCGGTGTTGTTGTGATCTGGGTACTTTGGGGTGTAAGTATTTTTGGTTTGATCGGTATGCGCCGTGAAAAAGCACTATACATCTCTGTTTGGTATTATATTGCTGCATTCCTGGCAGTTGCAATGCTTTACCTGTTTAACAACATGGAGGTTCCGACTTACTTCATTGCTGGTGAAGGTTCGATCATGCACTCTGTTTCTATGTATGCCGGTACGAATGATGCACTGGTCCAGTGGTGGTTCGGTCACAATGCGGTTGCGTTTGTCTTTACAACACCGATCGTTGCAATGATCTACTACTTCCTTCCAAAAGAGTCTGGTCAGGCAGTTTATTCTTACAAATTGTCACTTCTCTCTTTCTGGGGTCTGATGTTCGTTTACCTTTGGGCAGGTGGTCACCACCTTCTTTTCTCGACGGTTCCTGACTGGATGCAGACAATGGGTTCTGTCTTCTCAGTAGTACTGATCCTTCCTTCTTGGGGTTCTGCGATCAATATGCTTCTTACTATGAAGGGTGAGTGGCAACAGGTTGCTTCCAATCCATTGATCAAGTTTATGGTTCTTGCTTCTACTTTCTACATGTTCTCTACATTGGAAGGTCCGATCCAGGCGATTAAATCAGTTAATGCACTGGCACACTTTACAGACTGGATTGTCGGTCACGTGCATGATGGTGTTCTTGGTTGGGTTGCATTCATGATCTTTGCTGCACTCTTCCATATGGCTCCACGTGTATTTAAACGTGAGATCTACTCTAAGTCATTGATGAATACACAGTTCTGGATCCAGACACTGGGTGTTGTTCTTTACTTTACCTCTATGTGGATCGCCGGTATTACACAAGGTATGATGTGGCGTGCAAATGATGAGTTCGGTAACCTTGCTTACTCATTCATCGATACGGTTACGGTACTTCACCCTTACTACACTATCCGTGCGGTTGGTGGTACACTTTATCTTATTGGTGTTTTCATGTTCGCTTACAACATGTACAAAACAATGTCAGCTCGTCCGGTTGAGGAATCTGAGCTTCAAAATGCAACGCCTATGGCTGCGTAAAGGAAGGGGATTAAAATGTTTCATTGGTTAGAAAAACGTCCGTTCTTTTTTTCAGTAGCGGTATTTGTTGTAGTAGCATTTGCAGGTCTGGTAGAGATTCTTCCAAACTTTGCAAAGCAGTCACAACCGACAATCGGTACGACTCCATACTCAACGTTGGAGCTTGCAGGTCGTCATGTCTATATTAAAAACAGCTGTAATGCTTGTCATTCACAGCTTATTCGTCCATTTAAAGCAGAAACTGACCGTTATGGTCACTACTCTATAAGTGGTGAGTATGCTTATGACCGTCCATTCCTTTGGGGTTCAAAACGTACCGGTCCAGACTTGATGCGTGTAGGTAACTACCGTACGACTGACTGGCATGAAAACCATATGTGGGAACCACAAGCGGTTGTCCCTGGCTCAATTATGCCGGCATACAAATGGATGTTCACCAACCTGGCAGACATCGATACAGCATATGCTGAGATGGTAACGGTTGAAGCGGTATTCAATACCCCTTATAACAAGCCGATTCCTATGAAAGATGGGTCAACGCATACTGTCAAACTTGCTGGTAATGTTGCTGAGGCAAATGCAGATGCACTTGAAGAAGCAAAACTTGTTGCGGCAGATATGAAAGACCAGAATGTTAAAGATATGGTTGCTAATGGTCAGATTCCAGAGATTGTTGCCATTATCGCATATATGAACAGTCTGAAGTAGGTAGGTAAGAGTGGATATTGCAGAACTTCAGGCATATGGTTTTTTTATTCTTACCGCCTTCTTGGTATTTGTACTTTATGGGTACATCTACCACCTATACAGTAGCGAGAAGAAGGGAGAACGCGATTATGAGAAATACGGCAATATTGCGCTCAATGATGAAATTACCGATAAACCGGTAGAAAAAGTCTCTAAAAAAGAGACCGAAAAAAAGGAGGCATAAATGAATAAGTTGATGCTATGGGGGATTATTGTCACCGTTGTGATGCTTGCTGCAACTTGGATGGCCGTTGGCGGTTCAAAAGGCGGCATGGGTGAAGATATTGTAAATCAACTTGCAGTTGCGGGTGCAGTTGCACTGGTAATCATTACAGTATTTGTAGTGATCAAGTATGTTCGTCAGATGCAAAATGACACCGCTTCAGGTGTATTGGCAGATGAGAACTGGGATGGAATTGGCGAATATAAAAATGAGCTTCCGTTTGGTTGGGCGATCATTTTTCTTGGCTCGATCATCTGGGCATTTTGGTATTTTATCGCTGGTTATCCAGTCAATGCATACTCTCAGATCGGTGAGTATAATGAAGATGTAGCTGCGGCTAATGCAAAGTTCGCACAGGCACATGAGAATATGAGTCCGGAAGATCAAGTAGATATGGGTCAGTCTGTCTTTATTGTACAGTGTGCGCCATGTCATGGTCTCTCTGCTGACGGTATCGATGGTAAAGCTGCAGATCTTCGTGAGCGTATCTCAAAAGAGGCCGTTGTCTATGCCATTAAAAATGGTGGAAACAACATGAAAACAGATTTCCCTGGCGGTATGCCGCCAATGATGTTAAGCGATGACGCGCAGATCAATGCTGTTGCTGATTATATCGCTGCAGGTATGCCTGCTGGTCATAAAGGTGCTGAAGCCTATATGATGGGCGGTTGTACCGGTTGTCATGGCGATAACGGCGAAGGTATGCCTATGGTTGGACCTAAACTGAATGGGTATGATGTAGCTACTGTGGCTTCAGTGCTTAAAGATGGTAAAAAAGGTTTTATCGGTGCAATGCCGGCATTTACTAATTTAACAGAACCACAAATCAATGCACTTGGCGCTTATGTGTCAAGCTTGAAGTAAGGAGGACGTAATGGCAGAAAACGAAAACAGAAGTCCATTCGCATTTCACGGTATCCCTGGCTTTTTAATTGCAGTGGTTCTGCTACTTAGTATCCTTGCTGGTTTATCAGTATGGGGTGTTGGTGTTCAGCAGGCAAATGCAACAAAGTTCTATGAGATTAGAGATGAAAAATCTATTCCGATGATCAGTACGAATCCTCAAGAGACGGCTGATCGCTGGGAAATCAAGAAGGAGCTCTAGATGAATGCAATCATGGATAAAGTTCTTGCATGGGCTCTAGTAGCCTCTGCACTCTATACGCTTTGGGCGGTATTTACACCGAACCACCTTTTCATCGGTTAAGGAACCTTAATTGATGATCTCACGAGGGCTTGCGGCCCTCATACTTACCTTTATTTTTTCTTCCACACTTTTTGCAGAATATTTATACAAAGATGAAGTGATCTTTCTCGAACATATTTCTGATGAAATTGACACGATAGGTAAAGAACTGCGTGAAAAGACCGGTATCGGCCTTTATGCAGTAGTCATTAAAGAGCTAAAAAACAATCAGACCATTGTTGAGTATGAGAAATCACTAGTTGAAGAGTTACAGGAACCATTTGTACTATTGGCTGTTGCAGAGTTTGATAAACAGATCGATATTTTGGCACGTCCGACAGATTTGTATAAGCATTTTGACAAAGAACAGGTACTGAGTCCCATGCCAAACAGCGGGACCATCGTACCTATTTTAACGATGAAGGCAAAAAAAGCCCCGACTAGTGAACGATATGCAGCGGCGGTTCTTAATGGATATACTGACCTTGCTGAGCAGATTTCAAAGGCTAAAGGCGTTGAACTTGAAAGTGCGCCCGGCAGTCCAAACAAAATGGTCTTCAATGTATTGCGTATTTTCTTCTATGGTATGATCCTTTACGCATTATATCTCTGGTTGAAGCGCAAATTATTAACAAGAAAGAGTAAGACAGATGAGTAAACCAGATAGAGCTATGCGCTGGCCGTATGGTATTGCGCTTTCATTTGTGCTGATCATAGTTTTGATTATTGGAACTATTGTGGTGGCAAGTAATAACGCGGTTGAGCCAAGCGATCTTTATATGCAGGATTATCATGTTATTGATGAAAATAAAAATGATATTATCCGGGCTGAAATTGCTTTTAAGAAGCGCTACACGATCGAGTACACAACGAAAATGCTCGATATGAAAGATGCAGTCATTAGCTATGCATTACGTGACAAAGCGGGCCATCCGGTCAATGATGCCAAGATCAAAGTTGTCCTCACACGTCCCAATACACATGACCATGATATGACACTTGAAAATCCTTCAGAAAGAGATGGCCAATACACTTTCAGTTCGGTTGTATTACCTAAAGAGGGAAGATGGGATATTATGGCACATGTGGTCATAGGTGAGCATCAGCGCTACTATAACCTTAAAGCAGATACACGCTACCCTAATACTTTCGAATACTGATTTAATCTTTTATAAGGAGGCAGTGTGGGAGATATGACAACCATTCTGCCTACTTCCCGCGCTATCCGTGCCGAGATCCTTCGTGAACGTGAACATAACACTTTTCTTCCACGCTACATAAGCATCGGTGAATTTTTACAGCGTGCCGTGATCGTTGAAGGGCACCGTCGCATTGATGATGACACCCGAACACTGCTCTTGCTGGAAGCGACAGATTTCAAACGCTTTGGGAACCTTCAGATCGAACGCAATTTTTTTACCTTCACCCAAAATGCTACTTACCTATTCCGCTTCTTTGAGGAGCTGTCCGGTGAACTGGTAGATATTTCAGCCTTGGAACTGGCAGACACCTACGGTGATTATGAAGAACATATTTTGATTTTAGGGGAGCTTTTTAATCGGTATAAAGCGCTGTGTGAAGAGAAGAAGATCTTGGACCCGATTTTCTTGCCACAATACTACACGCTCAATCAGGCCTACATCAAAAATCTCGGTGCCATAAAACTGATCGCCGAAGGTTATTTGACAAACTTCGAAATGAAGTTGCTGCAAGAGATATCAGCATTGACTCCGGTGAAGATTATATTTTATGCCAATAACTACAACCAGAAAATGCAAAGTAAATTCTGTGAACTTGGGATCCCGGTAGAGAATGAAATGATGCAGACCATTGATCTTTCAAATCGTCTGCTAGTGGAGAGGGCCTCTTTTGATACAGAGGCACAGATCAGGTGTGAGTCATTCAGTGAACGTCTACTGCAGGTAGCCTTCATCAAGCAGAAGGTATTTGAATTTATAGAGATGGGGATAGCTCCCGAGAAGATCGCCGTTGTTCTGCCAGATGAGAGCTTTGCCGAGCATCTCAGGTATTTTGACAGCGAGAACAATTTTAACTTTGCCATGGGGCTCTCTGTGGCCAAAAGTTCCTTTGTAGAAAAGATCGAGGCCGTAATGGCCTACCTCGATCACCAGAGTGTGGAGAATCAGGCCCGACTCAATCGTGTCGGTCCGGATCTTCTGCAAATTATCTCGCCGCGCTATAAAGTTGAAATAGGAGAGTGTGATTTTCTTGCCATAATGCAGGATCTGCTCAAGGATGAACCGAGCAGTGAAATTAAGAAGATCGTTGACGAGGAACTTTACCTTTTTGAAAAAATCCTGCCTGTTCTGTCCGGATCGACACTCAAATCAGCTCTCTACCTTTTTGTCAATCGTCTAAAAAACAAATCGATCGATGATGTGCGCGGCGGGAAGGTCACGGTGATGGGTGTACTCGAAACACGTTCGGTCACCTATGACGGGGTGATTGTTGTGGATTTCAATGAAGATATCGTCCCGCGCAGAAGCGAAAAGGATCTCTTTTTAAATTCCGCTACACGTATCAAAGCGGGGTTGCCGGGTGCAGAAGATCGTGAATCACTTCAAAAACTCTATTATCACAACCTCTTCATGCGTGCTTCGCAGGTCGCTATATCATATGTAGAAGCTGCCGATGCCGTGCCATCACGTTTTTTGACACAGCTCGGTATCACTGCTCGTAAAGTGTATGATGACAATCAATGGGCCTCTGTACTTTTCAGGAAGCAAGGGCGTCAGAAACTACCCTCTGCTCCGGTCATAGCCGACTATGATTTTACCTTGCGGCCACTTTCAGCGACAGGACTCAAAATATTTTTAAGCTGTAAGCGCCGTTTCTATCACCGCTATGTCGAGGGGCTGAAGTCCCATGAGATCGCCAAAGATATGCCCCAAGAGCATGAGATTGGAACAGCGCTGCATAATGCGCTTCGCGATGTCTATCAGGCAGAGTCACGTTTCACAGAGAAAGAGGAGCTTAAAGAAGCTATCTTTAGCGCACTTCAATCCCATAACGGATCGACACCGCTGGATGCATTTTTACATAAACTGTGGATGCGCCGTCTGGACCCGTTTGTCGAGCATGAGATCGAACGTTTTAAAAGTGCTGAAGTGCTTGAATGCGAAGTGAGTCTGAAGTGCCAGATAGACGGGATGACACTGGCCGGACAGATCGACCGGATTGACCGGACATCGGATGGACTGGAAGTATTGGACTATAAGAGTGGAAAGTATCCAGTCTATAGTGCGAAAACGGTTGAAAAGGCGACAGATTTTCAGCTTGAGTTCTACTACCTGCTGGCTCAGAAAAAGGGTGAAGTAGATCGATGCGGCTACTACGATCTTAAAAGCGGAAAGATCGTCTACGAAGAGCTGTTGGAGATGAAACTGCAGCTTTTGAAAGAGCACCTCAATACGCTGCAGAGCACAAAGCGCTTTGATTTTGAACAGACAGAAGATTATGCGGCTTGTCGTTTTTGCGATTATGTACACCTATGCCAGAGGGAACTGTGATGTTTGTCCCTTTTCATGCCTATGAGGCGAGTGCAGGCAGCGGTAAGACATTCAGCCTGGTGGTCCGCTATCTGAGCCTGCTCTTTATGGGTGAGGATGCCGACAGGATCCTGGCCCTGACCTTTACAAACAAAGCGGCCAACGAGATGCAGGAGCGGATTATTGAAACGCTGAAGAGCCTGAATGAGCGCGGAGAGCTGGCTGTGATCGCCGAGGTGACTGGAATGGGTGCCGAAGAGATCCTCGTACGACGCAAAGAGGTGTTGAGCCGTTTTCTGAATGCCGATACCAAAGTGATGACGATTGACAAGTTCTTTGCCAAGATCTTGCGCAAGTTTTCGCTGCATGCAGGATTGATGCCGAACTTTACCACCTTCGAATCCCAGCATGAACTCAAAGTGATGGCACGTTTTCTGGCGTTGGTCGATGTAGAGGGGAAAGAGGATACCCTGATCAATCTTGCATTGATGGCCTCCAAGCGACTGAGTGATATCTTTACACTTCTTGACGAGCTCTACAGTAAAAGCAAGGAGCTCGATTATAAAGCGTTTTCATCTGTTCCCTATGCACTGCATGCCGATGCGGCAATGAAAGAGCTTCGTGAACTGCAGGCCTATGTCAATGGCCATCCCGATGCTTCGAAAACAGCCAGGAGCGGTGTAGAGGCAGATGACATTGATACGCTGACAAAAAAGAGCTGGCTGGAACGGGATACTTTTGATTATCGTACCTTCTCAAAGATTTACGATCCCAAAATGGATATTTCGCTTCGTAGTATCAAAGCGCATATCTATGACTATATGCAGGCCAGAGAACAGCATTTTATGCATGGACTTTTTTCCCTTCTGGCTACCTATGAAGAGGCTAAACGGCGTGTGGCCAAAGAGGATGGTGAGCTCAGTTTCGATGATATTACGGCACTGGTTTATTACCTGCTCAAAGAGCGTATTGACAGCGAGTTCCTCTATTTCAGGCTCGACAGCCGCATTTCGCATATGCTGCTCGATGAGTTTCAGGATACCTCGATCATCCAGTTCGAGATACTCCGTCCACTGATCGAAGAGATGCGTTCGGGTGAAGGAGCTAAAGAGAAGAGCTCGCTCTTTCTGGTTGGGGATGTGAAGCAGTCCATCTACCGTTTTCGCGGTGGCACCAAAGCACTATTTCATGCGGTTACCGATGCTTATGAACTGCAGGTCGATCAACTGAGTACAAACTATCGCAGCCATCGTCATGTGGTCGAGTTTGTCAATGATGTGTTTATCGATAAGATTGAGCGTTATGAACCACAGCTTGTCAAAGAGGGTGCTGGCGAAGGTTACATTGAAGTGCTCAATGATGACGATATCCTTGAAGCGATGAAGCACAAAGTCAAATCTCTGCTGGAGCAGGGTGTGCAAGCTGATGACATCGCCGTCCTGACAGCCACCAATGCCGATGGTTCGGCGGTTGAAGAGCTGCTCCGCGAAGAGAGTATTGAAGTGGTGACGGAGACAACCTCAAAACTGATCAACCAGAAAGTGGTACGTGCTCTGATCGAGTATCTGAAGTACAGCTATTTTGGTGAGACTATCTATGCGCGCAACTTCTTTGCATTGATCGAAATACCGACAGAACGGCTGGAACGGTGTGACATTCATACCAGTGACCTTGCAGGTGAAGTGAAAAAGGTGATTGAACGCTATGCTCTCTATGATGGCGATATGAATCTGCTCCGTTTTATGGAGCTGCTTTCACACTACCGTGACCTGGAGCAGTTCCTTTTTGAATATGAACGCATTGATGCGAAAGCGGCGCAGATGGATCTCAATGGCGTACGGGTATTGACCGTTCATAAATCAAAAGGGCTGGAATATGATCAAGTGATTGTTCTTGACAGACTCGGACGAGGTGCCCCCAATACAGACCCGATCATCTATGAATATGATGGGATCTATCTGCAAAATATCTTTCTCCGTATGAAAAACAGGGACCTGCTCGATCCGGCTTATGCCCTGGCACTGGAGAAAGAGAAGCGACTCTCTGACGAGGATGCCCTCAATGCCCTCTACGTTGCCTTTACCCGGGCCAGAGTCTCCCTTTTTGTTATCCAGAAGTCAAAAGGCTCCAAGTTTGAGATGCTGGGGCTCGAACCGCAGCATAGAGGTGTGTTAGAGGTACAAAGTACTCCTGAAAAAGTTGAAGAGGAGCGGAGGGTACTGTCATATACAGCACTGACTTATGGGACACAATCTGATGTAGTGCATGATGCTGAAGAAGATGATGAGTATGATCATCAGGCGGTCACATTCGGACTGGCACTGCACTACACCCTTGAGCTGATGGCAGGTTTTACACGAGATGCATTGAGTGAAGCACTGCAGGCCACCTGGAACCGTTTCGGAGCACAGCTGGATGAACTGCAGCTGAAAAGTATCGAACGTCGTATAGTCAGGTTGTTGGAAGATGAGCAGTTCACTCTACTCACGCAGGGTAAGATACATAAAGAGCAGCCGATCAGTTATGATGGTCAACTGCGCTATCTTGACCTGCTGATCGAACATGATCAGGGCTGGACAGTGATTGATTATAAGAGTGCACTAAGCCATAGCGAATCACACCTGATCCAGGTAGGGTTCTATAAAAAAGCACTGCGTGCCATAACACAGGCACCAGTCAAAGGGTATTTATGTTATCTGCTGGAAGAGGGCACAAAGCTTGTCGAAGTATAATCCTTATATTTAACTTAATTTAAGCTATATATAAGAAAATGCCAGTATACTTCCACCACTTTTAATTAAGAAATTTAAAACAGGATTGTATCAGATGAAGTTTACAAAAATAGCTACACCTGAACAGATCGAACAAAAATGGATTCTCATCGATGCCGAGGGAAAAACATTTGGTCGTTTGATCACAGAAGTCGCTACGCGCCTTCGCGGTAAAGATAAACCATATTTTACACCAAACGTTGACTGTGGTGATTACGTTGTAATCATTAACGCTTCAAAAGTTGTATTTAAGGGTGCGGGCAAGATCGCTAACAAAGAGTATCACGAGCACACCGGTTACTTCGGTGGTGTAAAAAGTGTCAAGATGACAGACCTTCTGGAAAACAACCCGGAAAAACTGTTCAAACTGGCAACACGCGGTATGCTTCCGAAGACAAAACTCGGTAAGGCAATGCTCAAAAAACTAAAAATTTATGCAGGCAGTGAGCACCCTCACTCTGCACAAATTGCCAAGTAAGGATTGACTGATGGCAAAAACATATGCAACAGGACGTCGTAAAGCGTCTATCGCAAAAGTATGGTTGACTCCAGGTAGCGGTAAAATTACTGTTAACGGTCTTTCACTAGACGCATGGCTTGGTGGTCTTGAAGCGAAGAAACTTCGTGTCAAGCAGCCTTTGGCATTGACTAAGCAAGACACTTCAGTTGATATCGTAGCTACTACACTTGGTGGTGGTTTCGGTGGTCAGGCTGACGCACTTCGCCACGGTATCTCTCGCGCACTTGTCAAATATGATGAGTCATTCCGTGCGATTTTGAAACCAGAGGGTATGATGACTCGTGATTCACGTGTTGTTGAACGTAAGAAACCAGGTAAGCGTAAAGCGCGCCGTTCACCTCAATTCTCTAAACGTTAATCGTTTTTTTACAGTGCTTCGGCACTGTACCTCCTTTTTTTCACTTTTCTTATTTTTCACTTTTCTTATTTTTTAGACGAATTACTTTATTTTAAATAGTTAAATTGTTATTTTCAGTAATGCTTGTATGGACTTTAGTGGGTACACAGCTTCGTTTGTCACTATGTTCCAAATCTCGCAACTGTCCCGCGTTTAGATGCCGTTGTCCTTTTTCGTTATAATCTCGAAAAAAAGAGTGTTTAGTGCCTCAATTGCTTCTTATTTTACTTTTTTGTTTTTCACTTAGTGCATCGACACTTCATCTGGCGACATCGGCCAATCCTTCACGTATCAATCCTATTTTAGCGACCGATTCAAGCAGTTCAGAGATCGCCGGTTTTATCTTTAACGGCCTTGTAAAATACGATAAAGATGCGAACGAGATCATTGGTGACCTGGCAGAGTCCTATCGTTTTGAAAATAACACGACACTGATCTTTGAACTTCGGGACAATGTACGATGGCAGGATGGCAGGCCTTTTACAGCCGATGATGTCGTATTTACCTACAACATTATAAATTCTCCTAAAGTGGTCTCCCCATATACATCAACGTTTCGGATGGTCGAATCCGTTGTAGCAGTGGACCCGCTAAGTGTAAAAGTAGTTTACAAAGAGCCGTACTTCAAGGCGCTTGAAACCTGGATGATGGGAATTTTGCCGAAGCATCTGCTTGAAAATGAAAAAGATATGATGAGTGCAGGGTTCAATACCGCTCCGGTCGGTACTGGCCCGTACAGACTCTCCAAGTTAGAGTTTTCAAAAAATATAGAACTCGTTGCCAATGATGATTATTTTGAACATCGTCCCTATATAGACAAAATCTCCTTTCATGTGATTGCCGATCCGATGACCCGTTTTTTGATGCTTAAATCCGGGGAACTTGATATCGGTTCACTTGAAGCGATGCAGATGGAACGCCAGCTGGACAGTGCTTTTTTTAAACGTTTTGATGTGATTGAAGATATTTCTCACTCCTACACCTATCTTGGCTTCAACCTGCGTCTTGAAAAGTTTAAAGATTCTCGCGTGCGTAAGGCATTGTCACTTGCAGTGAACCGGGAGGAGCTTGTCGACATTCTTTTTCTTAAGCATGGTCGCGAGTGCAGTGGACCATTTCTGCCTGGCGGTCCTTCATTCAATGAAGATGTTAAAGTTCCCAAGCAGAATATCGAGCGGGCAAAAGAGCTGCTGAAAGAGGCCGGATACAGTAGTGAACAGCCGTTGACCTTTGAAATAGCCACCTCTAACTCAAGTTCTATACGCCCCTACGCAGCGCAGATCGTTCAACATCAGCTGGCCAAGATCGGTGTCGAGGTGACACTTCGTGTGATGGAGTGGCAGGCTTTCTTGAATATGGTGGTTTTCCCAAGAAAATTTGAAACAGTTCTATTGGGTTGGTCGCTGTCGTTAAGCCCGGATCCCTATCTGCTATGGCATTCGGATAACGACAAACCCGGAGCTTTTAACTTCATTGGATATAACAATATATCAGTCGATAGGTTGATAGAGAAGATGCAGTATACGGTCGATCGAAACAGACTCTCTGAAATTCAGCAAAAGATTTTTGCCGATATTGTTGTGGATGACCCCTATCTATTTCTATATATCCCCAATTCTATTACCGTAGTGAACCGTTCCATCAAAAATGTCGAACCGAGCCTCAATGGCATCTGGCATAATTTTATTGATTGGAAAAAAGAGGAACCTGTGGAATGACTATTTTATTTGATCTTGATGGCACGTTGATCGACTCGACGGAAGCAATTCTGGAAAGTTTTCATAACTCCTATAGAGTACATGAACGGCCTTCGCCGGATAATGAGGCGATCAAAGCCCTGATCGGCCATCCGCTTGATGTGATGTACCGTGAACTTGGCATAGAAGAGGCAATGGTCTGGACTTTTGTCGATACCTACAAAGCACATTACCGTAAGATCTCCTGTGAAAAAACAGTTTTGCTGGAGTGTGCCAGAGATGCGATTGAAGAGGCATCAAAGTTTGCCAGACTGGGGATCGTTACTACCAAAACAGGTAAATATTCACGTGAACTGCTTGAGCATTTTGGTGTGATGCACTATTTTGAAGTATTGATCGGTCGTGAAGATGTGGAAAATCCGAAACCTCATCCCGAACCGATCCATAAAGCACTCGAAATGATGGCCTGTGACAAAAAACATTGCTGGATGATCGGTGATACCAGATTGGATGTTGAAGCGGCTCAAAATGCATCGATAGAGTGTGTCGCAGTAAGCAGCGGATATGATAATGTGGAAGAATTATCAAAATTAATTGATATTATTGAAAAAGATGCTCTGAAAGCGGTCCGTTTTATTGCTGACAAGGGCAAAAATAACACATGATAAAAAGCATTATTTAGAAGGTTTTAAAGACAAGCTACATTTAAGAGCAACTTGCTTAAAATTGTGTAACATTTAGAATTGAGTTAAGTTCAATTTGAAATAAATGAAGGAGTATTCATGCTAGAAATTAGATGGCATAGCCGTGCCGGACAGGGTGCCGTTACCGGTGCTAAAGGTTTGGCTGATGTTATATCGACTACCGGTAAGGAAGTTCAGGCATTTGCATTTTACGGATCTGCTAAACGTGGAGCGGCAATGACTGCCTACAACCGTGTCGACGATCAACCGATCATGAATCATGAAAAATACATGAATCCTGATTATGTCTTTGTTATTGATCCTGCTTTAACTTATACGGCAGATATTACTGCGAATGATACAGAAAATACTGTTTATATCATTACGACCCATTTGAGCAGAACGGAGCTGATCAAGTCTCAGCCGAAACTTGAAGGTAAAAAAGTACATGCTGTTGACTGCATCAAAATTGCGCAGGAGACTATTGGACGTCCTATTCCAAATACACCTATGCTAGGTGCTTTTATGAAGATTTCAGGGATGTATGAGATTGACTTTTTTAAAGAGAGTATGGTTCGTGTGCTTTCCAAACTACCCCAAAAAATTGTTGACGCTAATATGGACGCAATCCAGCGTGCATATGATGAAGTAGATTAAGGAGTTCATGATGGAAAATAACGGATGGAATGATTTTGAAATCGGTGCGATGCTTCGCTCGTTTGAAGGTCCTGCTAGTAACATTGCTACAACACTTCAAGAAGATCGTAACTACTCTAACTCCAACTCGTTTACTGCTTCGGTAGCGGATTGGCGTATTGAAAAACCACTTTTCAACAAAGATTACTGTATTGACTGCCAGTTCTGCTGGCTCTATTGTCCGGATATGTCAATCATCGCACGTGATAAAAAGATGATCGGTGTAGATATGGATCACTGTAAAGGGTGTGGTATCTGTGTTGAGGTATGCCCTACAAACCCTAAATCACTATTGATGTTCCCTGAACAAAAAGATGATGAAGAAGCGCTCGCTGAGTGGCCAGAGAAAGAGGAAAAGGAAAAATAATGGCATTTGACAAAATGGAATTACGTGACATTGAAGTTTGGGATGGTAACTTTGCTGCTGCCCAGGCACTTCGTCAATCACAGGTCGATGTAGTTGCGGCGTATCCTATTACACCTTCAACGCCGATCGTTGAAGGCTATGCCAAGTTTTTGGCAGATGGTTATGTTGAAGGCGAGTTTGTTATGGTTGAGTCCGAACATGCTGCGATGTCAGGGTGTATTGGTGCAGCAGCTGCCGGTGGGCGTGTTGCAACGGCTACCTCTTCTCAGGGTTTTGCCTTGATGGCAGAGACGCTTTACCAGGCATCCGGTATGCGTTTACCAATTATTCTAAATGTTGTTAACCGTGCGTTGGCATCACCATTGAACGTAAATGGTGACCACTCAGATATGTATCTTGGACGCGACTCTGGCTGGATTCAGTTTGATTCTTACTCTCCGCAGGAAGCGTATGACTTGAACTTTATAGCTTTCAAAGTATCGGAAGATCATGATATTCGCCTTCCGGCAATGGTACACCAAGATGGTTTCATGACGTCACATACGGCACAAGGTGTTAAGACATTGACGGACGATCAGGGTTATGGTTTTGTCGGTGAATATCAGCCAATGAATGATATGCTTGATCTTGACCACCCGGTAACCCATGGTGTTCAGACTGAAGAAGATTGGCACTTTGAGCATAAGGCACGTCAACACAATGACCTTATGACAAAAGTTATGCCGAAGATCCAAGAGGCGTTTGATGCGTTTGAAAAGCTCTCTGGTCGTAAATACAATATCGTAGAAAACTATGATATGGATGATGCTGACGTAGCGGTAGTCTGTATGGGTACTTCGGTTGAAACAGCTCGTGAAGTGGCCAAAGAGATGCGCGCAGAAGGTATTAAAGCCGGTGTTGTCGGCATCCGTGTCTTCCGTCCATTCCCATTTGCTGAGATCATCGAGTCGTTGAAAGATATCAAAGCAATCGCTGCTCTGGACCGCTCTTCACCAAATGGTGCTCCTGGTGCACTTTTCAATGAACTTGCCGGTGCCCTGTTTAACACTGAGAGCAAAGCACTGCTTTCCGGTTATGTTTATGGTTTGGGTGGACGTGACTTGACGAAAGCACATCTGGTAGATCTATATAAAGAGTTACAAGCCAATGCAGATGCAGGTAAAGTTTTAACTCCACTACAACAGTTTATCGGCGTACGCGGTCCGAAACTGGCTTACTTATAAGGAGAACAGAATGAGTGAAATTAAAAAAATTAAAAACTTAAAAGAGTTCTCAACATCAGCGGACCGTTTTGAAGGTGCAAACCTCCTATGTCCAGGGTGTGCGCACTCGATTATTGTACGTGAGATCCTGAATGCTACGAATGACGATCTTATCCTTTCGTCATCAACAGGTTGTCTTGAAGTATGTACAGCAGTTTATCCATACACTTCTTGGGATGCTTCATGGATTCATATCGGGTTTGAAAACAGCTCAACAGCAGTTGCCGGTGCTGAAGCTATGCATAAAGCGTTGAAAAACAAAGGGCGTCTAAAACAAGATCGTGATCCGAAATTTGTATCGTTCTCAGGTGATGGTGCCGCTTACGATATCGGTTTCCAGTGGATCTCCGGCTGTTTCGAGCGTGGTCACAACATCATGCAGGTTGTTTTGGATAATGAGGTCTACGCCAACACCGGCGGACAGCGTTCATCTTCGACTCCGATCGGTTCAAGTGCGACGACATCTCCTGCCGGTCGTATTAGCTATGGTGAAAAGCAGAACAAAAAAGATATGCTCTCCATTATGGCAGCACATGGTGCTCCATATGTAGCACAGGTTGCTCCAAACAAATGGAAAGATATGATCAAGAAAATTCAACACGGTTTTGCTGTTGAAGGTCCTGTTTTCATCAATGCTATGTCTGCATGTACGACTGAGTGGAAATTTGATCCGGCTGATACAATTGCCGTTTCTGACCTGGCTACAGATTCACTGGTCTTCCCACTTTACGAGATCATTGATGGTAAAAAACTGAACATCACTTACCGTCCTAAAAATGTTGTTCCGGTAGAAGAGTACCTTGCAGCACAGGGACGTTTTAAGCACCTCTTTAAAGATGAGTACAAATACCTCATTAAAGAGTGGCAAGAGCGTATTGACGGTAACTGGGAATATCTCCAGCGCCGCGAAGAAGCTGGTGTCTAAAAGAAGACATCTCCCTTCGTTATTCCCGCGCAGGCGGGAATCTTAACTTATATTCCCACAATTTTCTTCTTTCTTCTAAACTATACATCAACTCTTTGTTAAAATAGTGTTTC
>JAYEMF010000121.1:0-9533 GCA_034717975.1 Campylobacterota bacterium
TAAAATCTCTTGCACCCAAGGGCAGGCTTCGCACATTTACCTATGGGTAGTCCTTCAAGATTTTAAAACGAAATCTTGCACCTTCTTTGCCCTCTGATGATATCCAGGGTTTTTAGAGGTGCCCTTATTGAGAGTTGTTTAGCCATTTTTTCTAATGATTACCTTTGAGCCTGATGATCTCCTCTTCAAGCTTTACTATCTTCTTCTCCGCTTTTTTCAGGCTCTGCTTTGTATGCTGAAGCTCTTTTTTCACTTCTGCCAGCGGTGTCGGCGGCAAAGGCTCTATAGCCGTAAGTTCTCTGAGCTTTTCAGAAGGGTCCTCACTCTCTGCAACTTCATAAAAGGGTATGTCTTCAAGTTTTGTCATCTTGAGCAGTTCACTCTGAGTCAAATGTAACATCATGTTACGTTTTGCCATGTTGAGTATCCGTATATCTTCAGCCAAGCGGATATAACGGTTTGCTGTCATACGGCTGATACCGACCCGTTCCAACAGAGGTATCCACTCCCCATGTCCCAGCTCTTCTTTTGCAATTCTTAGTTTTTGTCCAGCATTGATATAGCCTGACATCGCAGTTTTCAGGTATTTTTCTGCCTTGTTCAATGATAGTATGATTGTATCAGCAAACTCTTCGATCGTCTTCCCGGTTATTACGCTTGTGGTTGGTTCTATATTCATACAATTTTTCCAAAATATCAATTAGCCACTATTATAGCAACTATTTTTTTCAATTGGAGGAATAGAAAGATACTTTCTGATCTTATCTTTAGATAAGTGTATCAATGGATTAAATTCAAGAAACGATTTTTATAAGAATATGACTGTTTTGGAGAGCTAAATAAAGCTTAAGAGCTATAGAAGGGTGTTATTAAAGATACAGGCATAAAGCCTGTATAGAAATTACATTGCTGTAACGTTTTCTGCTTGAGGGCCTTTTTGACCTTCACCGATCTCGAAAGTAACTTTCTGACCGTCAGCCAAAGAAACACGACCGTGTCCTGTGCTGTTTACTTGACGGAAATGTACGAATACATCGCTTCCACCGTTATCTGGTTGGATAAATCCAAAACCTTTTTCGTCGTTGAACCATTTTACAGTTCCATTTTGCAATTCTGCCATGTTAATACCTTTTATAGGAAAATACACTTCGTTGAAGTGGAATCAAAATCGGGGAGTCTTCAGGTCTAGCAGAATAGCTTTCTTCAAAACTGTATTCGGTACACACTAAAGATGAACTCGAACCTCATCTTTCATCGGAGGCATTATAGCAGTTTTTTTCATTTTTTACTACTTTTCCTCATTTAAACAGGAAAAAGCGTAAAAAAACGTTAAATATCCTGTTCGACTACTTTTTTGAATTGGCCGAAATAGACAGCATCAAGATCATTTAGACTCATGGAAACATCATTGATTTTAATACTTTCACCGCCAACTGTACCGATTTTCTCACAGGCCAGACCGTTTACAGAAGCTTCAAATTCCGCGGCATGTTCAGGGGCCACTTCAATGATAGCGCGGGCCATCGATTCGGCAAAGATATCACGTTCATCATCAACTGTGATATTCACATCACAACCCAGGTCGCTGGTCGCTGCCATTTTGGCAAGGGCAATCGTTGCACCGCCGGAGCTTAGGTCTTTTGCCGATGATAAGAGCCCTTTCTTGTTACCTTCAATGACCAGATCCCAGAGCGTGAGTTCAGCTTTATAATCAATTTTCGGAAGTTCGCCGGCGACCGTACCGCAGATCTCTTTCATATAGAGAGAACCGCCAAATTCAGAACGTGTTGTTCCTACCAGATAGAGGTTGTTACCCGCTTTTTGGAATGATGACATCAAGACATTGTTTTGATCATCATTCACGCCAACTGTGGCAATAGAAGGGGTTGGAAAAACAGAAACACCATTGGTTTCATTATAGAGTGATACATTACCACCGATAACAGGAGTAGTAAGCTCTGCACACGCCTCTTTAATCCCTAAACAACCCTCGGCAAACTGCCACATCACTTCCGGATTTTCAGGGTTACCATAATTCAGACAGTCGGTAATCGCCAACGGACGGGCTCCCGACATAGCAACATTACGCCCTGCTTCGATAACCGCCGCCGCCCCGCCGCCGCGGGGATCAACATAACAGAAACGTACATTACAGTCCGAACTCATCGCCAGGGCTTTACCGTTCTCTTTGACACGAATCACCGAGGCATCCAGCATACCGCCTTTTTTAACGGTGTTGGTCTGTACCATCGAGTCGTATTGCTCATAGACCCATGATTTATCGACGACTTCCATCGATGTAATGAGCTTTTCAAAGGCTTCCTGATTGGAGACTTTTGCAAAATCGTTGATAGTTACATCTTTAATACCATCAAGATAAGCTGGTCGTTTAGTCGGACGGTCAAGGATTGGTGCCTCTTCCGAAACAGGGTCAACCGGCACCTCTGCACATTTTTCACCATGCCAGAAGAGTTCCATATTACCCGTATCGGTTACTTCACCGATCACAGCGGCATCAAGATCCCATTTTTCAAAGATATCAATGATCGCCTGTTCACTCCCCTTCTTCGCACAAAGCAGCATACGCTCTTGTGATTCTGAAAGCATGAAGTCGTATGGTGTCATCCCCTCTTCACGAGCCGGTACTTTATCGAGGTGCATGATCATCCCTGAACCTGAACGCCCGGCCATCTCAAATGAGCTTGATGTCAGCCCTGCTGCACCCATATCCTGGATACCGACAACATAGTCTGTTTTAAAGAGCTCCATACACGCTTCAAGAAGAAGTTTTTCCGTAAATGGATCACCGACCTGTACGGTTGGACGAAGGCTTTTTGACTCTTCCGTAAAGGAGTCAGAACTCATCACCGCACCGCCTAGTCCGTCACGTCCTGTTTTAGATCCGACATAGATTACCGGGTTACCGATACCTTCCGCTTTTCCGTAGAAGATCTCATCTGATTTTGCAATACCAAGATTAAACGCATTGACCAGAATATTACCGTTATAGCACTCATCAAAACTGATCTCGCCGCCGATGGTCGGGACACCCATACAGTTACCATAACCGCCGATTCCATCTACAACACCGCGAACCAGATAGCGTTGATGCGAACTGATCTCATCATCATTCATTACATTACCAAAACGAAGTGCATTCAAACTGGCAACCGGACGGGCACCCATAGTGAAAACATCACGCATAATCCCACCGACACCCGTTGCCGCACCCTGATATGGCTCGATAAATGAGGGGTGGTTATGGCTCTCCATCTTGAAAACCGCGGCATAACCGTCACCAATGTCAATAACTCCGGCATTCTCACCCGGGCCCTGAATAACCCATGGCGCTTTTGTCGGAAAGCCGTTTAGATGCTTTTTGGAAGATTTATAGCTGCAGTGCTCTGACCACATAGCTGAGAAGATACCGACTTCAACAAAGTTTGGTTCACGTCCAAGGATCTCTTTGATATGTGCATAATCTAACTGGGAAAGTTTATGTTGACTGAGAATTTCATCGATGTTTTCTAACGGCTGGCTCACGGCACGTCCTTATAGAGAATCTTTTTGGGTTTTTAAAGGGGGATTATAGCTAAGGGGGGTATAAAACTACTTGAAACCGAAATCTTTTTCGGTTCTGACAGACTTTTTAAGTGAATAGATCGGGATGTATTCGATCATGACAACCTCATACTCTTTTTTTCCCTTAGGGAGGTGAATGGTAAACTGATCGCCCTCCTCTTTACCGATCATAGCTCTGGAAAGCGGTGCATGAATCGAGATCAGCCTCTCATCGGGTTCACTCTCCAATACGCCGCAAATGGTATAACGTTCCTCTTCATCGCTGTCGAGATCACACAGCGTGACACTGGAGCCAAAATGCACCCGTTCATGCGGAAGGTCGGAAGGATCGATGATCTGGGTTTTTTCGATCATCCCGTTGAGATAAAAAAGACGTTTGTCTATATGACGAAGTTTCTCTTTGGCGGCGTGATACTCGGCATTTTCCGAACGGTCACCAAGTTCTGCCGCTACCTGTTTTTCACGGTTTACCCTCGGTTTTTCAATATCTTTAAGAAATTTGAACTCTTGGAGGAGGAGGTCATAGCCATCCGGAGTAATCGGTTCGACTTTCACTGTTATTTGGCAAATCCGATAATATAATAGGTATCTTTTCCATCAACTTTTTGGAGTTTGACTTTATATTTGTCAGCGAAATGCATCACTTTTGCGTATGCTTCTTCCTTGAGTTCCTGACTAGGCGCTTCAAGTTTGATCTTGAAGTGGTCATTTGAATTTGACATGGCAACAAATGAATCATCAACTTTCAAGGCCTTATGCAGCTCAAAAATATGCTTCTGGATCTTCTCAAAACTTGCTGTATTATCGATAATTCTTTCCAACTGCCCTAAAAGTGCTTCATTTGGTGCATAGCCCAATTGATTAAGCATCGCTTCGTGTTTCATCATGCTTCAAATTCCTTCATTAATTTTTGGATATAGATTTTAGCATATCGCTACCTCAAAAAAACCTGAGTAATAAAAAATTTCTAAAATCATTTAAATATTAGGATTCATTTTCCCCCTCTTCAGTCGCAATTTACATTCAACAAATTATAATGATGCTACAAACACACTATGAGGTTCAGCATGAAAGATATTCTGCTTCAAAAAATCAAACAACTTCCGCCGCTTCCGGAATCTGCCATGCAGATCGAGGCGGTCTATCAAGATCCTAACAGTACGTTTAACGATATGGTCAAGATACTTGAAAAAGATCCGCTCTTAACGGCCGATATCCTCAAAGCGGCAAACTCTCCGCTTTATGGTTTCAGCCGTGAGATCAATGCCATTTCCCAGGCAGTCGGCCTCTTTGGAATGGGTACAGTCCGCGGTTTTGCTCTTGCCAGTATTGTCAAAAAAAGTTTTCCGCTTAATCTAGGGCCTTATGGCATCAGCAACGAACAGTTTTCAAACCTTTCCAAGTATCAGCACGCTTTGGTAACAAGCTGGTATCTACGCAAAGACCCTAAACTTCTAGGCATTCTCTCTCCGGCAGCTTTTCTGGTCGAGATCGGTAAAGTTCTCATTGCCCAGTGCCTGAGCGCCGAGGAGAAGGTTGGTGAATTCAGAACCAAGATGCAAGAGCTCGGTGATGTGGAAGCAGCCGAACGGGAGCTCTGCGATACCGATACTCCGGACGTAAGTGCGACCATCTTTGATCACTGGCGTTTTGAGCCGGCATTGATCGATACGATCCGTCACTGTTCCGATCCGGAAAATGCAGCAGAAGAGGATGCTCTGGCTGCTAAAGTACTACACATTGTCCGTGTTGCCGTTCCGATCAACGGTATTCTTACCGAAGAGAGTGAAAATGCGGCAAAAGCACTCGTAGAACAGTATGAACTCGATCTGGAGGGCTTTGAAAAAGCGCTTGAGAACATGAAAGAGTCGTAACTTTTTCCTTGAAATCCCTTCTTATCCGTCTTACCCTTGGTCTTCACGACCAAGACATCTCTTCTGATGAACGTCCACTGATTGACGAGTGGCTCCAGGAAAATATTCTTGTTCAAGAGGAACATATCTACCGTCTCCCTTCCAAATATCGTGCCGGAACCATCGCAACTGTACAAAACGGAACCGCCTATCTTCAGGTACTCGGTGTTACGGCACGTGATCTCTTTATCGAGCAGGTCGGTGACGCCAAAGAGGGTGATCTTGTCATTGCCAAGCGGCTCTTGGGGAAACGTGGCGCCCCCAGTGCCACCATCGTCAAGGTTGTCGGCCGGGCCGAAAGCTATAGTGTCGCTTTTGTACGTATCAAAGATGGCCACAAAGGACTTTACGATATACGAACAGAGTATCCAGCCGGTGTTCCGATCTCATCAGAGGAGCTCTCCGGCTATGAAGAGGGGGACTGTTTCCAGATCAACAATCAGGCAAATGAGATCGTCACTAAACTGGGCAACCTGAACGATCCCGCAGTCGATGAGAAGATAGTACTGGCCCAGTACAACAAACATGATGAATTCAGTGAAGAGGTCCTCAAACAGGCTGCCTCATTCCCGCCGACCGTTGATGCTTCACTCTATCCTAAACGCAAGGATCTTCGGGATCTTCCTTTTTGTACCATTGATCCCGTGACCGCCAAAGATTTCGATGATGCGATCTGTTATGACCCCAAGCAATCCATTCTCTATGTGGCCATCGCTGATGTAAGCAGCTATGTCGAACCTTTTGGTTCCATCGATGCCGAAGCGATCTATCGAAGTTTTTCAATCTATCTGCCGCATCGCTCCATCCCGATGCTGCCCAGACAGCTGAGTGAAACACTCTGCTCTTTGCAGCCCCATGTCGATCGCCTCTCCTACCTCTTTGAGATGCATCTTGATCCGGATACACTGGAAATCAAACACGCAGACTATTATGAAGCGATCATCCACTCCAAACGCCGTTTTACCTATGAAGAGGTAGATCAGCTTTTTGAAGGAAAACTCACGCCCCAGAACAGTGATGAAAAAGTTATTTTTCCTCTACTGCTTAAATTACGCAGTGTGACCGACCGTCTCAAAAGCAAACGGATGAAAAAAGGGTATGACTTCCGCTCCAAAGAGCTGGAGATGACACTCAATGAGAACTTTGAACTGGCATCAACCACCTATGCCGAAGAGACTCCCTCTCATGCACTGATCGAAGATTGTATGCTGCTGGCCAACAAAGCTGCTGCCGCCGTCTATGAACGCGGTGTCTTTCGTATCCATGAGTCACCAAGTCCGGCGAAGCTTCAGACCCTCTACCAGGAACTCGCCGGGATCGGGATCATCGTTGAACCCAAAGAGTCCATCAAAGAGACCATCACCTTTATCCAGCTCGAAGCGGAAAAACGCGGGCTTCAGAGCGAAGTCGACACCCTCATTATCCGCTCACAGATGCAGGCACGTTACGCACCGGACAACAAGGGGCATTTCGGATTGGGGTTTGAACGCTATACCCACTTCACCTCACCCATCAGACGCTACTCCGATCTCATCGTCCACCGGTTGCTAAAGGCGATCAAGGCGGGTGATACCGCAGAGGGATCTTATGTCCTGCGCAACATCGATGCACTGACCATCGCCATTAGTGAAAAAGAGCGTGAAGCCAGCGATATTGAGATCCGTTTTATGGAGCGTAAATTTGCCCGATGGGCTGCCAAAAATATTGGTGAGCTCTTTACCGCACGCATTAATGGTACAGAGAATGGACTCACGGCTGAGATCCATGACGTCATCAACGGAGCACGTCTCTTTTTGACGGCTTCACTGCCTATTCTGCTTTTTGATGATGTGGAGATCCGTATCGAAACGGTTAATCTGGCAACGGCGAAGATCAATGCCACGGTAGTCAAAAAACTGGGAGATGACCTGTGAAGCGCCAGGAACTGGACAAACTTATTCAAGGCGGTCAACCGCCGCATGCCGTCATGCTTTATGGCGACAGCCACTTTCTCATTGAACGCTATGTCCGCCTCTTAAGCGCCAAAGAGGATGCCAATATACTGAGCCTTTACCATGGCGAGTACAATTTCAACAGTGCCAAAGCCCACCTCTCACAGGGATCACTTTTCGGGGGTCAAAATGTCCTGATCATCAAAAATGAGAAAAAAGTTCCCAAAAAAGAGCTCGACGCGCTGCTTGAGTTGTGCAAAAAAAGTCCCGACAATATTTTCATCTACGCCTACTACGGACCGGACTTTAAAAAGCCGGCCACTGCGGCTTTTACAGCCAAATCCGGAGGAGTCGCCATCCGCCTCTTTGCACCTTTCCTGGGTGAGGCAAAAGCCATTCTCATGCAAGAAGCCGCATCCATGGGTATCCAGCTTGACCAGCATGCAGCTTATCATCTGCTTGAGGTCCATAACAATGATCTTGGACTTGCATGCAACGAGCTTACAAAATTTCAGATCTTTGACAAACCGATCGGCGCCAAGGAGATCGACAATCTGGTCTTTGGCATGGGGGAGGTCAAAATCGATCAGCTGATCCATAAGATCCTCAAAAAAGAGGATTACTTCGATGACCTGCAGCGGGTCCTTGAGAGCGGAGAGGATGAGATCCGTATCCTCACGGCAGTCAGTGGTTTTGTCACACAGCTCTATCTTTTTTACGCCTATATCAAACTGCACGGTGCCGCCAACTCTATCGACATACTTGGATTCAAACTCCCGCCGGCCGTCGAAAAAGACCGGACCCAGCTCTGTATCCGCTTCAAGCAGCAGAGCTATACCAGTATGCTTAACCTTTTGATGGACAGTGAGCTTAAAATGAAATCCAGCGGGGCAGTAGATAAAAATGCGATTTTACTTTCAAGCTTGATGAAACTTCAACGCATCATGTAGTGATATGCATCATACGGGTTTCGTATCGCACATCAAACAGCTCCAACCGGAAACAGTCTTCTACTGATCTGGCAATAAATTGAAATTGCATTTATCTATGCAGTTTTCTTCACATTTTCTTAAGTATTATTTATGTATAATCCCGCGTTCCTTGCTCTTTGTATCACTGATTGAAGTGATATAACTATCCCATAAGGGGCACCAAAACCAAAAGGAGATTACACTCTATGAGACATTACGAAAACCTAGTAATCGTAAAACCGACACTGACTGAAGAAGAGATCAAAAGCCAAATGGCAGCGATCGATGAAGTCCTGACCGCTAACGGTGCAGAAATTGTTGCACGTAACGAAATGGGCATGAGAAAATTAGCTTACCCTATTAATAAAAGCGAACGTGGTTTCTACTATGTTGTTTATTTCACAATGGATCCGGCAAACATCGCTGAAGTCGAACGTCGTTACCGCATCAACGAAGAGCTTCTTCGTTTCGTAACAATGAAATACGATTCAAAACGCGAAGTGGCGGCTTGGACAAAAATGGTTGATACAACACTAAAAGCAGCTAAAGCCAAAGCGGAAGTAAAAACAGAAGCTGCAGCTCCTACTGAAACAGTAACTGAAACTCCAGCTGAAACAAAAGCTGAAGAGACAACAACAGAAGCATAAGGAAACACTATGTTCAACAGAGTCGTACTGGTTGGAAATCTGACACGAGACATCGAGCTGCGTTATTCGCAAAGCGGTATGGGCATTGCCAAGACTGCGATTGCAACGAGCCGTAAATTCACCAGCAATGGCGAAAAGAAAGAGGAAGTGATGTTCATCGATATCACCTTCTTCGGACGTTCTGCCGAAATTGCCAACCAATACCTTCGTAAAGGGTCAAAAATCCTTGTAGAGGGACGACTGAACTTTGAGCAGTGGGTTGACCAGAATGGTGGAAAGCGCTCCAAGCACTCTATCACCGTTGAAAATATGCAGATGCTGGACTCTAAAGGTGATGCACAAAATGCCGGCAACGTAAACCCGGGCAGCTATGACGCTCCTGCACAAGCAGGCGGTCAGCCTCAAAACCAGGGTTACAATGCACCGCAGCAGCAATACCAGCAGCCGCAACAGCAGTATCAACAGCCACAGAAACAGCAACAGCCACAG
>JAYEMF010000122.1:0-9428 GCA_034717975.1 Campylobacterota bacterium
GTCTGAATCACCCCCTTTAACTGTTCCACCACTTCAAGAAGCGGTTTTGATGAAAGCGTGCTGTTTTGCTGCAATAGTGCTTGCAACTGCACTTCAACACGCTGAAGCTGTTTTGGAAATTCCTGCTGCGGCAGTGGCGAAGGCGTCATAGAAGCCACTTTGGCCGCAAGCTGATCGATCTGCTGCAACACCGCCTTGACGCCAGGCACACTGCCTCGTATCAGTTCATGTTTCAGCTGGGTAAACAGATTCTGCAGCCGGTTGGAGGAGAGCGGGGTTGTCGCTGTCAGGTTTTGTGCATTCGCCTGGGTAAATGGCAGCAGTTTCTCTACCAGTTGCTCCACCGCTCCGGAGCGGACAGGGTCACTGTTTCGCACCCCTTTTTGCAGCTCTTCAACAATGTTCTTGAGTGCTGAAGAGAGCGGTTTCGCCGGAGTCGAATCTCCTTTGATGAACATCTGTTCATTTGCCAAAATGGCCTTGATATTCTGCATCACTTTTTTAGCCGGCACTGTATCGCTCTGTTTTAACAGACCCAGTAACTGCGTCAGGACATTTTTCACTTCGGCTTTAGGATCACTCTGCATGGCCAGCTTCGATTCCAGAAAGATACCGGAGTTGTTGATCTGTCGCTGCAACAGCGCAGGCTCCATCTGCTCCATCTTGGTTAAAAAAGTGCTCAGTGCCTGATGGGTTGGCGCCACTTTCCCCTCGGCTTTCGGCAGCAGGGCCAGCAGCTCTTTAAGATCACCGGTAACACTGCCAAGATTTTTAAAGATCGGACTGTTTTTCAGCAGATCGAGTACCACTTTGTCAGCTTTCGAGTTCTGCACCGTGTCATTCAGAAGCCCAGTTACGATCGAGCGAAGATCTTTCTCCTGAACAATAGTCTCAAGCTGCGCAGGCGTAGCACTTTTCAGCACCTCGGCAAGTGCCCTGTTGCTGTTGGGAAGAAGAATGCTGAGCTGTTTCTCGGTCGATAGCTGGATCACGGTTTTTCTTTTGTAGTGGAATAAAAATAGGTCTTATATCTCTCCGGAATTCGATAGTAATAAAACTTTATCGACACTCTCTTTTATTATGTTCAATCGTTCGTTTATGACATCTTCCACTATATATAGGTCAATACCTTCATAGTCATGAGCAATAAAATTCCTTAAATCATAACTCCCTTTTATATCCTGCTTATCAAAATAAGACAAAATCTCCAGCTCGCCGTTGTGTAAAAGTTTATCAAACTGTTCTGCTATAGATGTCAAATGCATTAAGATAGACGCTCTTGCATTTTGCTCATCTTCCAAAGCTTCGATAACGGAGGCATTCTGAGAGACAATGGCTTCTATAAAGCCTATCTTTTTTTTAATTACTTCAATTCTCTCTATGGCTTTAGAGCTAAACATAGATCAGATCTTTCATAATTTCATCTCTCATACTTGAGTTACTATCCAAATCAAAAACATCACTATTCCTGTGAAATTTTTTCTGCAGCAAACTCTTTATTTTTGAAACCTCATCAAAATAATCATAAGCAGTTCGCTTACTCAGGTAATCATTCTCTTTTTTTATAGCTATGTCTATATCACTGTAAACACCTGCTTCATCTCTGGCAAAGCTGCCAAATAGTCCAAGTGTTGAAATTCCATCGGAAACAAGCTCCGCTTTAATCTCTTTCAAAAAAAGAATTATATTTGATTTATCAACCCTCATCTTATTTCTCTCATGTTTTATAGCTTAGTGCAATATTGTGAATTATATCATAGCTATTTCCCGGTCGATAACTGGATCACGGTTTTTCTTTAAATGATGGCAGCTCTAAATATTAAAAAAACAGTATACGATCGCATCAATAAAGAGATATATTTCAACACTTTCAAGTATTTTTGTGACATAAGGCATGTTAATTGCTTCCTATATATGAACACGCGATAAAGCCCTATGGACAGGGCTCAAATACCACTACGACGAAGGATGACAAGATGAAGATAGAAAACTCATCAATACAGATGTCAGCCAGTCACAAGGAAGTGCGGGCAACGCAGATAGGATTTACTACTGAACTGGATGCGTGTGTTCAGTGCCATTTCAAAGCACTGGATGATCAGGAGCGTCTGCGCATTAAAGAACAGGAAGATACGGCTCAAACGGAACCGCGGGTTGCTTATGGATTGCAGCTGCGATATCTGATGATACAGCAGCTGCTTGGCATGCTCTGCGGATTCAAAGAACAAGCACCGGCAATGCCTGGCTATGAAGTCACCCCTGTCCAAACAGAAAAGATTGAACTGACTGAGCACTATTTTGAGCACGAAAGTGTAGAAATCGGCATGCAGGGTATGATCAAAACCGACTCTATGTGCATCGATATTGACATCAGTCTCTCCATGTCACGTTCATTTGTATCCACCCATCGTATCGATACTTCGGCACAGTTTTATGATCCGCTGGTTATTAACCTTCGAGGTGAACTGCCGGAGCTGGAAAATAAACTATTCTCCTTCGATATTGACAATAATGGCAGCTGCGATCAGATCTCAACCCTCAAAGAGGGCAATGGTTTTCTGGCCTATGATGCCAATAATAACGGCTGCATCGATGAGGGGAGTGAACTCTTTGGTACACTCACCGGAGACGGCTTCAAAGAGCTTGGCCGATACGACAGCGACCGTAACGGCTGGATCGATGAGAATGATCCTATTTTGGAAAACCTTCAGGTCTGGCAGAAAACCGATACGAAGAGTGAACTTGTCACTCTTGGGGAAATCGGTATAGGTGCCATCTATCTCGGTTCTGCCGATGGCGCATTTACCTATAAAAATGCGGAGCAGGAAGCACTTGGACGATTGCGTTCAACCGGGCTGTTTCTTCATGAAAACGGGAAAGCCGGGACAGTTGCCCAGATTGACTTTGCCAGAGATCATACTGCGGAGCGTAAAACGCCTTTAGCCCAGATACTTTCAGCTGTCTAGCGCACTCAAAAGCCTTTCCTATAGGCTTTTGACTCATTATAACCCTGCTGTAATCAACCCTGCGATATAATCACAAAAATAAATACTTCTTAATATGGTTGTCCCTATGCTCAATTTAAAAGCTCCTCAATACTACAACAATCGTGAACTCTCATGGCTTCAGTTCAATACCCGTGTTCTTAAACAGGCACAGGATGAATCCCTTCCGCTGCTTGAACGTCTCAAATTTCTGGCCATCTACGGCACCAATCTGGATGAGTTCTATATGATCCGCGTTGCCGGTCTGAAAAAACTTTTCAGTGCCGGTGTCATTGTCTCCGGTGCCGATCGCCTCACACCACTTCAGCAGCTGCGCGAGATCCGAAAAAATCTACATCAGGAACTCCAGGTTTTGGAGTTCTGTATGAAAGAGATTCTTGCCAACCTTGAGAAAGAGGGATTATTCATCCAGCCATACAGCGAGACGACGGCAGCGCAGAAAGACAAGCTAAACCGCAATTTTTATGAGCATATCTATCCGGTTATCGTTCCCATCGCCGTAGATGCCACCCACCCTTTCCCCCACTTGAATAACCTCAGTTTCGGTCTGATTGTCAATCTTAGCGATGACGATGACTCGACCATTGAACGCTATGGTATTGTCCGTATCCCTCGTGTACTGCCACGTTTTGTCGAAATCGACGAGGGGGTCTTTGTCCCGATTGGAACCGTTGTTGCCGAACACGTTCACGACCTCTTTCCGGGTTACTCTCTGCTAAAATACTGTGCCTTCCGCGTCACCAGAAACGCCGATATCGAGATTGAGGAGGAGGAAGCGGACGACTTTATGGAGATCCTTGAAGAGGGTCTGAAACTGCGTAAAAAAGGGGAGATCGTCAGGCTTGAAGTCAGCATCCATGCCGATGATGACATCCTCTCTTTTTTCAACCGCCATACCAACGTCTATAAAGACGACATCTACCGTTTCAATACCTTTTTGAATCTTGGAAGTCTCTGGCAGATCGTCGGTCATAAAGATTTTGCACATCTGACTACCCCGAGCTTCAAACCAAAATCACTGCCGCCGTTTGACAGCAATGAAAACATCTACTCCATTCTCGATAAGCAGGATGTCCTGATGTATCATCCGTATGAAAGTTTTGAACCTGTCGTGAAACTCGTCCAGACCGCCGCCAAAGATCCCAATGTTGTTGCAATCCGGATGACACTCTACCGAAGCGGTACCAACTCGCCTATCGTAAACGCCTTGATGCAAGCGGCCGAATCGGGCAAGCAGGTCACAGTCATGGTGGAGTTGAAAGCGCGGTTTGATGAAGAGAACAACCTCGTCTGGGCCAAAGCATTGGAAAATGCCGGAGCACATGTCATCTACGGTATCAGCGGTTTTAAAGTCCATGCCAAGGCCCTCCTGGTCACCCGTCGGGTCAACGGCAGCCTGAAACAGTATGCCCATATGGGAACAGGGAACTACAATCCTGCTACCGCCAAAATCTATACCGATACCAGCTATATGACCTCCAACGACCTGGTCACCGCCGATCTCACCCGTTTCTTCCATTTTCTAAGTGGTTTTAGCAAAAAAGGAAAGCTCAACGAGCTCTATATGGCACCGACACAGATGAAGCCCAAAATCCTTTCGATGATCCAGTATGAGACTCAGATGGGAAGAGAGGGACATATCATTGCCAAAATGAACTCACTGGTCGATGAGGATGTGATCCGGGCACTCTACAAGGCCTCTCAGGCCGGCGTCAAGGTCGAACTGATTATCCGTGGCATCTGCTGTCTTAAACCGGGTATCGAAGGGGTAAGTGAAAATATCCGTGTTATCTCGATCATCGGCAAATACCTTGAACATGCCCGTATCTTCTACTTTAAACACTCTTCACCACAGTTTTACACCTCATCAGCTGACTGGATGCCGCGAAACCTTATCCGCCGTGTCGAGCTGCTTACACCGATCAAAGATGAAGATGCCGCTGCCAAACTGCTACAGATGCTACAGCTTCAGTGTTCTGAAAACGTCCTGGCCCATGAGCTTCAGAGCGACGGCAGCTATATCAAGATTAAAACCGATAAAGCCAAGGTAGTCAATAACCAGAAGCTTTTTGAAAATCACGTTAACAAAGTGCATAAAGCACTCAAAAAAGAGACGCCGAATTATGTTCAGCAGCTGACCAACCGCCTTTTAAAGGAGAGCTAGTGACTTACCCATTCAAACAGTGGTCACCGATAATTGGTGTCAAAATATGGATAGCCGATTCAGCTGATGTTGTTGGTAATGATATCTCCCGTTAAAAAGAGATGCTGGGGGCATATCTTTAGAGAGTAAAATCTCATAAAATAAAAACATGGACAAGGACAAAACTTGATTTACAACTTCAAACAATGGTCTCCTACACTTGGCAATAAGACGTGGATAGCTGATTCGGCGGATGTCGTTGGAAATGTCTCCTTAGGCGAAAACTGTTCGATCTGGTTTGGCTGTGTCGTACGCGGGGATGTCCACTATATCTCCATCGGCGACCGTACAAATATTCAAGATCTCAGTATGATCCATGTCACCCACTATAAAAAAGCCGATATGAGTGATGGTAATCCGACTATTATCGGCAGTGATGTCACGGTCGGTCACCGTGTCATGCTGCACGGCTGCACCATTGAAGATGCCTGTCTCATCGGAATGAGTGCCACCATCCTCGATGGCGCCGTTATCGGCAAAGAGTCGATCGTCGGAGCCGGAGCTCTGGTCACCAAAAACAAACAGTTTCCACCTCGCTCACTGATCGTGGGAAGCCCTGCAAAAGTCATCCGTGAACTGACCGACGAAGAGGTCGAAGAACTTTATGCTTCGGCCAAACGTTATGTTGCCTTTAAAGAGGACTATCGACTCGGTAAAGAGTAAAGGGGGAAGAGGAGAACAATATATGAACACAACATTATCTGATATTTTTTCTCTCTTTCCCCTTTACTCTTCCCCCTTCCCAAAAAAGGCTCATTCTTGAGCCTTTTTTTTATCGCCGATATCATCGGTATCATCGCCTTCGCTATCAGCGGGTTTCTAGCGGGTGTCCGTAACAGACTCGACCTGCTGGGGCTGATCATTGTCGCTTCGCTCACGGCACTTGGAGGCGGTATTATCCGTGATATGATGCTGAGCCGTACTCCTTTTGCTTTCAGTGAGTACTATCCCGCGCTCACCGTCATGTTCAGTATCACGCTGGCTTTGATATTCAAACTCTACCATCGTAAAGAGATCGAACGTAAATGGCTCTTTATTATCAGCGATACCGTCGGTCTTGTCGCTTTCAGTATCACCGGGGCACTGCTTGGGATTGAGGCCGGCTTCAACTTTTTCGGTGTTATTATCGTCAGTTTTTTAACCGCCATCGGTGGCGGTGTAACCCGCGATGTTCTCATTAACAAGGTTCCATCTATTTTGACAAACGATTTTTACGGTACTATCGCCCTTATCGTTGCCCTGCTGCTGATCGGTCTCGAAACTTTTAAATGGATGAATGATCTCACGATCACCATCGTTGCATTGTTTGCCGTTACCCTTCGCCTTGTTGCCTACAGACGCTCATGGCACCTTCCGAGAATTGATAAACCAGATCAATAATCCGTCAATCAGGTTCTGTAGTCAGCATTGATCTTGACATATTCATGGCCAAGATCACATCCATAGGCGGTAAATGTACCCTCTTGCAGTCCCAGATCACAGTGGATGGTAAAAGTATCCTGTTTCATAACAGCTGCAGCTTTGGCTTCTGTCGATTCATCAAAACAGATCACCCCTTTCTCATAGACGCAGACATCATCAAAACAGATACTCAGATACTCTTCATCACTCATCATACCGCTTGCCCCGATGGTCGAAGCGACACGCCCCCAGTTCGGGTCTTCACCATAGAGTGCGGTCTTCATCAACAGTGAGTTGGAGAGTGCTTTGGCGATCACTTCGGCTTCATGATTATTGATAGCTCCGGTTATATGGTAGGTCACAAGTTTCGTCGCACCTTCACCGTCACGCACCATCTCTTTGGCTAAAAAGAGCATGATCTCATGCAGTGCTTCTTTAAAGAGCGCATGATCGAATACACCGCTTTTGCCATTGGCCATCAGCATCACCGTGTCATTGGTCGAGGTGTCCCCGTCAACACTGGCTGCATTGAAGGTTGTCGGTGTCACTTCATTCAAAATCAGCTGCATGGTTTTCGCATCGACCTTGGCATCGGTGGTAATAAAACAGAGCATCGTAGCCATCGCAGGGTTGATCATACCGGCACCCTTGGCCATCGCGCCAATAGTAAAACTCGAGCCGTCGTTGAGCGTGATCTTTTTGGCCAGACGTTTTGCGAATGCATCGGTCGTCATAATGGCTTCCGAAGCGGCTACAAAGTTTTTCTGGGTAAGGTCGAACTGCTCACTTCCCGCGATCAGCTTCGCTTTTGGCAGTCGCGCTCCGATGACACCGGTAGAGCTCATAACAGGATTGTTGACTTGCGGAAAACGGTTCTGGACAGCCAGAAGGATCTCATCAATATCTTCAATCCCCGCTTTTCCGGTCATGGCATTGGCATTCTTCGCATTCATCAAGACAAAATTGCCTTTAAAATCATGCTTGTTTCGAAAATGGCGGATAGGGGCCGCTGTCATTTTATTGGTTGTAAAGACGGTAGCAAACTCACATAGCTTCTCTGAATAGATAAAAGCCATGTCGTTCGCACCGTTTGGTTTCAGACCGGCAGAAATCCCATCGGCAAAAAAACCTTCCGGGGCACAGACACCCCCTTCAATGGTGGTGATATCAGACATATTTCAGCTCTTCGGGTTTAGTACGTTTGCGGATGATCTCTTTTGTCATCTGGATCCCCTTCTGGGTTCCGATCACCAACAGTTTAGACTCACTCGTCACAAGAACATCCCCTTTTGGCATAGCAGTGAACTTACCCGCTTTCTGGGTCACACCGACCACTGAGACATTGGCAATCTGTCGCAGATGGGTCTCTTTGAGCTTTTTCAGTACGATCCAGCTGTATTTTGGTACAAATATCTCTTCCATATCTAAAGGTGTATCGCTTTTATAGAGAAACTCTTCGAGCAGGTTTTCCATATCGGGGCGAGCTGCCATCGCCGTGATACGCTGTGCTGTTAATTTGGTTGGAGAGACCACCGTATCGGCCCCAAGTTTTTTTAGTTTCTCCACATCACTCATATGCTCAGCTGAACTGATAATATTGTACGGACGTGGCAGCCTATGCTCTTTTTCATAAAGACGTACAGATGCGATCAACGCAATGTTGTCTGAGATCGAATCAGAAAGGGTAATCAACCCCTGTGCCGAGCTCAAATGTGCTTTGAGCATCGATATCTCCATATGCGGTTCAGCCTGTAAAAAATAGGGATATTGATACTCTTTGGCGATCTCTTCCAAATCATCGCGAGGGTCCATAACCACAAAGGGGATATGATTTGCCCGCAACTGTTTTGTCACCTCTATGGTGTAGTGATTATGGTAACAGACCACAAAGTGTTTCTTCAACCGCGCAATTCGATACAGCATGCTGCGCTCCTTTAAAATTCTGGCGATATTCCCTTTATTCAACTCATTGACCAAGATACCGATGGCACTTGAAAAAACAGCAAAACCGGCAATGATCAGAGTAATAGTAAAAATACGGCCCGCATCCGAGATCGGTGCAATTTCGCCAAAACCGACCGTTGTGAAAGTGATCCCCGTCTGATAGATCGCATCCATCAGTGTAAAGTCTTCGATAAAGACAAAACCAAGTGTGCCGATCAGCATTGTTACAACAGTAAGGATTAGTGGGAGTCGGAAAGCGCGTAAATGTCCGTAAAATTCAGGGAGTAGTTCATAGTCGGGTTTGGGAGCGGACTCCCATTTTAGAAAGTTTAGAATCTTATAAGAGAGATTCAAGCCATAACCTCTGGGTTATGAATTTTTCTTAAGTGTGCGGAGCTCTTTAGCAGAAATCTTGATTTTTTTAGTTGTACCATCTTCAAGTGTCACGCGAACCGTTCTAAGGTTCGGCAAAAAACGACGTTTAGTTCTGTTTTTTGCATGCGAGACATTATTTCCGCTCATAGGGCCTTTACCGCTAATAGCACATTTTCTTGCCATTGGTGGCTCCTTGCGTAATTTTTGGTGGCGAATTATATCTACAGAAACCAAAGAATTATCTTAAGAGTCTCTTTCCAGGATATACCAAAATCCATATATGCACGCAGTATACCAAAAACAGATCACTTTTACCAGTTTAATAGGGACTTTATACACTGCGCGATAAAATGATGGCATCTCTAAAAACTATTAAAGGGCACCTCTAAAAACCCTGGATATCATCAGAGGGCAAAGAAGGTGCAAGATTTCGTTTTAAAATCTTGAAGGACTACCCATAGGTAAATGTGCGAAGCCTGCCCTTGGGTGCAAGAGATTTT
>JAYEMF010000123.1:0-1789 GCA_034717975.1 Campylobacterota bacterium
TCCTGTCGGGCGCACCATTACTTCTTTATAAACCTCCTATTTACGATACTTTTACAACTTTTTGAATGAACTGAATACTATGTTGACCTGTGGATTTCTATACTGAAGGTCATGGTGATTTGGCTCGTTATTGGCACGGTAATAATAGGGTTGATTAAATGCACCGGTCTTGAAAACCGGCGAGGGTTATACCTCCCAGGGTTCGAATCCTTGTCTGTCCGCTATTCAACATCACACAAACCCCTTACATACGATACTTACAGAGATTTTACATTAGAAATATTTATGCTATATTTTGCTTGCCTCACCGGTCGCTAGACCAGTGATTTGATGAGTTTTTGGTGATTTTGGTCCCAAAGTTGACCCAGTACATTTTTGCTGAATGAGGCGTTTTTAACTTCGCCCATTCAAGTAGTAAGTGCAACACCCGGTTAAGCCACTGAATAAGATTTCATTATTCTGCAAAATCTAACACCTCGTTTGATACCTGTTTTCAGTGGACTAGGAGTTGCATTGATCGGCGGAACACTTGCCGCATATATTGTTTCTTTGTTTGTAGTACCCATTATGATACACTGTATTTTGCAAAGACAGTATCCAAAACAGAGAGGATCTGATGAAAGCTAAAAAGAACATTTCCTTAGTGCTTGGCAGCGGCGGGGCGAGAGGATACGCCCATATCGGTGTGATCGAGGAGCTTCTGGAACATGGTTACGAGATCAAATCCATCTCCGGATCATCCATGGGAGCCCTTATAGGAGCTCTCTATGCATGCGGTAAGCTTCAAGCATATAAAGAGTGGATATTGACGCTTGACCTTCTGGATGTTGCAAAGCTTCTCGATTTTTCTTTAAACAGAACCGGAATCATTCAAGGTGACAAGGTATTTCACGCTATTGAAGAGCTGATCGGTGATATCTTGATCGAAGAGCTTCCGATCCCGTATACAGCCGTTGCAACAGACCTTATCAAACAAAAAGAGGTCTGGATACAGAAAGGGAAGCTTGTAGATGCTATTAGAGCTTCGATTGCTATTCCTACGATTTTTATTCCGAAAAAAATCGGTGAGCGCTATCTGATTGACGGAGGTGTGCTGAATCCTCTTCCCATTGCGCCTACAGTATCGGATGATACGGATATGACAATCGCCGTCAGCCTTAATGCCAATGTTGCCAAATCGTATAAAATCGATGTTCCAAAAAGAGAGCGGGAAAAAGAGAATGGAATGCAAAAGATCTTTTTTGAGATGGCACAAAAGGCGGAACAGCTACTCTTAAGAGAATCAAAAAACAGATATGATGATATGGGAATGTTTGACATTATGGGTCGTACGATCGATATTATGCAAAATGCTGTGTTGGAATGTAAAATGGCGGGGTACGCTCCTGATATTATCATTGGTATTCCAAATGATGCATGCGGGTTCTATGAGTTCAACAGGGCATATGAAATAATCGAACTGGGCAGGATCATTGCCAAAGAGGACCTTAAGGAAAAGGTATGAGAAAAGATTCACCCTACTATCTTCCAAGTATAAACGTTTTGCAAAGCGCTACTTTGTTTCAAGGTGTTGATGAAGAAATGATGGAAGAGATATTGAGCTATTTCAGCCCTATGACACTGCCAAAAAAAAGCGTTATATCCCCTTCGCAAACAAAAGAATCATTTTTTGTCATTATCAGCGGAAGAGTAAAAATCTCACAGATCAACCCGGAAACAGGGCGAGAATATATTATATTTCTTCTTGAAGGCGGTGACGCTTTCGACATTATTTCACTGCTTGAAGGGA
>JAYEMF010000124.1:0-1785 GCA_034717975.1 Campylobacterota bacterium
AAAGCTTTGTCTAAAGATAATGAGCGTATAATTTCGGTCTTTTTAAAAAAGGGTCTTTAGCTCAGTTGGTTAGAGCCCCCGGCTCATAACCGGGTGGTCGAGAGTTCGAGTCTCTCAGGACCCACCACTTTTTTAATTCCTACTTAAACGTACAAAATAGAGTCATTACTGCAAACAACAATTTTAACTTATATTTCATTTTCGTCATTCCTGCGAAGGCAGGAATCTTAACCTATTAATCTTACTTTACTCCCTAAAAATGTGAGGGCACTCACATTTTTTTAACGAGAGATATCCTTTGCAGGATGACGGGGTTAAAAACTAAATTGAATATGAAACTTGAATTACTATGTGAGAGCATAATTTTAGAGAGTAAAATGAGGTTAATGTTGAACTGTTTTATGTTAAGCCTACGCTGGTCGCTTTGTGACAACGGCTTCGGTTTCGCAGGATATCTCCTGTTAAGCAGATGTGAGTGACCTCACATCTGTAAGGAGTAAAATAGTATTAATGAGTGAACTATTTTATGTTAAGCCTTCGGTGGTGCTACGCACATCACCTACGGTTTCGTTCGCCGAAACGACAAGAAATTGTCGTTTCCTATGGCGAACTCACATCATATTACGGCCAAGTTTTAAGAGCTCCGGGTCGAGCTGATAGGGCTGATAGGCGACATCGTCAATAGATTTGTAATTGAAACGGCTGTTGTTATAGCAGATGATGGAATCTTTACGACCGGCAAGAAGTCCATTGATCGCTTCTGTGACAAAACGGTAAGCCATCAGACGGTCACGTGTAGTAGGGTTTCCGCCGCGTTGAATATGCCCAAGTATAGTCGCTCTGGATTCAACGCCGATCTTCTCTTCGAACCAGTCGGCGATCTCTTGTGCTGACTGCTCGATCCCCTCGGAAATAACAGCTATAAAATAGGTGCGTCCCTCTTCCTTCTGCTTTTTGAAGAGGATTTCAAACTTTTCCAGATCAGAAGAGACTTCGGGGATGAGACAGAGTTCGGCACCTGATGTCAGGGCGGTGACGAGTGTAAGATAGCCGCAGTCACGTCCCATCGCTTCGATGACGAAAGCGCGACTGAATGATGATGCTGTGTCACGGACGGCATCGAGTGCTCCGTTGATGATACCAAGCGCTGTATCAACACCGAGGCAGTAGTCTGTTCCGGTGATGTCATTGTCGATGGTTGAAGGTACACCGGCAAAGGCGATGCCTGTCTCTTTATAAAACTTTTCAATGCCGCGGAAACTGCCGTCACCGCCCAGGACAACCAATTTGTCAATACCATGTTTATCGAGATTGGCTTTAGCCTGGGCACGAAACTCCGGTTCCATAAAACGTTTTGATCTTGCTGATCGAATTTTTGTCCCGCCACGGTTGATGATGCCGGTGACATCATCGTAAGATACCGGCCTGATTTTATCATCGATCAGACCTTCGTATCCATCATAGACGAAGTAAGGATTCAGGCCACTTTTGATGCTGTGTTCGACAAATTGTTTGATAGCCGGGTTCATGCCGGAAACATCTCCGCCTGAACATAAAATGGCAATGTTACTCATTTCGATTCTCTCCTTCGTTGTCAATGCTTTTTATTGATGCTGGTTTACTCGCGGCAAACGTGAGACAGCTCACCGTTGCTAATCGCGAGGTATCATCTCCGCCTGAACATAAAATTGCAATATTATTCATTCTTAACTGTTTCCTTCTTTAGTTTTTAAGATTATATTATGACTTTGTGTACAAATGATAACGTAATTGATTGATTTGTAA
>JAYEMF010000125.1:0-1783 GCA_034717975.1 Campylobacterota bacterium
TTGCTGAGTTTGTTCAGGATGAGAAAAGCGCACAACTGCTTCACGGACTCGGTGTCACTTATGCGCAGGGCTTCTACTTTGGCAAGCCCGACAGAGAGATTGTCGCACTATAGGTTAAATTTTCAGATCATCTTTCACAACGACTACTTGATTGCGCCCTTGCGATTTAGCCATGTAGAGGGCATCATCAGCACGTGAAAGTGCCTGCATGACATCCTGTTCATCTTCCAATGTCTTGGCGACACCGATACTGATGGTCAGTGCAATGGTAAGAGTGTCATTGACATAGGGGGTCTCCATGATCTTTTGACGGATCTTCTCAGCCGTCAGTTCCGCCTCATACAGGCTGCTTTCCGGCAATACAACGGCGAACTCTTCCCCGCCTATACGACCCAGCAGATCACTTTTTCTCAAAGCATCTACCATAAGATGCACAACATGTTTCAGCACTTCATCACCTGCCTGGTGCCCATAGGTGTCATTAACATTCTTGAAAAAATCGATGTCGAAGATCATCAACGAGAGATCCCGCTGTTTACGGTGGGCAAACTGCAGATAGCGCTCACTCATCTCAAAGAAAAATCGACGGTTCGGGATCCCGGTCAAATGGTCGGTTGTTGCCTGCTCCATGAGTTTGGCATTACTGACTTCGAGCTCTTCCGTACGAAGCTTGACCTTCTTCTCCAATGCAGTATTGAATATTTTCATCTCATGCGTTTTTTCAGCCACCTTCTCTTCGAGCGAAGCATTCATTTCATCGACTTCTTCTTTTAAACGCACCGGCGTTCGTGAGAAGAGGAAGGCCAAAGGAAAGGCGAACAGCAAAAGAGCAAGTACTATGTAGAGCATCTGTTTTGCCTGCTCTTTCATCTGTATCTGCAGAGTATAAAGTTCGGGCTGCACGATCAGCTTTAATCCATCACTGTTTTTTAAAGCAAGAAGGTCTGCAGCAAAAAGATTTTTTTCCTTACATACAGGGTTGTTTAAAATGCAGTCACCGGTCTCTGTAAAATCTTTCTCCACTGAAAAACCGGTTTTAAGGTATCGGCTCCAGCTCCTGCCACTCTCCGGGTTGACTAAAAAGTTACCGTTTTTATCGATAAGGTAGAGATCGTATAGAGATGAATCGACCAGTTCACCTAAAAACTGCTCCATAAAAACATTGATGATCAGCACCCCTCTGACCATGCCGTTATAGGTCACTTTTTTACCTATGCGCAAGACAGGTTTGATCGGCCGTTCAATCTTCCCGTGTTCTATGTTCAGGTCAAGGTTCGAGAACCATATCTCATCATCTTCAAGTTCCATAAGGGCTTTGAAGTAGTAACGGCCGGATTTATCCTGCAACGCGTCATCAGGAACAAGGTAAGGGGAGTCTGTCTGTGCCTTGCGATCCACCCGAAGCCGTTCATAGCCAAGAGCATCGAGAAAACGTATCTGCATATACTTGTTTGATGAGTCTGAAAGCGTAAGGAAAAGGGCTTCAACCCTCCATTTATCTATGCAGACATTATCTAAATACCGCTTGAAAAGGAGGGATTGTTCGATCGAATGGAGCACTGATTCAAGATCAGCCACATAGTGTTCAAACATTTTACTGCGATCTGCAAAAGTCTCCTCCGCCTTTTCGATACTATTAGCCTTGATCATGATCTCTTCCATCTTATAGGCCGATACAAGAGCCGCACTGGCAACCAGTAATCCAAAACCTATAAAAGCAAGCAGTAATTTGGTTTTAAACGTTAACATATAACTATTATAGAACCGAGCAGATAAAAATAGA
>JAYEMF010000126.1:0-1740 GCA_034717975.1 Campylobacterota bacterium
ACTTCTCCTTTTTCCTGTTTTTCTGAAGTTTCAGGTGTTGCTGCGACACGTCTCTCTCCGGTATGCACCTCTCTAGGAATTCCTATCGTTAAAGCCATACATCCTCTTCCCTTTTTTGAATACTTAACTCAACTTTCGCACATAGATTCCAGTAAAGTTTCTCACTAAAATCCATCTACGAAACCCCATAAATAGGCACTTTCAAGTATAATATCATCACGACAATCAATCATATGAAGGTGTTTTTATGGGACTTGAAAATTATATTGAAACTGCTATAAGCGGGATATTAAAGAATCCGATTCTTGGAGTATTGCGTGAAATAAAAATGGCAAAAATACTCAAACAGAGCAACTTTATCAAGCGTGATGTCGGACATGCTCCTTATCAAATACTGCTACACTTTGTCTATATGCTTCTGATGAGCAAGCGCCAGTCATCATTTGTCAAACAGAGTGATGATGCTTACGCCAAAGACACCTATTACCGCTTTATCAAACAGAAGCGTTATAACTGGCGGAAGCTGCTGTTACTGAGTGCGGTAGCGCTCATACAGAAGGTGCAACCGCTGCATAAACATGGTGAACATCGCCTGCTGATCATCG
This sequence comes from Campylobacterota bacterium, assembly GCA_034717975.1. Lineage (GTDB taxonomy): Bacteria > Campylobacterota > Campylobacteria > Campylobacterales > Sulfurimonadaceae > BB26. The sequence goes on from JAYEMF010000126.1 coordinate 606, forward strand.
ATGATACTGTAGAACCCAAGAGGGGTAAGCAGATCGAAGGGAGCTGCAAATATATCTGGAGTAACAAAGAGCACCGGACCATCAACGGTCTGAATATCGTATCACTGAATTATGCCGACAGCCACTCGACCTTTCAACTTGATTTTTCTATTCGTATGAATGATAGCCGCCGTAAAGATATTGCAGACTTCACAACTCCGCTGCACCACCGAAGCAATGCCAACATTCGCAGAAGTGAAGGGCTCAAGGGAAAAAATATACTCGCACTTGAGATGCTCGAACGTGCCCTTGATCAAGGTGTTGATGCCGATTACCTATTGGTGGACAGCTGGTATGCCAAACCCAACTTCATCCAGCAGGCCAATGAGATGGGCATGCCGGTCATTGCCCGCATCGCCAATAATGATCGCATCTGGCAGTTCAAAGGGAAGCATAAAACACTGAATGCGATGTATACCGCCATGTCAAAGGTGCGTCGTACGGCACAGGGACATCATGGAAAGATACGCTATCGCTATTTCGATGCGGTTGTTGAGCACAAACTGCTGGGAAAGGTAAAGCTTCTTTTCCTGCATACCGGCAAAGAGCTGCTGGTATTTATCTCAACTGATCTGAGTTTGTCCGGTAAAGCGATCATCGCCACCTACAAGAAGCGCTGGAATATCGAACAGGGTTACAAAGACCTCAGAGAACACTTTGGTCTTGGAAAAGAGGAGAATCGAATCTACGAGGCACTGATCGCCAGGATCACGCTCTCCATGTTCACCTACAATATCGTCAGCTATATCAACCGTATCAGCCATGAACCGCAAACACTGGGTGAACTGTTCAGAGACCTGGAATGTGAGCTTGAAGCACTCGCTATTTCCATGCAGTTGTTTCTGCAAATATTGACAAATATCGCTGAGATTGAAAATGTTGTCAAGGAGAATAAAGATATACTCACCATTATCGCTGTCCTAAGTGCTTATACCAAAAAAGAGCTTGGTTTTATGTGCGAAAGTTGAGATGTATAACTCTGAATTTCCCAATGAGAGGTGAGTGAGGTGACCCGTTCCGTTTTTGATCTTTTTAAACTCTTTTGGATGCATCAGGATCACAAACTTACTCTTTGTATCCACAGTTTTAACGTAGC
>JAYEMF010000127.1:0-1736 GCA_034717975.1 Campylobacterota bacterium
TCCTCATTCACATCATGACCTCAGAGTACCGTAACAAATATGATATGGAAAGTTTTCTCAGCGACCTGATGAAAGAGCGCGAAGCAAAATAACCCAGAAACAATTGCTATGATCTTAAGGGCACCTCGTAAGATCAACATCATAAGCTTCTATATCATCTATTTTTACAGCCCTAGAGCTTCCTTTTACGACTGAACTATATCTCCGGAATCTGTCGGAATGATCACAAATACATTAGCGTCAGGATCGTAGTAACACTGATTCTCTATTGCCGAATCGGCATCGCTGAAGATGGTTGAGCCCTCCTGGAAGATACTCTCTTGCGTACTCGTATCGAATACACCCTCCGGATTGATTGCTATATCTGTTGTTGGAACTGCTGCTGTCGGTTCTGCACTCATTGCCGTATAATCAAGCAACGTTTCGCCGTTAGGACGTGTCAGTACCAGCATTCCATCACTGCCAGTTACAATAATACTGTCTGCCTCGATCGGCTGATGATTTCCCCCGCTGCTACGCTGCCCATCTGCATCTATAATTTTGACACTACCATTCTGCTCTGTAATATGCCCGATAATATTTGTCATTATTTAAACCTGCTGTTGAATTGGAAAAAAGAGTCGAAAAGTTATTTATGTTGCTTGTCTTTTTTTATTTATTATAATAGCTTTCCTTGCATACTATTATTATAGTACTTTGGTACTATAATAATTTTCCGCATTCTCATATACGCTGAAAAGCCAGTAGGCTGGGAGACTGCAGGAGCCTTTACAAAATATAACAAAATAAGTAAAATCTATTTAAACGTTACATTTCGTATCATGAAATATAATATTATTTAAAAATCGAGATATCACAAAAAGACATACTGAAAAAGTAAAATTTTCGGGCACGGCAATAAGACACACTTATGACGCTATATCTGAACAACCAATGGAACATCATTTGCTTTTTTCAATTACACAACAGGAGAATGACCATGAGCTATCAGGCCGAAATACGTGCTAAACTCGATGCCGCCAACAGTAGTAAAAGCGTCGATCATGACGCTGAACGCTACAGTGACAAAGATGTTGATCAAATGATCGTTAATGAACTTACGAATGAGTTCAATCTCGCCCAGTACGACCTGCATGAAAGTGATATTGTGCGTGCTATCAAAATCGAAGCACTTCTGGAGCCTTACCGTGATGTCTTCAAAAAACTTTATGCCCTCAAAGTCTTCTATGCAATCGGTAAAGCCGGCGCGATCAATATGGTCACCCTCAAAGCACTGATCAACCGAACAGACAAAGCCTACGAGACTATTGTAAGCCGTATGATCGATTTAAACCTCGTCTATCTTAACAAGGATGAAGAGATTCAGCTGACCGATGAAGGCAAAAGCCTGGCCGAACGTATCGGCATCGATATTTTTATCTAAAACAGAGCTCCCTGGCGGCATTTTTGACTCAACGCTCTAAAATGCTGTATTATTCCTTCCAAGAAATATTCTAAAGCGGTAGTGATGTACAAAAATGTAACACAGATTTTCTTCAAACAATTCCCCTCTTTAAAGAGCTCAATGATGATGATCTGGAAATACTGACTACCATTGTCAAGCTGAAAACCTTTGCCCAGGGTGATATTCTGCACTATGAAAAAGATCAGCAAAACTTCATCTACTATCTTAAATCCGGCCTGATAAAAGTCTACAAGATCGATCGCTTCGACAATGAAGTCTTTATGTATAACCT
>JAYEMF010000128.1:0-1727 GCA_034717975.1 Campylobacterota bacterium
ATATGATAGTTAGTAGATTGATCAGTATGAGATAGCTGCCAATCAGCACTATCTCGTTGGAAATATGGGTGGGCACAGAAGTGAAATTATGAAGAGAAGCTTCGGTTTAGTGTTGAGATCTGTCCAACAGCCTCGAGTGTATGCTCATCCAGCGAGTGACCTTTGATCTCTTGAACAAATCCTACCAGCGAATCGTAAGCATCCAGATTGAGCGGTTTTTCAAACAGCGCACGTTTGGCAAGGCCCTGGTTTACAGCTTCACCGCTTAGAGAAAGAGTCGGATGATTTGCAAGGTGATGCAGTTTAAGATCGATGTTTATAGTTTCAGCAGTGAAAAGCTTGTCGGTCCGTTCCCATGCGGTTGACCTGTCAAGCCCTTTCGCTTCTAAAGACTCTGCAATGTGTTTATGAACAGTATCAGCGCTTTTATAATTGATGTCGGTGTGTGAAGTTAAAAGCGGTCGTGTCTGAAGTGCAAAGGCTGTGTTGCCAAGTAGTAAGAGGATAAATGCTGCGCGGGTGTTAAAAAGGAGAACAGGTTTCATCGAATACCTTTTTTGTTTGCGATATTGTCAGTCTATCTGCTGAAAGTTAACCATTTTTAAATATAGGACACCTCTATAAAGCTGTTTTTTCCTTTTACGAGATGCTTTTTTGCTTCAATAGTTGAAACTCTTCCTCGGTGATCAGTCCGTTTTTTAACATTTTTGATAACTCCATCAGTCTGTCTGTTTCGTTTTTAACGGTGACAGTATGGTCGGCAGAGATCGCTTCATCACTCTCTTTAGAGGTTTCCGGTACGTCTTGTTTTGATGAGGGATTTTCTTTGGCATACTGTTTGGCATGTTTTTTGGAGTAGATGTAGGAGATGATGGAGAGCAGGGTAAAGACGGTGACAAATAAAATAGCTTCGATATAGATGTCACTTAGATCGTCAGGATTGATGACCTTGGCCTGGAGGCATGTCAATGTCAAAAGAGACAGGAGCAGAGATTTTATCATGGTTTGGGATATTCCATTTCAATTGTACGGATATTGTATTCGCACCATTGGCCGAGTTTGTTGAGGTTCAGATCAAGAAATATCTTGAAAAGTAAAATGTTTTCCTGCAGCGGTTTAAAAAAAGGACTCATTATGTCTCTGCTTCCTGGTAATCTTTAAATGGAAAGTATAGCAGCATGTGATAAAAACTCTCATATAGTGAAAATTTCACCTATTTTTCGGTAGGATACTCCAATTAAAAAGAGGAAAATGATGATGAATAAATTTACTTCACTGCTGCTTGGTATGACACTTTGTGTTTCAGCACTTTCAGCTAATGGAACAGCTCCGTCTAAACTTCAGCAAGATGGTGAGATCAAACAGCAAGAGGTTGATCTAAACAAGTTTCAAAATAGAGAAGTCCTTAAAATGGCCCAGGCTGAACTCTCGAAAAACCTACCAAAGAAGATCGATGACTATACGATGCTTGTAGATGTTCAAACCAAGGGACTTACCTTGATCTACGTTTATGAGATCAATACCGGGGTAAAAAGTGACGATACGGTACGCAGAGAGGACCACGGACGGATGCGAAGTGCTATTGTCAAAGGTTCTTGTCAGTCGTCCAGACGCTTTTTGGATAGCGGAATCTCACTCTCCTACCTCTACAACAGTGCTGCCTCCAAAGCCAAACTGTTCCAGTTCGATGTGAGCAAGAAGGATTGCCCTGACTTTTATTAGATTAA
>JAYEMF010000129.1:0-9054 GCA_034717975.1 Campylobacterota bacterium
AGGGTAATCCCCTCTTGTCCCTGATATTTTCCGCTTTTGTCTTTGTAGCTGGTTTCACACATCTCATCACCCTGCAAAAAGAGCACCTGCGCAATCCCCTCATTGGCATAGATCTTTGCCGGAAGCGGTGTCGTGTTGGAGATCTCGATGGTAATGTGCCCCTCAAATTCCGGCTCAAACGGCGTCACATTGACGATGATCCCGCAGCGTGCATAGGTTGACTTGCCCAGACAGATAGCCAGGACATCACGAGGGATTTTAAAGTACTCCACCGTGCGCGCCAAAGCAAATGAGTTTGGCGGGACAATACATACATCACCTTTGTAATCAACCACATTGGCATCATCGAAATGCTTCGGGTCAACCACCGTCGAATTGAGGTTTGTAAAGATCTTGAACTCGTCACTGACGCGGATATCGTACCCGTATGAGCTCAGACCGTAACTGACTACTCCCTGACCAACCTGATCCTCGCAAAACGGTGCGATCATCCCATGTTGAAGCGCTTGTTCGCGAATCCATCCATCACTTTTCAGACCCATTTTCTGCCTTTTCAATGTTTATAGATATCAAAATTTTTTGTATTATATCGCACTTCTATCCGAATACTCTTTTGACACTATTTTAGCTATAATAAAATTGAAGAGTATCTCTAAAAATTTTACTGATAAAACGAGTAAAAATGAAAGAACTGTTTTCTTTTTTGACATTTAGCACCTCCCGTCTGAATATTGAAACAGAAAAGGAGTTGCTGGGTATTTTGTATGCGAATCTTTCCAAATCGGTCTTTGCCAACATCGTAAACGCCACACTCTTTTTGTTTGTATTGTGGTCTGCCGCCAATCACGCTCTACTGCTGTGGTGGTTCGCCGGTCTCACACTTGTCTCCTTTCTACGGCACCTTGATGGGCACTACTTTTCAAAACACTTTGCCCTGCTTCCCAACAAGATCTGGTACTGGCGAATGGCACTTGGTGTAGGATTGTCAGGATTATTTTGGGGTTCTACCCTACTGCTCTTTTTTCCCGGCAGTCAAGTAGAGTACCAGATGTTCATCATTATAGTAATTCTTGGCATGAGTGCCGGGTCTGTTACGACGCTTTCAGCAGATCTTCGCATTTCTCTTGGCTATCTAATTATCTTGCTGCTGCCGCTTGCGTTTGAGCTTTTTCAACAAGAAGGTGACATCTATCTTGTCCTGTTCGTAATGACACTGATGTTTATCGCCATTGTCAGCGGTGCCAGCCGTCAGTTCTATGCCGCTTTGGTCAAGACCTACGACACACTGGCCCTCTACCAGCTCTCCCAGGCAAAGCTCAAAGAGAGTGAAAAAAGCCTGCGCATGATTTTTGAGCAGACTCCTGCGGGCATCTTCTACTATGATCATGATCTGAAAATCATCGACTGCAACTCTGCTTTTTGCCATCTTCTCTCTGCCGATAAAGAGCAGCTGATCGGGTTAGACATGCGTCAGCTTCCGGACCAGAGTATACTTCCCACCATCCGCGATGCCCTGACATCGGGTGTCCAGGTCAGAGAGGGGCTTTACCATACAAAAATCTCAAAACTGACATTATGGGCAAAAATACAGTGCGCGCCCATCATCGATGCCGACAACAACATTATCGGCGGCGTTGGTATCGTCGAAGACAAGACCAAAGAGCATGCTGCCATGCAGGAAGCGGAATTCTTATCACTGCATGATCCGCTGACGCAGCTGCCAAACAGAAAACTGCTTAAAGAGCGTATCAAGCAGGCCATGAAAGAGGATAAAAGAAAACAGCACTATTCCGCCATGCTTTTTCTCGATCTCGACCGCTTCAAGCAGGTCAATGACTCTTTCGGTCACGTGATCGGAGACAAACTGCTTGTAGAGACAGCCAGACGCCTTGAAATGCTGTTGCGGCAAAGCGATACACTAAGCCGCCTTGGCGGTGATGAATTCGTTGTACTGCTGCCGCTGCTCTCCGAAGAACAAGATACCGCCATGCATTATGCCCATCAGGTGGCCGAAAAGATTCACGACACGCTTAGCAAACCCTTCACCATTGACGAACATGCCCTTTTCACCGCATGCAGTATCGGCATTGTGCTGCTAAACACAAAAGTATATGATACCGATGAACTGCTCCGCCGTGCAGACACCGCCATGTACCAGGCGAAAGATGAAGGACGCAACCGTACCCGTTTTTACGACCCAACTATGGATGCAAAAGCCAAAGCCTATATCCGGATACAGCATAACCTGCGTCATGCCATCAAACACAATGAACTTGCACTTAATTTTCAGCCGGTTGTCCAGATCGGCACCAACACAATCACTGCCGCAGAGGTACTGCTAAGATGGCATCCCCAAGAGGGTGCCATCTCACCGGCAGACTTTATCCCGGTAGCTGAAGAGTCCGGCCTGATCAAAGAGATCGGGAAATGGGTCATTGAACAGACCTGCATGCAGATCAATCAGTGGGTAGAGAGAGCGCTCTTCACCCTCGATTATGTCACCATCAATGTCAGCTCCAAACAGCTTCATGACCCCGACCTCTCTGCATTTATCCTGGATACCCTACAGCATTACCGGATCAATCCCGCCTGGATAAGGCTTGAAATCACGGAGACTGCCCTGATCGAAAATTTCGACCGGACAAAAGAGATAATCGAACAGCTCAACGCTGAAGGCATAGAATTTATCATCGATGATTTTGGTACCGGCTACTCATCACTCTCCTACCTCAAAAACCTGCCGTTTAGCATGCTTAAAATCGACAGGACATTTATCCGCGATATTTTAACCGACGAAGGCGATGCCGCACTGATAAGAGCGATTATTGATATTTCCAACCAGTTTGACTACCGTGTTGTAGCTGAAGGCGTCGAGCATGAAGCACAGCGAATCAAGCTGTTTGAAATCGACAAAAATATCTACTATCAGGGATTTTTATACAGCAGACCCGTTGATGTCAAAAAATTCGAAGATATTATGAAGACCAAGATAGTCTAAAAAGCACGGTAAGCGCTGCTGTTACTTCTGTTCAGGCAGCCGGATAATCTGAATATCCGCATTGAGGCGAAGCCGCGCAAAATAGTCATTAAGCACCTGCTTGCGTTTATCGCCCATAATGGCATTTTTAATCTGTCCGCTCACCACATCAACCGGCTGCGATGTAACATCATGCTTCTCCTGAACAAAAAAACTGTAATGGCTCTTTTGCATAGATACCACCGGGGAAAAACTGTTGAGAGGTGTCTTTTCAAGCAGATTGGCCAGTTTCGGATTTAACGCACTGTACTCAAGTGTCTGATTTTCACTGCTGACTTCAGGCGAATAGAACATCGGGTTGTTCACTTTTTCACTCAGCCGCTCTTTCGAAGCCGATTGATAGACGATCACATCATAACGCTGTGCATGCGTATATTTACCCTTATGCACATGGTAGTACTCTTCGATTTCAACTTCTGTCGGCTCTTCCATATGCGAAAAAGCGATGGCACTGAAGAGTTTCTGATTCAGCAATTTTTCACGTGTCTGTTCTTTGAACTGTGACTGTGTAATTTTCCGGCTGCTGTAGAGATTATCATACAACTCGCGTACGCTTAGACCATTCTGTTCAGCCAGCTTCTCAATATCGTCATGCACTTCCTGATTGGAAACCGTAATACCGCGCTCCGCAGCTTCCTGCGCTTCAAGTTTTTTACGGATCAGGAGATCCATGGTCATGTCCATACTCTTGCCATGCTCGCCAAGAGCGCTGTTTACGTCGCTCAGTGTGATCGGTTCATCTTTGACCAAAATCGCTACACCGTCGATCATTCTGGCATAAAGCGTGATGGAAAAAAGTATAAAAAGAAGTGATTTTATTATCATATTATGCATCTCAATTATAAAAGTGCGCTATTTTAGCAGATTTACACTGATGGTTTGGTTCAAAACAGCAAGAAGAGTATTAGTGTAAATCTGCTAAAATTCCGCCCACTATTTGACCTTTAAAAGGGATATCACCATGATCACTACCCGTTTTGCACCCAGCCCGACCGGTTATCTCCATATCGGCGGTCTTCGTACTGCCCTGCTAAGCTATCTCTGGGCACGCCGTAACGGCGGAAAATTCCTTCTTCGTATTGAAGACACTGACACCAGCCGTAACAATGAAGCTGCCACCCAGGCGATTTTAGACGCTTTTGAATGGATCGGCCTGGAACACGACGCTGAGATCACCTACCAGTCTCAACGCAGCGATGTCTATGCCAAATACATTCAACAGCTTCTCGATGAGGGAAAAGCCTACCGCTGTTACATGTCGAAAGAAGAGCTCGATACCCTTCGCGAGACACAGATGGCCAATAAAGAACGTACCCGCTATGACGGCCGCTATCGTGATTTTGACGGCACTCCTCCCGAAGGCGTCGAACCGGTCATCCGCATCAAAGCTCCGCAAGAGGGAAATATCACCGTCAAAGACGGCATCAAAGGTGACATCACCTTCAATGTCGATGATATCCTCGACGATTTCATCATTGCCCGCAGTGACGGCAACCCGACCTATAACTTCGTTGTTGCCGTCGATGATGCCCTGATGGGGGTAAATGAAGTGATCCGCGGAGACGACCACCTCTCCAACACCCCAAAACAGATCGTTGTCTACGAAGCACTCGGTTTCGACCTGCCACGCTTCTACCACGTACCGATGATCCATAATCAAGAAGGTAAAAAGCTCTCCAAACGTGACGGTGCGACCGATGTGATGGAGTACAAAGCAATGGGTTACCTTCCCGAAGCCCTGCTTAACTTCCTTGTGCGTCTGGGATGGAGCCACGGCGACCAGGAGATCTTCTCGATGGAGGAGATGAACAGACTCTTCGACCCATCCGATATCAATAAGTCGGCCTCAATCTACAATGCCGAGAAGCTTGACTGGCTCAACGCCCACTACATCAAAAACCACGACAACTCCTTTTTGGCTGCCCAGCTGGAGTCGCACGACATCTTCCTGCTCAGCCACGATAAAAAAGAGATCATCCTCGATGCGATCAAAGAGCGTGCCAAAACCCTCAAAGAGATGGCCGCACTGATCAAAGAGATCCTCGATACGCCAAGCGGGTATGACCCAAAAGCCATCAAAAAAGCCTTCAAAGGTGATGCTGTTTCCGTACTTGAAACCTTTATGGCCAAACTGGGCGCCAACGGCACCCTGCATCTTCCAACCGACTACCATGATGTGATGGAAGCGGTTGTCAAGGAACTGGAGATCGGCTTTGGCAAGATCGGCCAGCCGCTGCGTGTTGCCCTGATGGGTAAACTTGCCGGCCCGGGACTCGACAGCGTCATGGCCATTATCGGCGTGGATGAGACAATCAAACGGATTGAAAAAGTGATTCAAACTGTTAAAGAAGCAGAGTAAAAACAGCCGTTCAGCATAGAAGAAGCAGCTCTCGCTTACCGTGAGGGTGAACGCCCGGGAAATGCCTACCGACATACAGCCAAAAACAACCTCATCAGTTTAGTTTTTAACCCCGTCATCCATGCCTTCGCAGGAATGACTGAGCGTACACCTTAAACAGAGGTGAGTTTTGAATTACCATGCCTCACCACAGAGATAATATCTTCCATTCTATTTCTATGCTAAAATGGAGTCAACTCTAAAAATCCTGAAAGGGTATGCAATGTATCTATCTTTGAGAACGAACTCTATTTTGGCGTTTGTCATATTAATGATGTTATGGACCGGTTGCAGCGATAATCGGTCGGAGTCGGCCAGCACGTCAAAGAAGCCTTACCAAGGGCAGTCAATCATGCTCATTGTGCCAAAACTTCATGCCGACATCATTCGCGGTCCGATTTTAGAATATGCAAAAATATTCGAAGAGAAGACCGGTGCCAAAATCAGGGTAGTCACCCCCGGCTGGAACGATACCATCAAAAATATTGACCAGTCACTTACAGATGAAAACCTTCACTATGACATCTTTGTCGTTATTGCGATGTGGAACGGCACGCTGCTCGGCAATAATCATATTGAACCGATTCCCCGGAAAATTAAAGAGAAGATCGAGTGGAATGATGTTTTACCTATCTACAAAGAGAATGTACTCTCCTGGGGAAATGTCGCCTACGGCCTTCCTTATGACGGGGACTGCATCAACCTCTATTATCGCAAAGACCTCTTTGAAGATGAGCAAAACAGGCAACGCTTTGTCAAACAATTCGGTTATGAGCTGAATCCGCCAAAGACATGGAAGCAGTATATGGAGATCGCCTCCTTCTTTAACGGCTGGGATTGGGACGGTGACGGCAAAATAGAGCATGGGACATCCGGTCTTCGCGTCAAAGGCGATGTCGCCCTGTTGCAGTTCTTTGCCCAGGCAGCGGCTTATGCCAAATATCCTGATGATAAAGCCTACTATTTCGATCCCGATACCATGAAACCGCGTATAGACAATCCGGGATTTGTCCGTGCGCTCGAGGAGTATGTCAAAGTAGTTGAGTACGGGCCGAAAGGAATGGCTAACTTTGCAGGTCATGATGTACGCAATACTTTTGTCTCCGGTGAAGTCGCTATGGCACTGGACTGGGCAGATCTTGGCATCTATGCCGTCAATTCGCCTGTTTCGATAGTGCAGGAGAAAGTAGGTTATGCCCAGATTCCGGGCGCTGATGAAGTATACAATCCTCTCACGCATCAGTGGGAGAAGCATTTCAACCAGGCAGCGTCGATCAGCGGAAACTGGATGTTCCTGATCAACAAAGACTCCAAACATAAAGCACTGGCATTTGATTTTGCTGCCTATATGACCTCACCAAAGATGAGCGGAGAGCTCGTTGCAACCAGTGGCAACGGAGTCAACCCTTCACGCTTTTCACACTTTAAAGATGCAGAATCCTGGAACAAAAGCGGCTTCTCAACAGAGTCGGCCAGACACTACCTGGATGAGATCTCCACTTCACTGGCCAACCCCAATGTTGTGTTTGACATCACGATACCGGGTGCGGCGGAGTACTATCAGGTACTCGATGAATACGTCTATGAGGCTGTCATGAAAAAAACAACCCCGCAAGAGGCTATGGAGAAAGCGGCAATTAAATGGGAAGCGATCACCGATAGGCTAGGCCGGGAGAAACAGAGCCGATTTTATAAAGCATCCCTGAATTTATCGACAGAACAGTAGCCAATAAGAGAAAAAACCAAATAGACTTTCGCACGAGCTCTAATGCGTTCTCAATATCCTGAATAATAGAGCAGGGTAATGATCTCGATAAAGATCATCAGGAAGAATCCCGCTTTATAGTATACTTTTGGCACTCTGTCCAGCTTTGAGCTGTTCTTGGTATAGAACGGCTTGACCTTCTCCGGAGCCTTGAGCTCATAGAAAAATTCCGAGTAGTGCTCATAGCGGTCATTTGGCTCGATCGCAATGGCCCGCTGGATGATCGTATCAAACCATTTAGGGATGTTTTTATTGTAGACACTTGGCGGTGGGGCCTGTTTAAAAGCCGGAGTCTGAAAAGGCTCGATCTCCCCGTAAGGGTACTTCCCGGTCAATGCCCAATAGATCGTCACACCGATGGAGAAGATCTCGGTCCCCTCGTTGATGGCATCTCCTTCAAAACGTTCCGGGGCCAGATAACTTGGTGTCCCCGCACGGGAATTTTCCGAAAAGATCTTGACTACAGAGCCAAAATCGACCATCTTGAAGCTGGTTCCGGCAGCATCTTTATCTCGGTAAACGATGATATTTTCGGGCTTGATATCACCATGAACAAGGCCGATGTTAAGCAGATGGGCTTCGGCTTTGTGCAGAAACTTCGCCAGGCTGATCGCACTGTCGATAGAGAGGTGCTGATCTTTTAAAAATTCTTTCAGATTTTTACCCTCGACCAGCTCCATCAGATAGTAGCGTGACGTACGCTCATCAGGGATCCATGCATCTCCAAACGCTTTATGGGAGACCTGCTTGGCATACCACGCCTCATGCACAAACTCATCGATCGCCTGCTCATCATCGGACATCGGGAATTTGATGACGACTACTTCATTCTCTCTGCGTGCTTTCCAGATACGGCCATGCGCCATCATCGTCTCTTCCAGTACATAGCCGTCAAAGCTGTCACCTTTTCTTAACTTTTCAGGGATAGGAAGCTGTCTGTTACGCAGTTCAAAACGTTCATCGAGACTCTCTATCTGAAAGATCTGCAGGCTGGCATCATCACGCTCATAATCTTTCAGCTCTTCTGTAACGGTATTGACGATCACTCTGGCACTGAGACCTTTAGAGATTTTTTTACCCAGTTCATCATCGCTGATGAGATTAGTGACCCCATCGCTGCAGAGGATAATACGATCCCCTTCGGCAATCGGTGTAGATCTGACCACCGGTTCGACATGCTCACTCAGACCGCATGCTTGTGTCAGGACATGGGAGAGATTCTCATCATCCATGGTCTGATCTTCACTGAGCTGACTCAGGGCTCCATCTTCATGCTGAAGATAGATCCGTGAATCACCGAGATTCATCGTATAGAGCGTTGAACCCTCTACAACGGCAACACATAGTGTCGTAAGCAGTTCAATCCGCTCATACTGTGTCATCGACTCTTTAAAGAGAAGACGGTTGATATGCTGGGTAAAGACGGTGATGGCACGAGGGACATCCCATGCTTTGGGACGGCTTTTAAATTGATGGATCAGGAACTTGACACTCTGGCGTGCTGCGGCACCGCCGCGTCTGGCGCTGCCGACACCATCGCATAGTACGGCAACAAGGAGGGCATCATCTAAAAGAATAAATTCGCAGGCATCATCGCCTTGAACACCCTCAGCTTTCGGGCGGATATATTGGGATGATTTTACCTGTAACATTGTGTTCCTTTTTTTTGAAAAAAAGAAAGGAAAGCGGGAAGAGAGAAGAGATAGAAGCCATTGAACCCGCTCTTTCTCTTTCCTCTTCCCCTGCTCTTCCTCTACTGTGCCAACGGCACTCTAAATCTTCCCGCCGGCCACTACACCCCAGGTTGTTCTCCAGCGTGTTTTTACCAGTGAGATACCGGAGATCGCTACAAGA
>JAYEMF010000130.1:0-12992 GCA_034717975.1 Campylobacterota bacterium
GCAAAATGGTTGAAAATGCTAAACGATCAGCCTGCCAGTCATATTTACCGATTGAGCCCGATGAAACAAAAGAAAGAGAGCAGCGATGAAAAACCTTGGTAAATTACTGATACTTCTGATGATTGCCTGTCTGCCGGCAGTGGCAAAGTTAAGTATAACCGTAGATTCGCAAAAGGTGACGCTTGGCGAGTCGGTAACACTGAAGATTCATGCAAGCGGCAGTGATGTAAAAGCACCTGCTTTGAGCCGGGTATGTGACTCGAAGATCACCTCTTCATCACAGGGGACCAGTATCCAGTCGATCAATGGAAATTTTACCAAGAGCTATATCTTCTCCTATCAGTTCACACCGATGCGTGATTGTGTTATTGAGCCGATCAGCATGTGGATCGATGGCAAAGAGGAGCAGTCCGAAGCTATTACTATTGATGTCGTTGCAATGACGATCACAAAGGATTCACCTTTTATTTTAGAGATGAAGACAGAAAAGAAGAGTGTTTATGTCGGTGAACCGTTTAAGATCACTGTACTTTTCAAGCAGCGCCGAAACAGTGAAGCAGTAGATTCGAAGTTCGTTCCGCCGGAGTTTACCAATTTCTGGACCAAAGAACAGCAGCAATCCCGTCGTTTTGAAGAGGGCGACTACAGTGTCAGCCAACTGCAATTTGTTGTTGCCGCACAAAAAAGCGGAACTTATAGTGTTAACCCCTCTCAGATCAAGATCGCGACACGAAGTCACTCCCGCGATGCATGGGGACAGTGGATGCAGTCTCTGAAATGGCGGACCTATTTCTCCAATCCGCTGGAGATCAGGGTTGATCCGCTGCCTGAAGGTGTTCACCTGGTTGGTGATCTGAACATCAGTGCCACCGTAGACAAACAGGCCCTCAATGCCAATGAGGCGGTAAATCTCAATCTGCAGATCAGCGGAAGCGGAAATTTTGAAGATATCGGCTCACTGAAGCCTGCTGTGAGTGGTGTCTCTGTCTATAATGAAGAGCCGCAGATCAAAGCGTACATTGAAAATGGCATCTATAAAGGGAGCTGGAATGAGAAATTTGCTTTTGTAAGCGACAAAAGTTTTACAATTCCTCCTTTCAGTATCCGCTATTTCGATCCGGAAAGTAAAACGATTAAAACGGCAAGTACCAAAGTAATTCCGATTGATGTGAAAGGGAGTGAGCTTACACCGCCGGCACAGACTCTGACGATCAAGCGTCCTGAAAAGGAAGTAGAGGCGGCGATTGGTGATACGCCCTCTGAATCATCACCAGACTCATTTATTATGGGATTGCTTGCGGGTCTTTTGCTTGGAATTTCTACCATGTTTTTGCCATGGCGTCAATGGCTCAGTCGTAAAGAGAAAGATCAGAGTCTAAATCTGAAAGACAAAAAGCAGCTTTTGATGTTTATGCTTCAACACCGTGATGATCCTGAAGCGGCAGAATTGGCTGAAAAGCTTGAAGCGTTAATCTATGAAGGCAAATCGGTCGATATAGATAAAAAGACAATCAAAAATGTCATTAAGCGGTTCTCTGAGGCGAAAAACAGTAAATAAAGCGCTTTTTCAGATGTTTGTTTATAATATCTGTAGAGACAAGGACGAATATGACAGATCGGGCAGATATGGACAAGGAAAAGCATTTAAATCTTGAAGATGAGCTCAGGTTTTTACAGAAGATCATTGATCAGCAAGATAATATTATTATTGTTTCAAACGGTCATGAACTGACGATGGTCAATCATCAGTTTCTTGATTTTTTTGCCCAGCCTTCCCTTAATGCCTTCAAAAGCGAGTTTGGTGATATCGGCAATGCTTTTGTCCGGCATGAACGCTATTTTCATCTTGGTAAAGTTGAAGCAGGTCAGAACTGGATAGAGTCGTTACGAGCCAAAAAAGATACTGAATCCATCGTCTCCATGGTACACCTTGGTGAGTATGAACCCAAAGCATTTGCCGTAAAGGTGAGCAAACTTGATGAGGGTGAGGCCCTGTACGTTTTGACCTTTACCGATATTACGAGTTTTGCTATCCAGGCCAATCAGTACTTCTATCAGGCAACGCATGACAAATTGACGGGTATCTATAATCGTGTCTATTTCTCCGATGCACTTGCAGAGATGGTAGAGGACTCTGCCCAAATGCCACTGGCCATGATCATGTTCAGCTTGGATAACTTTAAAGCTTTTAATGATGATCATGGCCATGACAAAGGGGATGACATCATTAAAGATATGGTAGATATGGTCAGTCTGCATCAGCGCGAACATGATCTCTTTGCGCGTTTAGGGGGTAAAAATTTTGTCCTGCTCCTGCCAAAGATGGAGAGTGAACGTGCAGATAAACTGGCTCAGAAACTGTGTGATGCAATCGCAGAGATGGAGACATTTGTAGAGAGTAAGATTACAGCAAGTTTTGGTGTTGCTCCCTATGAGGAGTCAATGCAGGCAGATAAATTTATCAGTCATACTGAGAATTTGCTTGCCAAGGCGAAAGCGGCAGGGAAGAACAGGGTTATGGCGAAATAGTCTCTTCTGTTATAGAATATTGTGTAACTCTTTACCGTTTTCCATCCGCTCGTGAAGTTTTTCCCACTCTTCATCTTTAATCGCTTTTTTGAGACTGGCGAGTTCAGTTTCAAAGACTTCGATGGCATTAAGTACATTGGCCTTGTTCTGACGAAAAATATCTTCCCACATTCTTGGTGAGCTTTTGGCAAGTCTGCTCATGGAGCGGAAACCCCCGGCTGCAAGGGTAAGGATATTGTGTTTATCTTCCTGGGCAAGGACGGCATTGGCGATAGAGTAGGAGATGGCATGCGGCATATGGCTGATGTAAGCGGCATGGCGGTCATGCTCATGGGCATGCATGTAGTGAAGCTGCATATGGAGTCCGGAAAAGATACGGACAGCCGTCTCTTGTTGAACCTCCCCGCTATCATTAAGATCACACAGAACGACGACTTTGTCATGGTAAAGCTCTTCGATCGCAGCAGCCGGACCAAAGTTTTCGGTTCCGGTCATAGGGTGGGCAGCAACCAGGTTTTTACGGATCGATGGCGGGACTGATTTGACGATCACCTCTTTGGTACTTCCCAAGTCGATGATGGTGGTGTCACAAGAGATATCCTGAAGCTGCTGCAAGATGGCGATGACACCATTGACAGGAACAGCCAAAATGATGACATCACACTGTTTGATTGGCTCAAAGCTTACGATCTCATCAACAAGATTGAGTTCGCGTGCAGCAGCTTGATGCTCTAGATTATGATCGCTGCCGATAATCGACGTGATGAATGGAAGTTTTTTAAGACTCAGTGCCAGGGAACCACCCATCAATCCAAGCCCGATAATTCCTACTCTCATGCCGCTCCTTTTACTTTGAGAACATTCTAGCGATATTCGTGTTACATACCCTTGATATTTACGCTATATTAATCGTTTCAGTGATAGAATCTTGCCTATTTTATTTCTGGATGACATGCATGCACCTTAGGCTTCTCTTTGTTTCACTCTTTTTTACTCTTACGCTCTCTGCAACTACGATCAAAGCTATTAAGTTTGATGGTATGGTACATATCTCCGAAGCGGTTGCCATACACATGCTCCCTTTTAAAGCGGGAGAAGAACTCTCTGAAGAGAAGATAGACAAAGCGATCAAGAAATTTTTTAAACAAGGGTATTTCCTCGATATCTGGGTTACCGAGGAGGAGGGAGTTCTGACCTTTCATTTTAAAGAGAAGGCTACGATCTCCAAAGTCGAACTCAAAGGTTGGAGCCCGGGGGAGGAAGAGGAAGAGTATGATCTGCTTCAGATCCGTAAAGGAGCACTTTACGACCCCAAACGCATAGAAGCGGCCAAAGGCCGTATCATCGAAGCGTTAAATCAAGAGGGCAAAATCGACTCCGTTGTGGAAGTGGAGAGTGAACATCTTGAAGGCGGCAGTATCGCCGTGACCTATATTGTCAATGAGGGTGAAAATATCATTATTGAACAGCTGGATTACAGTGGGGTGGAGGGGCTTGAACCGGAAGCCTTTAATGAGATGATCGCCAATAAAGAGCATCAGTTTATGGGCTGGTTCTGGGGCCGTAACGATGGCAAAATGAAACTAAGTGAGCTGGACTACGACCCTTTGCGAATCCGCGATATCTATATGCAGCACGGTTACCTTGATGCAAAAATAGATGAACCGTTCGTGCGTGTTGATTTTGACCACTATACCTCTCAGATGAGTTATCAGATTTTTGAGGGTGAAGTCTATCGTGTCAGCAATATTATCTTGTCACAGGAAAAAAATGTGATCGATGATGAGAAGCTGCGTAAAGCGATCACGCTCGAACTCAATGAGCCTTTTAATATCCAGACCTTTCGAACCGATTCTGAACGCATCAAAACTGTCATTGCCGACCTTGGGTACGCTTATGTTCAAGTGGTTCCCGATCTGCAAAAAGATAAAGAGGCCCGTACCGTGGATGTCGTCTACAAGATCATTCCGGGAGAGAAGGTGTGGATCCGAAATGTGATTGTTTCGGGAAATACACGTACCCTTGACCGGATACTTCGTCGTGAACTCTATCTCGGGCCTGGCGATATGTATAACCTGACCGATCTCAAAGACTCCAGAAATGCATTGGGACGTACCGGTTTTTTTGAGAGCCAGACGGTTGAAGAGAAACGTGTCGATGAACGTACGATGGATCTGGTCGTCAAAGTCAAAGAGGCACCGACGGGGAACGTTCAGATCGGTGGCGGTTACGGAAGCTATGGCGGCCTTTTGGCAAGTGTCGGCGTCAGTGACCGTAATATCTGGGGATCGGGTATCAATATGGGCTTTAATGTCGAGGTCTCTGAACTGACAAAGAACTACTCGTACAATATCTCAAACCCGCGCCTGAACGACAGTGATTTCAGCGGAAATTTTTCAGTCTACTACTCCGATACCGAATACAACGACTACTCGGTTGAGACACAGGGTGTCGGTGTAGGGACTGGTCACCGTTTTACCCGCCATATAACCGGTTATGTGGGATACAACTACTCTAAAGTTGAATATAAGGACCCGACCACCTTTGTAGATGAATTCGGAAATACGGTCTCTGTTATAGGAGACGACAACCTTTTCCAAAGTTACAACAAGAGTTCGGTAACGGTTAGTGCATCGTATGACAGCACCGATGACTACTACCTGCCTCGTGAAGGCGCTGCTGCAAGCCAGAGCCTAGAAAAAGCCGGTTTGGGAGCAGATGCGGAGTTCTGGAAGAGCCGTACGACCTTCAATGTCTATCAGGGACTTAATGAGTGGCTTGGCTTTGATCTGATAGCACGCTATAAAGCACGCTACTATTATGCCAGCGATGAGGGTTATCTGCCGTTGAATGAACGTTTTTATATGGGCGGTATGGGCAGTGTCAGGGGGTATGAGTCTTACTCCCTGCCACTTGTTTATCTAGAAGATGGAAGTGAGTTCAGAGCGGGTGCATCACAGACATTTTCAAACAGTGTTGAACTCAGTTTTCCACTGCTTCCAAAAGCTAAAATGCGACTGTCAGCCTTTCTCGACTGGGGGTATATCCCCGGTGAGTCCGGTACCACTACGGTTAGTAGGATAGATTCGACGGATGGAACGCTGGTGACATCGACAGAGACGTGGGCTTTTGATGATATCTCACGGGGTGGTTATGGTATCGGTATCGAGTGGTTTTCACCGGTTGGTCCGGTTCAGTTGATCTTTGCAAACACACTTAATGAGCAACCGGGGGATAAAACAAGTACCTTCGAATTTACGATCGGACAGCGTTTCTAATAGGGGGAAGTGGCAAGGGTAAAGAGGTCGCTTCGCTAAGAGGTAAGTGAGCTTCTTCTTACTACAAGAACTCTACTGATATACCTTTAGGCATCTCCAGTGCCTCTACAGCCTCTTTGGCAAGATAGAGCTCCTCTTTTTTGCTCTCAACCGTAATCGTCTTTTTTGTAAAGTAGAGCTCAAAGGCGATCTGTTGGGCATGGTCGCTCAGCAGCGCATCAGAGAGGGCAAGGATAAAGCTGAGCTGTGTCAGCGTCTTTTCATCCGGCAGTAAAGTCTCATAGGCCTGACGGTGCAGCTTCTTTGGCCGCTTTCTCTTCTGAAACCGGACCAGTGTCGATATCAGCATGATCTGTTCATGACTATAGCCATACTCTAGGGCGGTCTGCGTAAGATAGTAGCTGTGCTGGTGCAGTGAGTAAAAGTGAAGGGATGCACCGATCTTTGAGAGTTTGGCGGCGATGAGAAGATCTTCGCGATAGCCTGCAGGAATCTCCCATGTCTCATAAAGCAGATCAAACAGTTTTTTACTTACCTGGGCAATATTATTGATCTGTCTCGGTTCAATGGTATAGTGATCAAGAAGATATCGCATGGATGGATTGTAGTTCTCGGGAAAGTAGTGTCTGTTATGACGGAGCAGGTCCGTTAAAAAGACCCCTTCACGCACACCGACACCGCTGGTAGTAAGCAGCTCACTCTGAAGATGATTGATCACCCTGAGTAAAATCAGCGTCCCGGGTTTAATGACATCGAAACGCTCTTTTTTAATGTCGAGTGCTTTGAGCCCATCAATGTCAGCCTTCAAAATAGCATTTCCATAATCGACTAGTTTTTTGGCTTTAAACTGGTATCCATGTGTTTTGTGCAGTGGGTAATCAGCGCGTTTCATTAACGCGCGGGAGAGTGCCCGAAATGTTCCACCGACACCGATAAGCTGTTTACAGGTCTGCTCAGGCAGGTTTGAAAGGGCCTTATCAATGTAGTTGATCGCTCCGTTAACATCATCGTGATCAAAGAAGAGCTCTTTGATGCGAACAGTACCAAGATCAAGAGAGAGTGTCTGAGTTATCTTGCTATCAACAATATAGGCAAATTCGGTAGAGCCCCCGCCGATATCCACGGTAACGGCACTCATCTTAGGTAAAAGATTGGCACAGGCGATGCCGCCCAAATAGGCCTCTTTCTCGCCATCAATCACTTTGATATTTAGTTTCAGCTTCTCATTGATACGTTTTACAAACAGTTTTTGATTGGGAGCATCACGAACAGCTGATGTAGCGACACATAAGATTTTGCGTACATGATAGGAGTTGGCGATGGAAAGGAAATCACGCAGTGCCAGTTCGGCACGCTGTATTGCACTCTCCTGGAGATTGCCGTTATCTTCATAAGCACCTTCGCTGATGCGTACACGGCTTTTGGCTTCATGCAGAAGATGAAAAGCAAAACGGCTCGTCTTTTCGAAGACAACCATTCGTACCGAGTTCGACCCGATGTCGATGACTGCGGTACGTTTTGCCACAGGTTACTCTTCTTCTGCCAGTTGCTTATGTTTAAACAGCAACTCTTGCATGGTTTCGGCATTCTCTTTGTCGAGTGCAATACAGTCAACCGGACAGACAGCGATACATGCCGGTTCATCATAGATACCTACACACTCTGTACAGCGGTCAGGCTCGATCACATAGATCGGATCACCCTCTTCAATTGCCTCCGTAGGACACTCTTCGCGACAGGCATCGCATGCTATACATTCATCATTTATCAACAGAGGCATTATCACCCTTTTTTTAACTCTTTAATTGTGTTCGATTTATAGCAGAAGAAAGCTTGCAGAAGTTTTAAAAAAAGTAATATTTATTTGCTATGTATCGGCAAGGCACAGCAGAGGGTGGAATTGAGTCGTAATGAAGCAACGGCTCCCTCGCTCCCATCTGTCCGATTTTGTAGTTTGATTTTGGCTCCCATTGCTTCAGCCGCACTTTTGGCGAGGAAGAGTCCCAGGCCCACACCACCTTTGTTTCCTTCGCGCTTAAAAGGAGCAAACAGATCGATACTCTCATCGATCCCGATCCCTTCATCAATCACTTCGATAAGCAGATCACCTTTGTAGGGCCCACTTTGAATGATTACCCTCTTGCCTTTTGGTGTGAACTTCAGTGCATTTTGCAAAAAGTTTTGAAGGACCTGGTTGAGCAGATTGATCTGGAGCGTGGCGACAAAGACATCAGGCTGAAGATTGATTTCAAGCGCTTTATCTTCACTGTTGGCCAGTAGAAGAAAATCATCGGCTTTCTTTCTAATGAGATCGATGACATTGACACGTTCAGGAGGTTCAAGCTGTGCTCCCTCCTGACGACCGACATTAAGGATGTCAGCTACAATTTTGTTCATTTCGTTGACACTGTCGTTGGTGATTCTGATCGCTTCAATATAGGTTTCAGGATCACGTTTTTTGATCAAGGTGACCTGGTTTTTCAGTTTGATGACAGCCAGCGGTGTTTTCAGTTCATGTGCTGCACCTATAAAGAGCTCTTTTTGGTACTTGACGAAGGTTTGGATCCGTCCGATAAGACGGTTCAGTGTTTCGCCAAGCGGTTCAAATTCCTCCGGAAGTTCTTTGACGTTGATCGGCTTCATCATGTTCTCATTCATGGTGCTCAGACGACGGCTGAGGGTGCGTATGGGTACGACAAGCATTTTTGACATGGTGACGGCATATAAAAGAATGAGAATGAACCCGATGGCATTGATGATAAAGATTGAGTTTACTATTTTTCCTAACAGCTTTTTTGTTGCCGAGATATTTTTTGTTACTTTGAGGTAGGCCAACTCCTCTTCGGAAAAAGGGTGGTTAAGTGTCAGATAGGTCTCTCCCCCTTCGATAGTCTCATAATACCCTTCATAGATCTGGTTGCTCGAAGGTGTGATCAGTTCGACAGAAAGCCCCAGCAGCGTGTCAGTATTGCTCTGACCGGCTTCAGCCAGTGATTGGTAGGAGCAGACATTTTCAGCGTAACGGAGAAGTTCGACTTTTTTCTCCTCTAAAATAGAGTTCTGGATGTAAAGATAGAGCAGAGAAGAGAAGGTGATGATCAGTGCAGCTGATGCGATAAAAAGCTGGATAAGAAACTGGGTTCTGATACTGCGTTGTGAAAACATACGATAATTTTACAATAGTTTAATTGAGAAGTGACTTTTTAGGGCTGATGGTAGAAAAAAACTGTTTGGCTTCCATGCAAGAAGCATGGAAAGTAAAGGGATTAAACTTCTTTTGGAAAGCAGAAACGGTAACCGCGGCGGCGGACTGTTTCAATCGTTGTGATGTTAAGCGGTTTATCCATTTTCTGACGGATCTGGTTGATGGCGACTTCGATGACATTTGGTGTAACGAGTTCCGGCTCTTCCCAGATAGCGTCAAGCAGCTGCTCTTTGGAGACGATCTGATCACGGTGGCGTGCCAGGTGCGTCAATACTTCAAACGGCTTCCCTTTAAGCTCGATCTCTTTCTCTTTATAGATGATCTTCTCTTCTTCAGGGTTGATCGTAAGATCTTCGATTTCGATGATATTGCTGCCGCCAAAGCGAAGACGGGCTTCGATACGTGCGACAAGGACATCAAAATCAAATGGTTTACGGATATAGTCATCAGCACCGGCACGCAGTGCTTCGACTTCACTCTCGTTGTCATCACGGGCAGAGAGTACAACGATCACTGTTTTCGGTGCATTGGTCTTGATGTGAGGGATAATATCGACCGTGTTGCCATCAGGCAGCATCCAGTCCGTTAAAATAAGATCATAATTACGGATATCGAGATAATACTCCCCGTCTTTCATTGTCTCAACAACATCACTCTGGTAACCAAACTCTTTCAGGCCTTCGGCAAGTGTCTTGTTTAGGGTAACTTCATCTTCAATAATAAGAATACGCATTCACGTTCCTCTAGGTGTATTTTTATGGAATTGTAGCACAGTTTTAAGGAAGTTTGAAGCTAAATTTCAATTTTCTTTAAATTTGTAACGGTCACTGACGGAGACTTCGCAATCAGGAAGAATATCGGGTTTTGAGATTTTCAAGGTAAGCGTCTCAATGGAAGGGTACGCTGCTTTAAGTCGGTTTTTAAGTGTCAGGAGGGCCTCTTCGATCAGCTCAAACTCCGCTTTGATCATAACTGCTTTGATGCGTTCTGCCGCATCGGCGTAGTCGATAAATTCACCCCGAAAATCGTACTCGAAAGCGGCATCGACAATTACGCGCTGAGGCGTAGTCCGCTCATGCTCCAACAGACCGATAATGGCATCGAAGGTGAGGGCTTTGATCTCAATACGCATCTCAGACGACGCGCTTCTCTTCACCCTTGATCAGACGGACGATATTGGGGATGTGTTTATAGAAGAGGATAAAACCTATAAACAGTACCGGTACATGAGGTATATCCGGATGGATGAAAAAACTGGCAATGATCAAAGCTGTCAGTCCCAGCAGTGATGAGAGTGATGAGATACGGATTGTCTTGGCACCAACAACCCAGACAAGGAGGGCAATAATGGTTTCAATCGGGAGCAAAATCATCATTACACCCATTCCCGTAGCGATCCCTTTGCCCCCTTCGAACCATAGATAAGGGCTGAAACAGTGCCCGATAACAGCCAGGACAGCGATCCCCCAAAGGGTCGCGTCACTCACACCGACAGCCATACCTGCAAGCAGAACGACGACCCCTTTGAGTGCATCAAGTGCAAGCGTGGCCGCACCGAGTTTTTTGGCCAGAGCAGGATTGCTCTCTTTGACGACACGCAGGACATTGGTTGCACCGATACTCTGCGAACCGCTCTCTTTGACATTGACACCGGCAAAAAACTTGGCCAGAAGGAGGCCGAACGGGATTCCGCCGATGAGATAGGCGGCGATATAAAACTGTGCATTGAGATTGGTTAGAAATTCCATAAAAAACCTGTATGTTGTATTGATATGGGATTGTATTTTAAAGTTTGTTATAATTCGATAAAAGTTCTATAAGAGATAGATAGAGTAAGGAAGTGGTTTGAACTACACAACCGAAGAGTTGAAAGATAAGATTAATGTGCTTAAAGAGAAATTGGACGTAACGGTGGTCGCCCACTTTTATCAGCGCGATGAAGTGTTTGAGATGGGAGATATCACGGGTGATTCCCTCGAACTGGCGAAAAAGACACGTGATGATGACGCGAAATTTGTCGTCTTCTGCGGGGTCGGTTTTATGGGACAGAGTGTGAAAGTGCTCAGTCCCGAAAAGCGTGTGGTGATGCCTAAAGTCGCCTGCTGTGCGATGGCACGTATGATCGATTCGCTTTACTTTGATGACTCGGTCAAGGCGATGGAAGAAGCGGGTATCAGTAAAGAGAATATCCTGCCGATCACCTACATCAACTCCAACGCCGATGTCAAAGCCAAAGTCGGAGAGATGGGAGGCATGGTCTGTACCAGTTCCAATGCCAAACTGATCATTACAACAGCGCTTAAAGAGGGGAAAAAGATATTGTTTGTACCCGATCGCTGTCTGGGACAGAATATTGCCAATCAGATGGGCCTCAAATCCGCCGTGATCGGCATCGATGAGAATATTGCCGATGCGGATATTATCTGTTATGACGGTTTCTGCTCGGTACATCAGCTTTTTACCGTTGAAGACATAGCGTTCTACCGTAAAAAGTTTCCGGGTATTTTGATCGCCGTCCACCCTGAATGTGATCCGGCGATCTGTGACAAAGCCGATTTTGTCGGTTCCACATCGCAACTGATCCGTTACATCGCCGAACTTCCCGAAGATCAAAAAGTGGCTGTCGGGACAGAGTTTAACCTGGTCAACCGTCTGCGCCCGAAAAACACCTATGTGCTCTCTTCGACAAAACCGGAGTGCCCGACGATGAATGAGACGACGCTAGAAGACCTCTACCTGACACTCAAATCGATCGATGAGGGCGAACCGCTCAATGAGATCGAGATTGATGAAGAGACTGCGAAATGGGCCAGAATAGCATTAGAGCGGATGATGGCGCTATGATCGACTTTATAAAAGCGGCATTGGCAGAAGATGTAGGCCGGGGTGATCTTTATGCGAGAGTCTCCGAACCGACTGAAGCTTCTGCAAAGATCATTGCCAAGAGTGACGGTGTACTTGCCGGACAGACCTATATTGATCAGCTGTGCGAGATGGATAAGATCAATGTTGAGTGGTCTTTCCAAGATGGTGAACGTTTTGTGAAAGGTGATGTTATCGCTGAGTTTAAGAGCGATTCACACACCCTTTTGCGGGATGAACGCACGATCTTGAACATGATGCTGCATGCCAGTTCAATCGCCACACTGACACGTAGCTATGCAGATATTATTGCGCCTTATGGGACAAAACTGCTCGACACGCGTAAAACACGTCCGATGCTCCGTCTCTTTGAGAAGTATGCATCCCGCATCGGCGGAGCGGCAAATCATCGTATGGGACTTGATGATGCTTTGATGCTGAAAGATACACACCTTAAGACGATTAGTGACCTTGAAAGTTTTATGCTTGAAGCACGCAGGCAGATCCCCTTTACTTCGACGATCGAGATTGAAGCGGAGACGATTGAACAGGCTAAGCAGTTTATGGCCGTTCATGCGGATATTGTCATGTGTGACAATATGACACCTGAACAGCTCTCGGAAGTAGTTGCATTTAGAGATGAACATTATCCGTCAGTCCTGCTTGAAGCCAGCGGCAATATTTCACTCGATACGATCGAAAGCTATGCCAAAACCGGTGTGGACGCGATCAGCAGCGGCTCGATGATCCACCAGGCTAACTGGATCGATCTTTCTATGAAACTGGATTAGTGCTCACTTTGTGAGCCGGAAAGAGGAAAGGTGAGAAGGGAAGAGGCAAGAGGAAAGGGGGAAGAGGCAAGAGCAAAGGCTTTAAGTCTCTTATCCCCCTTTTCCTTGATGTCAAAAGCATCAAATCTTTTTTTCTCTCTTTCCCCTTTCCGCTTCCCCCTGATGCCAAAGGCATCAAATGGCTGACGATCAGGAAAAGACCGAAGTAATATCAGTTTTGAACGTAAAAGGAACCCGTCCCTTTTACTACGCTAAGGCCGCTGTGGCCACTGAAGGAAAATCTTTTCAAGATTTTTATGGGTTCTTCTAAGGAGTTTTCATGGCTGA
>JAYEMF010000130.1:13092-13253 GCA_034717975.1 Campylobacterota bacterium
CCGAAGTAATATCAGTTTTGAACGTAAAAGGAACCCGTCCCTTTTACTACGCTAAGGCCGCTGTGGCCACTGAAGGAAAATCTTTTCAAGATTTTTATGGGTTCTTCTAAGGAGTTTTCATGGCTGATGATCAGGAAAAGACCGAAGCATTATTGATTTTG
>JAYEMF010000130.1:13353-40327 GCA_034717975.1 Campylobacterota bacterium
AACGTAAAAGGAACTTGTCCCTTTTACTACGCTAAAGCCGCTATGGCTGCTAAAGAAAAATCTTTGCAAGATTTTTGTAGGTTCTTCTAAGGATTTTTTATGGCTGACGATCAGGAAAAGACCGAAGCATTATTGATTTTGAACGTAAAAGGAACTTGTCCCTTTTACTACGCTAAAGCCGCTATGGCTGCTAAAGAAAAATCTTTGCAAGATTTTTGTAGGTTCTTCTAAGGATTTTTTATGGCTGACGATCAGGAAAAGACCGAAGAACCCACTCCCAAGAAGATTGAAGATGCCCGTAAGGACGGGAATGTCCCGAAAAGTCAGGATACGGCTGGGATCTTTACTCTGTTTATGGCGATTTTGGGCTTTTTGATGCTGTTCCCGTTTATTGCAGAACGGGCAGAAAACCTTGTTAAATACTACTTTTCACTGCAGGGAACTTCCCTGGATGAGAATACTCTGATGAGTATAGCTATCACTACATTTAAAGAGTTTTTGATCATAGTGCTTCCGTTATCCATCGTTGCAGCTATTGCCGGTATTTTAGGCAATCTTGCACAGATAGGCATCCTCTTCACGACGAAACCGCTTGTTCCCGATCTGACAAAGCTCGACCCCATCAAAGGTGCGAAAAACCTCTTCTCGTTGAAAAAACTGCTTGAGGGAATGATGATGACCTTCAAGGCCTCAACCGCGATGGGTGTCGGATTTTTCTTTTTTTTTACATTTACAAAGGAACTTCCAACTGTCGCTCTTTTTGGACTGAATGATCAACTGGAATGGGTACGGGATAAGGTCATTATACTGGCCCTGATCATGTTGTTTATTCTTTTTGTTTTTGCGATGATCGATCTGGTGATCAAGCGTAAGCAGTATTTTGACCAGTTAAAGATGAGTAAGCAGGAGATCAAGGATGAGATGAAAAACATGGAAGGGGATCCGCATATCAAGGCGAAGATCCGCCAGGTTCAGATGCAGGCAGCCCAAAAACGGATGATGGCCGAGGTTCCCAATGCCGATGTTGTTATTACCAACCCGACACACTACGCTGTCGCTATTAAATATGACGAATCCAAGCACCATGCGCCGATGGTTATCGCCAAAGGGAAAGACAACATTGCGGTCCAGATCAAAAAGGTCGCCCGTGAAAACAATGTACATATTGTTCAAAACCCGCCGCTTGCCCGATCCTTGTATGCGGAAGTGGATGTCGACAAGCCGATCCCCGAAACGCTTTTCGCCGCCGTGGCAGAAGTTCTTGCCTATGTTTACAAAATGAACAATAAAAGATAAAGAGTAGTTAAGGCAGTTTACCTATAATTCCAAAAAAAATATTAAGCGAATCATTGACTGAACTATTTGAACGAATCGGCACTGCCGAACACGTCGTACTGATTGCCCATCTCAATCCTGATGCCGACTCGCTAGGCAGTGCAAGTACTATCTACTCGTATCTGCTTCGCCTGCAAAAAAAGGCAACCCTCTTCTGTGTTACAGAGACGATCGATCCAAACCTGACTTTCCTTCCCTGGTTTGAGAAAATCCGTCATCAGTTTCCTGCATCGGCAGATCTGGCTATCAGCTTTGATTGCGGCAGCGTCTCGCGATTGGGGGTTGAACCGTCATGTGAACTGATCAATATCGATCATCACAGTTCCAATAAAGGGTATGGTACGATCAATGCGGTTGATACGACAGCTATCAGCACGACACAGGTGCTTTATGATCTGTTCCAGGCCGAAAAGATCAAGATCAATCCGAAGATGGCCACGGCACTCTATGCCGGCTTGCTGGATGACTCTAACTGTTTTACGTCGGCAAAAACGGATGCGAAAACGTTTATGATGGCCAGTGAGCTTCACCGTTGTGGAGCAGATATTGCTTTATGTTCGGCATCATTGGTGCAGAGTCTCTCTTTGGCTGCGATGCGGCTAAAGGGCTGGATGCTTCAAAATGCTAAATTGCGCTGCAGTGGACGGCTGGTAAGTACGTTGGTTCCTCATGCAGTGATGGAAGCTACCGGTGCGAAGCAGGTCGATTGTGAAGCGGCACTGGAAGAGAGCCTCTACCTGCCGACGGCAGAAGTGGCACTGATGCTGCGTGAAAATCGTGACGGTTCTGTCAAAGGATCAATCCGTGGTGACGGAAAGATAGATCTTTCCGAATTCGCCAGGGCCTATGGCGGCGGTGGTCATTCGCATTCAGCCGGTTTCACCATAAAGAACATGGCACTGGAAGATGCAGAAGAGACAATAGTAAATGTACTTGAAAAGGAATTTGTGTGAGAAAAAAAAGTAATTTTGGTTCGATGATAGGGATGCTGCTTTTTATCGGCATCATTGCCGGAGGAGTCTTTGTCTATACCTCGCCGATGTTTGAGCAGGATAAGCCCTCGGCTGTATTGATAGACAGTAACGGTTTTTGGAATATGAAAAAACCGTTGATGATCAAAATCGATGATGAAAGCGGCCTGAAGCAGTACAAAGTCACGCTAAAGAGCGGCGATAAAAGTTTCGAGCTTGCCAGTGAGCAGTTTATGACTCCGGAAACAGATACTGTAATTACCGTAGATGTCCCTAAAAATGTATTTAGATTAAAAGTGGATGAGGTGGTCATTACGGTAGAAGCCAACGATGCAAGCAGCTGGAATTTTATGAAGGGCAATAGCTCTAAAGATGATTTTCTGCTGATCGTAGATAAACGACGTCCGGTAGCCAATGTGATCACCAACTCTTACGGTATTCGTAAAGGTGGCTCAGCGCTGGTTGTATTTGAAGCATCCGATGACAATATCAAATCATTCCATATTGAGACAGATTCCGGAAAACATTTTGTAGGCCAGCCTTTTTACAAAGAGAACGTTTATGTGGCATTGATCGCATGGCCGGTTATGGAAGAGAGCTTTCGTGCAAGACTGGTTGTTGAGGATGAAGCCGGTAATGTCGCCAGGGCACCTATTCCCTTCTATATAAAAAGTGCCCAGTACCGTACCCGTACACTGAAACTATCCGATAAATACCTTGAAGGTAAAATTGCACAGCTAGCGGAAGATTATGCGGAGACTCAGGATGTAGAAGGCCGTATTCCGCAATTCAAGGTTATCAATGAAGATGTACGTGAAGCGAATGAGAAGCTGATCCATGAGATCACTGCTACCGTTCCCGATACGATGATCAGTTCATTTTCTGTTACCCCGATGTATCCGTTGAAAAATGCACAGATACTTGGCGGGTTTGGTGATCACCGCTATTATCACTACCATGGTGAGCAGGTGAGTGAAGCGTATCATCTTGGCTTGGATATGGCGAGTGTCAAACAGGCGAAGATCACACCGCAAAATGGCGGTGAAGTAGTCTATGCCGGCTACAATGGCATCTATGGAAATATGCCGGTCATTCATCACGGAATGGGGCTTTATACACTCTATGCACACTGTTCATCGATGAATGTTCAAGTTGGTGATGTTGTTAAACCTAAGCAGGTGATCGCCAATACCGGTACAACAGGTTCTGTCCTGGGAGATCACCTCCATTTTGGTGTATTGGTGCAAGGCGTTGATGTCCGCCCGCAAGAGTGGATGGATAAGCAGTGGATTCGCCTCAATATTACCGAAGTGTTAAATAACGCCAAGAAGATCATGAAGCGCTCATAGGGGGATCTAAGAGCCTTAAAATATTTGGATAATAGAAAAACAGAGAGAGTGGTTTATATCACTTAGTTATAATATTGGGAATAATATTTGCTTTTTTGGCGTATTGAATAATTACTTAGCCTGATCAAAGGCACCTTGTAGAAGGATTTTTAGATGACACAGACAACGATTGGAAAACCTGTAGAGTTAGTAGGTATCGGCTTGCATAAAGGCAATCCGGTTCGCCTGCGTCTTGAACCGCTTGAAGCAGATAGCGGAATTGTCTTTTATCGTAAAGATGTGAGTGTTTCTATCCCTTTAAAACCAGAAAATGTCGTAGATACAAAGATGGCAACGGTCATAGGCAAAGAGGGCTGCTTTATCTCGACCATTGAGCATCTCCTCTCTGCAGTATATGCCTATGGCATTGACAATCTCCGTGTCATTGTTGATGCCGATGAAGTACCTGTTATGGATGGCTCAAGTGCCAGTTTTTGTATTTTGCTGGATGAAGCCGGTGTCGTGCACCAAGAACAGCCAAAACGGATCATTCGGATAAAAAAAGAGGTAGAGGTGCAAGAGGGTGACAAATATGTCAAACTTTCGCCATCGAAAGAGCTCAAGTACGATTTCACCATCAAATTTCAGCATCCGGTGATCGACGAGCAGAACTTTGTGGTTCATTTGACGAAGCATACTTATAAAAATGAGATTGCCCGTGCACGAACATTCGGCTTTTTGCATGAAGTACAGTATCTGCGTTCAAAAGGTCTGGCACTTGGCGGAAGCCTTGAAAATGCTGTAGTTCTGGATGAGAAGAAGGTCCTTAATGCCGAAGGTCTGCGTTTCAGTGATGAGTTTGTCCGCCATAAGATTTTAGATGCCATCGGTGATATGTCGCTGCTTGGTATGAATTTTATCGGTAATTATGAAGCCTTTGCGGGCAGTCATGACCTGAATCACAAGCTGACACTGGAGCTTTTAAAGAGTCCGGAAAATTATGAAGTGGTTGAGCTGAGCGGTGTCGAAGAGAAGGAGATGGCCAAAGCGTATGCATGATCTTGTTGTGATTGCATTGAGTTCACCGCTGCTGCTTGGCGTCTACAGAGACGGAGAACTGATCGAAACGATTGAAAGTGATGAGAAATCCTCTGAAGTCCTGCCACGTCTGGTTCAGGAGCTTCTGAACAAATACACTTTTTCCCATTTTATCTATGCCAAAGGGCCGGGAAGTTTTATGGCGATCAAGATCACCTACCTGTTTTTTAAAACACTCTCTATTACGAAGAATATCCCCTTTTTGGCGACAGATGCCTTCTATTTCAATGAAAACCAGCCTATCAAAGCCGTTGGAAAGCTCTGTTTTGTTAAAACTTCAGACACAATAGTCACGCAGACCCTTCCCGAGGTGCCGGTAAATCGATTTAGGCTGCCAGAACGTCTGCATTTAGAAGATTTTGAGTCGGATACGGCTCCTTTTTACGGTATTGGTGCCGTCTGATAAGGAAATTAATTGACCATAAGCGTACCTGCAACCAGTGCCAACCTCGGCCCTGGATTTGATTCCTTAGGACTTTCGGTAGACCTGCGCAATGTCGTAGAGTTTCACCCATCACGTTTTTTCAGTATCGCCATTAAAGGTGAAGGGGAGAACAACCCTCGTCTTAAGGGGAATAATCTTTTCGTCAGTATCTTTAATGACCACTATAAACGACTGACTCAGCGGCGTCAGAACTTCAAGTTTACGTTTCACAATCAGATTCCGATGTCCAGGGGACTTGGCAGTTCATCAGCTGTTATCGTGAGTGCTATTTCGACAGCGCATGAGGCGGCCGGTGTCCGTGTCTCAAAACGACGTATTTTAAATCATGCCTTGGTATATGAATCGCATCCGGACAATATCACCCCCGCTGTGATGGGTGGCTTCAATGCTGCTACGCTTGAAAAACAGAAAGTCTTTTCGCAAAAAAAACATATGCCGGATTACCTGAAAGCGGTTGTTGTCATTCCCAATAAACCGATATCAACCGCCCGCTCCCGAACCAGTTTGCCGCGCTCCTACAGTAAAGAGAATGCCATTTTCAACCTCTCTCATACGGCACTTACCGTGGCTGCTTTTTTTAATGAGGATTGGGAGATGCTTCGTATCGCTTCACAGGATCGCTTTCATCAAAAAGTTCGCATGAAACTCTTGCCGGATCTTTTTTCTGTTCAGAAACTTGCTTATGAAGGAGGCGCTTTGATGAGCACCCTCTCCGGTAGTGGATCGACCTTTTTCAATATGGTCTATGATGAAGATGCACAGAAGATCGCCAACAGTTTTTCGGCTAAATTTCCTGACTTCACGGTAAAAGTGCTTGATTTCGATAATGACGGCCTGATTATCAAGCGATAAATCAAGGAATATTTCGATATAATGCCGCGAATAAAGACTCAGCCATTTCGGATGTGTATCGTCTGCCGTACCAGAGCAGAACAGCACACACTGATACGTTTACAGTGCGAAGAGAAGATGCTTAGACCCTTCAGCGGGAATGGGCGGAGCTTCTATCTGTGTAAAGCGTGTGTGGAAGATAAAAAACTAGACCGGGCACTGGCTAGACAGTGCAAATCGGGTGCCACACAACAGTTAATGAGTCAGCTAAAGGAGATCATCTCGGATGACAGATAAAGTAAGAGTCCATGAAATTGCCAAAGAACTTGGAATTGCCTCAAAAGAGGTTGTAGATAAAGCTTCGGCAATTGGCCTGTCGGTTAAAACAGCATCAAGTTCAGTTTCGATGGAAGAAGCTGAAAAGATCATGGATTACATTATGACAGGTGCTGCTCCTGCACCTGCCGCAAAACCAAAAGTTGTTAAAAAAGCTGCTGCTGCAAAAGAAGAGGAGAGCGCTCCGAAAGAAGAAGCTCCTAAGAGTGAAGAACCGGCAGAAGAGAAAACGGTAGAAGCTGCGCCAAAAGCTGAAGAGAAAAAACCGGAAGAGACTCCAAAAGAGGTTAAAGAGGAGGTCGCTGCTCCTGCAAAAGAAAAAGCACCGGAAAAAGCTGCCAAGCCTTCACCGCTTAAAGAAGTGATACCGATCAAGCGCGCCGGTCTGAGAATCGTTAAAAAGAAAAAGCCGAAACCAGCCGAAGAGTCATACTCACGTCCGGAAAAGACAGCAAATGTTTCAACATACGGTAAAGTAAGTGCGGATGCCCTTGAAGAGTTGGCTTCAAAAAAGAAAAGGACATCCAAAGGATCAGCGAGCAAGCAGGATCAAGGAAAGAGGATGGATATCTTCGGCGGCTCAATGTCCGACGTGTCAATGGACCTTGACGGCGAAGAGGTCGTCTTACTCGATCTGAATATGTCTGACAAGAAAGAGCTTCCGCCGGAGCAGCCGAGAAAACCGCGTGAGAAAAAGCCGGTAGGACGCGGCGGCGGTAAAAAACAGGGGCAGAGAAAACGTTCAGTTGCACGCGGCAAGCGTAAGAAATATGTCAAAGCTGCCGGTGAAGATGAAGTTGTAACACATGTAGAGATTCCTGAAGATATCCGTGTATATGAGTTTGCCGAAAAACTCAACCGTCCGATGTCAGACATCATCAAGGTACTTTTTAATCTTGGCATGATGGCGACTAAAAATGATTTCCTTGGCAAAGATGAGATCGAGATTCTTGCGGAAGAGTTTGAAGTTGAAGTGACAACGATCGACCCTAAAGATGCCTTTAACTATGAAGAGGCATATGAAGCTGAAGAAGAAGATGAAGGTATGCAGGAACGCCCACCGGTCATTACGATCATGGGTCACGTTGACCACGGTAAGACATCACTTCTTGATGCAATCCGGGATGCCAAAGTGGCTGATGGTGAAGCCGGAGGGATTACGCAGCATATTGGTGCATATACTGTTGATCAGCATGGTAAAAAGATCACCTTTATCGATACTCCGGGTCACTCCGCGTTTAGTGCGATGCGTGCCCGCGGTGCTCAGGCGACAGATATCATCATTATTGTTGTTGCAGCAGATGATGGTGTGAAACCGCAGACTGAAGAGGCGATCAAGCATGCCAAAGAGTCTGGTGCTCCGATTATTGTCGCTATGAACAAGATGGACAAAGAGAGCGCCAACCCTGATCTTGTCAAAGGTCAGATGGCAGAAAAAGGTGTTACGCCGGTAGACTGGGGTGGAGATATCGAATTTGTTCCGCTCTCTGCCAAAGCAGGCACGGGTATCGATGAACTTCTGGAAAACATCCTGATCCAGTCAGAACTTCTTGAACTCAAAGCCAACCCTGATGCAATGGCCAAAGCGGTTGTTGTTGAAAGCTCACTTGAAAAAGGCCGCGGACCGGTTGCAACGGTAATCGTTCAAAACGGTACCCTGCGTGTCGGCGATCATGTTGTATGCGGTAGCGCTCATGGCCGTGTCAAGGCGATGATCGATAACCATAAAAAGATGCTCAAAGAGGTCGGGCCAAGTGAATCTGCTGTTGTCGTCGGTTTGAATGAAGTACCGGGCTCCGGTGAGACAATGATGGCGATGGAGAGTGACAAAGAAGCACGTGAGTACGCTCAGAAACGTCATGACTATGAGCGTCATAAAGAGCTTTCAGTCAGTACGAAAACTACACTGGATGAGTTGACATCACTGATAGCCGAAGGCAAACTCAAAACACTTAAAGTAGTCTTGAAGACAGATGTTCACGGCTCGCTTGAAGCGATCAAGTCATCACTGAGCGAGATGCGTAATGAGGAAGTCAAGGTCAATGTGATCTCTTCCGGTGTCGGTGGTATTACCGAGAATGATGTCGAACTGGTAAACAACTCTGAAAACTGTGTGCTTCTTGGCTTTAATGTCCGCCCGACAGGTGCGGTTAAAGCATCGGCAAAACAAAAAGGGGTCGAGATCAAGACCTACTCGATCATCTATCAGCTGATCGACGATATTACTGCGATGCTGACCGGTATGATGGCGCCGAAATTTACGGAAGAAAATACAGGTCAGGCTGATGTCCGTGATACCTTCAAGATCCCTGGCGGTATGGTTGCCGGATGTATGGTCGTTGACGGTAAACTGGTTCGCGGTGGCCATATCCGTGTTATCCGTGATGGTGTCGTTCTCTTCGAAGGCGATCTTACTTCTCTTAAACGCTTCAAAGATGATGTCAAAGAAGTGGGTAACGGTTATGAGTGTGGTGTTGTCATCAACGGTTATGAAGATGTACAGGTTGGCGATGTCATCGAAACTTTCACTAAAGTCGAGCAAAAAGTCGCTCTTTAATGACCCCTGCGGAAATAAAACTCAAGCGTACCGACGCTATTCTTCAGGAACTCATTCCTGAAGCACTCTCCCAACTAAACGATGCCCGTCTGCATGAACTTGATGTTATCGAAGTCAAGTGTGCCCGTGGCCGCAGTGATGCGAAGGTCTATCTAGATCCCCATTTTTACACGGAACAGGAGCGTCGTGATTTTCTTAAACTTCTTAGAAAAGCCCGCCCGATCATTGAAGATCACTGTCTGAAAGATCAGGGTTGGTTCCGCTGTCCGAAACTGGCTTTCGAGTTTGACGATCAGATGGAGAAAAGTAAAACTATCGAAGATCTCTTCAAACAGATCTCCAAGGAGCGTGATAATGAGTCTTGAATCCGATATTAAAAGCATGGTCGAATCAATTGGCATGAAACTTTATGATACGGCTATTGTCACCGAACATGAAGAGACTATCTACCGTATCAGTGTAACTGCAGAAGGTGGTGTCAGCATGGATAAGTGTGTTGAAGCGACACATCTTATCTCACCGCTGCTTGATGTCACTCCTCCTGTTTCAGGTGAATATCGCCTCGAAGTAAGCTCTCCGGGGATTGAGCGAAAATTGAAAACACTTCAGAACTTTAAAAACTCCGTGGGTGAGAAAGTGGCGGTTGCGACGGTTGAAAAAGTTAAACTGCGCGGTGAACTGCTTCGTGTTGAGGGTGAAAATATCATTATCAACGACAGCGAAGCCGGAGAGAGCACCGTAGCCTACAAAGATATCAACAAAGCCAGAACTTACTTCGAGTGGTAATGAAGTCATCGACTATGATGCAATTGGCTATCGATGAGGCCTGGAAATATCAGGGTCTGACCTATCCAAATCCTGCTGTCGGCGCAGCGGTTGTTGGAGCAAAAGGTGAACTGCTCGCTGTTGGAGCACACCAGATAGCCGGCGGACCTCATGCTGAAGTATTAGCTCTTAAAAGTGCCTATCAACTACTTAGCGGTGATAAAGCTGTCGCTGCCATTGACTCTTCATCTGAACTTCATAACTATCTCATAGCCAACCACAATAACTGTTTTGCAGAATGCACGATTTTTGTGACGCTGGAGCCATGCGCGCATCATGGGAAAACACCATCGTGTGCTACGCTGATAACGGAGCTTGGTCTGAAGTGTGCAGTGATAGCACATGAAGATCCAAACCGGGATGCTGCAGGTGGTAAAACGATCCTGGAAGATGCCGGTATTGAAGTGTACTCAGGTCAGCTGCACGAAAAAGCAGCCGATCTCCTTCTGCCATTCAGACGTTGGCAGGAGGAGCGTTTTGTCCTCTTCAAGTGGGCACAGCGACTTGACGGAACGATTGATGGGGGCACTATCAGTGATGCAACATCGAGAAAGCTTGTTCATACCATCCGCGATCGCTGCGACCTGTTGGTGATTGGTGGAAACACAGTAAGAACCGACCGGCCGACGCTGGATGCAAGATTGGCTGATGGCAGAGCGCCCGATGTTCTGATCATCAGTCGTGAACATAGCTTTGATCAGGCTATTCCGCTGTTTGGAGTACCCGATAGAAAAGTGATGATCTCCGATACACTTGAAGTGATGGATGGCTATAATAACATACTTATAGAGGGTGGTCCGGGCATGTTTGAACTGACAAAAGAGCTGACAGACATGTACCTCTGTTTTGTGTCACCCAAAAGCGGTGGTAAAATACCGTTTGCAAAAGAAAAAATTGATTTTAAAATAGTGCATACTTATCAGTTGGATAAAGATATTGTGTTGTGGTTAAAAGGGAAGTAGTGGAAAAACAGGAAAAAATTGTATCGATGTTTGATGAGATCGCACCGACGTATGACACGGCCAATCGTGTGATGAGTATGGGGGTCGATAAGAGCTGGCGTAAAAAAGCGTGTGACAAAGCGTATGGTTTTTACGGCAAGGAGAACATCGATGCCATTGTAGATGTGGCCTGTGGTACGGGTGATATGATGGACTACTGGAAACGCCGCAGCGGTGCGCTTGGTATTCCTGTCAGCAAGCTTATCGGCGTAGACCCTTCCGAAGGGATGGTGAACGTTGCCCGTGAAAAATTCCCTAAATTTGAATACCACATTTCCAAGGCGACAGAGATTCCGCTGGAAGATCAGACGGCAGATATGCTCAGTATCACTTACGGGATCCGTAATGTCATTGAACGCGAAGCAGCCCTGAAAGAGTTCAACCGGGTGTTGAAGCCGGGCGGGCTGGTCGTTATTCTGGAGTTTATGAAAAATGAAAATCCGTCACTGTTAGGAAAGATCCGCGACTTCTATATGAACAAGGTACTTCCTCACATCGGTGCGTTTATCTCCAAAAACCGTGAAGCGTATGAGTACCTTCCCAACTCTATTGAAGGCTTTTTGACTGTTTCAAAAATGCAGGAGGAGCTTGATGCCGCCGGTTTTGACATGCTCTTTACCAAAAGCTTCTCGATGGATATCTCCACTTTACTTATTGCCCGAAAACGATGACAAAAATCATTGGTTTTATAACGCCAAATGAGCAAAGCCCATCTGGCTACGCTAACGCTAAGTTTGCTTCGGCAGCAGGCCCTCGCACCATTGTGCTCTTGGGTGGCTCGATACAAACAGGTGTAAAGCAGTATCCAATTTCTTGAGTTGATGGCAATGACTACTCCTCTATCTGTCTCAGCGCTCAATGAACAGATAAAAAACCTTTTGGAATCCACCTTCGTGCGTGTCTACGTCGAAGGGGAACTCTCCCGTATTACCTATCATAACAGCGGTCACATCTACTTCACCCTTAAAGACTCCGGTTCGACCATAAGTTGTGTGATGTTCCGCGGCAATGCCTCCAAGCTCCGTTTTCGTCTGGAAGAGGGGTTGAAAGTCCTGCTTGATGGAGCAATTACCCTCTATAAACCGCGCGGACAGTATCAGATTAACGCCTTTATGATCGAACCCTCCGGACATGGGGCGTTGGCTTTGGCCTATGAGCAGCTCAAGCAGAAACTTACTCAGCAGGGCTATTTTGAGCAGAGTAGAAAAAAGCCGTTGCCGAAAATGCCTAAACGTATTGCACTGGTCACATCGGCGACGGGTGCCGCTTTGCAGGATATGCAGCATGTGGCGGCACAGCGCTGGCCGATGGTGGAACTCTCCATCTATGATAGTGTCGTTCAGGGTGACGATGCGGCTCCTTCGATCGTTCAGGCCCTCCAAACTGCCGATCGTGGAGAGTATGATGCAATAGTCATAGGCCGTGGAGGTGGAAGTATTGAAGATCTGTGGGGATTCAATGAAGAGATTGTTGCAGATGCCATCTTCCATGCACAAACACCTGTTGTTTCAGCTGTCGGTCATGAGATTGACTGGGTGATTTCCGATTTTGTAGCCGATCTTCGTGCTCCGACACCGAGTGCGGCGATGCAGATGATCCTGCCCGATCAGCATGAGATGCTGCAGTATCTTGACGCTCTGATGTCACAGTATGAGAGCACACTCACTCAGCGTCTGCACCGATATGGCGAGCAGTTGGGGCATCTTCAGGAGAGTTACTCCCGCCACTCCATTGAACAGCGCCTGAAAAACAGTTATGAGCAGATCACACAGTTGCGCTCCCGTCTTGGAGAGAGTATGGAGTTCAAGCTTCAAAATGCTCATCGTCAGCTTGAACCGCTTGCAGAAAACCTGCAGCGGGGTATCATCTCCCAAATAGCCTCAAAACAGAGCAGACTGACAAATATGCTTATGCTCTTTGAAGCAAATGATCCTAAACTCAAACGCAAGCGGGGGTTTGCCCAGCTCTCTCAAAACGGGAAAGTGATAGAGCTCGGCAATTTAAAGCCCGACGATACTTTTGAGGCGATGGATGATCAATATAAAGTGACATCAAGGGTTTTGGATATCTATGCTATAGGCAATGAGGATGGATAGAAGAGGCTTTCTAAAGCATACTGGCAATATTACCCTGCTATCAATCGCTGCATTCAGTTTTGGTTGCAGCATTCAACCGATGGTTAAGTCGTCGGAGAGGATCGCCCTCATTTATGGGACACGCTACGGTGCGACAGAAGATACGGCAAGTTGGATCGCCAGGGGGATAGGTACCCAGGTAGATGTTCTCAACATTGAGACACTTGATTTTAAGGAGATTGTCTACTATGATAAAGTGATCATTGGTTCAGGTATCTGGATCGATGGTCCGCATAAACGGTTGATGGAACTGCTCCAAATGAAAAAAGAGCAGATCGAAGCCAAGCTTATCGCCTCATTTATAGTCTGCGGTACGACGGGTGATGATGAAGCCGGTCGCTCAAGAATAGAGAGCTATTTTGAACGTTTCCACAAACCATTGGCTATTGAACCTCTGTTGAGAAGACATTTTGGCGGTAGGATGATCATTGAAAAGCTGAGTGACAAAGATCGCAAACTGCTCAGTAATTTTTACAAAAAAGTATTGAAAAGAGAGTTTGTCAGCTGGGATCGTACCGACCGGGAAAAAGCAGAGCAGTTTGGTGTTGAACTTCAAACAGAATTGAGCACAGAGGCGATCATATAACTTTCAATCGTCCCTAAAAGAGGCAAAACAGTTCCCAAAAACCACTTTTTTATTAAATAAGACAAAATTTGTCCTATTTATTGATTTGTATCAATCGTATTGGCATTACATGTTGGTTACTATTCTCAAAATCATTAATAAAGACACTTTAAGAGGTGTCAACAAAGGAAAGAAAGATGAAAAAAATTCTATTGGCAACAGCTCTATTCGCAACATTGGTTCAGGCAGAAGATATTGTTCATTATGATAAAAAAGAGGCAAAGAAGTCTACTGTAAGTAAACCGAACCACCCTAGCACTGATCTTTACGGTCAAAAGTAATTAATGAAGATGAAACTGTTTGTTGCACTCTGTCTGATCAGTATTACGCTGTATGCGGATATTGAAAACGGTAAGAGTGTTTATGCCCAAAACTGTGCAAACTGCCATAGTATTTCGATGAAAGGCGGTCTGGGACGGGATTTCAATCTTGTCTCTTATAACAGAAAAAAAGAGGATGTGATCAGATATATACTTCAGCCATCACGGATGTATGAGGAGTTTGGCTACTCTGCAAACGGCATGCCGCAAATAGTCCTGAATGAAACAGATGTTAATGATGTAGCTGAATATATTGATTCGCTGCAGCCCTTTAAAGTGTGGATGAAAAAGTAAATCGAAGATGGTCATAGCCCAGCAATTGAAATTTAAAGCCAAAGCCGGAAAAGAGGCTGAGCTTAGAACTCTCCTGAATGAGATGGTAGCACAGGTTTCAGCTCTACAAGAGTGTCTGAAGTATGAACTCTACCAGTACGAAGAGGAGAGAGTCTCTTTTGTCCTGATCGAGATATGGAAAAGCAAGTCAAAATATCTCAAATATCAACAGAGTGAATCTGCACAGCAATTCAAGAGTGCAATGGC
Organism: Campylobacterota bacterium; assembly: GCA_034717975.1. Classification (GTDB taxonomy): domain Bacteria; phylum Campylobacterota; class Campylobacteria; order Campylobacterales; family Sulfurimonadaceae; genus BB26. Next base: position 27,701 of record JAYEMF010000130.1, read on the forward strand.
TGATCTGATTGTACAAGATGACATAACACCCCTAAAACTGACCCAGTGCCTGACACAACAGAACTATTGGAGCGAAGAGCCTTAAACACGCTCATATAAATCTCTTCAGCCAACTCTCTCATCTTAAAACTTGATTGACACCCACTCAACCTATATGCTATAATCTCCCTAAATAATTTTTACATACTTTTCCAGGAACATGAATGAGCAAAAGTCTATACGAAACCCTTGGTGTCTCCTCGTCAGCGAGTGAAGCAGAGATTAAAAAAGCATACCGGAAACTGGCACGGCAGTATCATCCGGATGTCAATAAAGAGCCGGAAGCAGAAGATAAATTTAAAGAGATCAATGCGGCGTATGAAGTTCTAAGCGACAAAGAGAAACGTGCCAAGTACGATCAATTCGGTGACTCTATGTTTGGCGGGCAGAACTTTCATGATTTTGCACAGGGGCAGGGTGCCAATGTCGATCTGGATGATATCTTGCGCAATATTTTTGGCGGCGGAGCTGGCGGTTTCGGCGGCGCTGCAGGCGGCTTTGGAGGCTTTGGCGGTGCTCAAGGCGGTTTTGGAGGATTTGGCCAACAGCAGCAGGCCAACCTGGATATTGATGCCAATGTCACGGTACCGTTCAGTGTGGCTGTCCTTGGCGGTAAACATTCGGTCTCCCTGCAGGGTGAAAGTTTTGACATTAAGATCCCCGCCGGTATTAAAAACGGTGAGAAGATGCGTGTCCGTGGCAAAGGGCATGAGCAGCAAGGGCGCAAGGGTGATCTCTACTTGAATATTCAGATCGCACCAAGCAGCGACTATATCAGAGAGGGTGACGATCTGGTCAAGACGTTTGATGTCCCGCTTCATGCTGCGCTGTTTGGCGATAAAGTAGCGGTAGAAACCCTTGAAAAAGAGATCACGCTCAAAGTCCCTCAAAACACTAAAAATGGCCAGCGTTTCCGTGTTAAAGAGATGGGTGTGATGAATCGTAAAAGCAAGGTTCGCGGGGCTCTGTATCTAAAGGCGAATATCGTTTTACCAGCGGTTGACTTGCTTGATGAGAAGCTGGTTGATGTGATGAAAGAGAAACTTCCAAAAGCCTAAAAGGGGATAAATATGATGCACCATTATGATGAACCGGTTTACCTGATCAGCATCGTTGCTAAGATATTGGAGATCCATCCGCAGACACTGCGTCAGTACGAGCGTGAGAACCTGATCTGTCCGTCACGTTCAGATGGTCGTATCCGCCTCTATTCTCAACGTGATATTGATCGCATCAAAATAATTTTGCGTCTCACCCGTGAATTAGGCGTCAATCTGGCCGGTGTCGATATCGCGCTTCGCCTGAAGGATAAGATGGAGACGATGGAGCAGGAGATTGCCGAACTGCGTCATGAACTTGCCCGTGCCAAAAACGCGACAACCGTTCCCCCTGAGAAGTCGCTTGTTACTTCGCGCAGTGTCTACGAAATGATCATCTTTGAAGATTAATGAGTCTTATTAGAAGGAAGTGATAACTCTGTTTTTCCCCTCTTCTTTTGCCTGATAGAGCGCATCATCTACTCGCTTGAAGAGTGTTTTAGGTATGTCATCTTTTATTATTTTTGTCAGGCCAAAACTACAGGTCATGTGGCCAAATGATGAAAAGAACTCTTCTGCGATCTTCTCTCTCAGTTTTTCAACGGTAGCAAGTGCCTGCTCCTCATTGATGTTGTAGAGAATGGCAGCGAACTCTTCGCCTCCCCATCGTGCCACAGCGTCGCTTTTTCGCAGATACATCTTTATAAGGATACCAATACTCTGAAGGGCCTCGTCTCCTGCATCATGGCCATGTCTGTCATTGATCTTTTTAAAATCATCAATATCAAAGAGGAGAAGAAAGGTATCACCCTGATATCGTTCAAAATGTTTGATGGCTTTATCAACACGCTCATTAAAATACATGCGGTTTGGCAGGGCGGTAAGTGCATCGGTAGTCGCCGCCCGGTAAAGATGCTCTTCTTGCTGCTTGTAGGTAGTGATGTCGCTAAAGACAACCAAAAAAGCATCATCATGCAGGTGTGACGGGATAAACTCCAAGTGATATATCTTCTCTTCCCCTTTGGCAGTATGGAGTTTGACGTCAGAAGGTGCAGCAGCTTGCAGTGTCTCAACGCTCAAACACTTTTCTGTCTCACCAGGCCGCATTTTCAGGATATCTGTCAATCCGAAAATAGTGCAGAGTTTCTCAGGCGTGTTAAAGGTATCGATCGATTTCAGTTCGAAAAATTGCAAGAAAGGTTGATTGGCAAAAACGGCTCTTTGGTTTTCGATCATGATGATAAGATCAGACTGCATATCGAGGATAGCGCTGAGGTACTGCTTTTGGATATTGATCGCTTCGGTGCGTTCATTGACTTTGATCTCAAGGCTGTTGGTATACTCTTTGAGCCGGTTATCTTTTTCCAGGATGGCTTCACCCATACTGTTGAGGTTTGTACTCAGCTGACCAAGTTCATCGGATGTAGTGACCGGCAGACGGGCGTCGTAATGACCGGTTTTGATCTTTTTTGTCATCTCTATCAGCTGCTGAATACGTTTATGAAGTCCACTTCCAAAAAGAAAAGAGAGCAGGATGATCATGGCTATAACCGATACAATGGTAATGATGGTGGTCTGGTGAAGCTGATGCTGGATCTCTTCAATTTCATCTGATTCATACGCCAGCATGATGGAAGCATTGGTGCCGGGATCAGTGTTATGCAGCTCTTCGGCGCTTATGTAGTAAGGGATGTCGTTAATTGTAGCTTCCAGGAATGATGAAGGGTTTTTCAACAGCCAGAGATACTCTGTGTAGGGGACCGGCAGTGTTCCTATGGTGATGTTCTCTTTTTTAAATGAAGTCGCTGCCATAGAGCGGTCACCGACAATACTGAAATCCATCCTGGTGTGCTTTTTGATGTTCTCCATCAGCTTGTTGTTAATAGTCAAGCCCGCAAGAACGACTCCCTCGAGCTTTTCGCCTATGACAATCGGCTCAGTCGTATAGAAGACGAAGACATCACCCTGACGGATGATGGCAGTGTGAAAGTCCCGTTGCGTATAGGTCTCTTCGACCAGTTCATAGCGGCGCAGATTAGCTGCCTCAAACGGGAGTTGACCTGCCTGGGTTACAAGGTTGCCGTCTTCATCAAGTATGACAATCTGGTCACAGTTAAGGTCCTCTTGTTTATCGTTGAGGTATGAATGCAGTGTTTCAAGCTCACTGGAGAAAAAGAGACGGAGTAAATTATGGTCTTCAGCGACATTTTTGGCAAGGAGATTTGTTGTCTGGGTCAGCAGGTCAAAATGGTTCTGCGCCATTGCCCGTGATTGCATAAACTCCTCTTTGATGATCTTCTCAATACTCTGTTGAGAGGAGTAGTTGATGATAAATGTTATTGGAAGCAGAAGCATTAAAATCACTATTGAAAAAAGAAAGGCAAGTTTCAGACCGATTGAAATTTTCATCTTACGGCTTTTTGCTGCTTAGATGATCGGCAAGTGTTTTTGGATCAGGCTGTTTGTAAAATGATCTGAACTGCTGATCTGCCCACTCGACACTTTTATCCTGATGGCAGCTGCCGTTTTGGCAGGAGTTAGGCATATCATACTCTCTGGTGGCTTCCGGCGGGATGATCTTGAAGGCATGTGAACGTATAGAGTGTGTACCGCCGGTTTTGACGATGTAGGGCATATGACAGTCTGCACAGGTGACCTTGTCGCTTGGACAGGGGAAATGTTCTTTCGTATGTTTACCTTCTGTCTTGGCAAAAGTGTTGAGATGGCATTCACCGCATGCATTTACCATGTTATGACCGCTCTTGATCTGGCGGTCGACACCGTGCGGTTCATGACAGCTGATGCAGGTCAGTCCGAGTTTCGCTGTTTCAAGTGTCGGTTTTTCGCCCTCTTTGGCAGAGCGGTAATCCTGGGAGTGGCATTTCAGACAGTTGTCATCTTTTCTCCGCCGTGCGGGTTGGGCTTATTGCGCAGGTTCTCGAGAGATTTGGCATGTTTGGAGAAAGAGAAGTCGGCAAACTCCTGGTGGCGGTTTTTGGAGATACCGTTGCCCCACCAGTTCTTATTCTTTTTATCGGTTTGCGGTGTCGTTGGCTTGAAACTGCTGTTGATATCCTGTCCAGGAAGGTATTTGAGCGGAAAATTGAAGAGGGTTGTTTTCCCGGCTTCATCGGTAGTTTTGGTTCGGCCGCGGCTGTGGCACTGTCCGCAGACAGAGGATTTCTGGGAGACGATAATGTCCTCATCAAACTTCTCATGTTCATCGTGGCAGAGAAGACAGGAAGTATCATGACTCATCTGCTGATGGGCAACGTGATGGCTGGCCGGACCGTGACACGCTTCACACTGGACGCCATACTCGTTGAACTCATAGGTTTTGGAATCGTAACCGGTGGTGTGGCATCCGTTACACTTTGTCGAGGCGGGCGTCTCTTTCCAGTTATGAACTTTGTAAGGCACCCATTTTTGTGTCGTGATCATCCATTTGGCAGTGAAAGGGTAGTGATCCCCATCGATAACGCGCATATAGACCTGTTCCCATTTCGTACCGACAACGTGGGTGATCTCCTCTTTTTTAAAGGTGACCAGAGGACTGTTCTGTTCAAAATCACCGACGATCTGATCAGCAGATGTCACAGGAAAAAAGATAAGAGGATGCAGTGTGTTATTGTGACTTTTGTGTTGAACCTGATGGCACTGGGCACACGATTTTTGACCGACATAATGCGGTTTGGCTTCCAGCGTACTATGATTTGAATAAAGATACCATCCGATGATGCCAACAACCAGAAAAGTTAGTAAGAGGATAACTTTTTTCATTTAGGTACTTTTATCCAAAATTTATTCATCGTATAATTATGGATTATTTTAACATAAAAATTGTTTTAAACATGCAGAAAATAGAGCTGTCGTGATACTATTCTCTTAACCGGTCGATTTTAGCCCCCAACCCTTCCAGTTTTTTCTCCAGCTCTTCATAGCCACGGTCAAGGTGATAGATACGGTGAACATCAGTCGTTCCCTTCGCAACCATCCCGGCCAGGACCAGTGCGCTGGATGCCCTAAGGTCTGTTGCCATGACATCGGCTCCAAAGAGCTCTGATGGACCGGTGACGGTGGCCACGTGGCCGTTTAATCTGATCTCCGCACCCAAACGCTGAAGTTCGCTGACATGCATGAAACGGTTTTCAAAGAGACGCTCTTCGATGGTGCTGGTGCCATCGGCCTGTGTTGCAAGAGCCATAAACTGAGCCTGCATATCGGTAGGAAAAGCAGGATACTCCTGGGTAATGATATCGACAGGTTTGAGAAACTCTGTCGGATGCAAAGTTATGCTGTTCTCTGTGATATCAAAGCTCAGGCCCATCTCTTCAAGTTTTGAGATGGCAGCTCCGAGGTGTTTGGGTTCAACACTGTCGAGGGTGACTTCTGAACGCGTAATAGCTGCAGCACACAGATAGGTGCCAGCTTCGATACGATCTGGAATCACATCAAAAGGATCGATGTTGATCAACCGTCGATCAGTTCCGTAGATGACAAGTTCAGCCGTTCCGATCCCTTCGATACTGACACCGCTGTTACGAAGTACCTCACACAGTTGAACCACTTCAGGTTCGCGGGCGGCATTGGTGATGGTGGTTTTTCCCTTGGCAAGTGCGGCTGCCATAACGACATTGGCTGTTCCGGTGACGGTGATCTTGTCGAAGATAATGTCTGCTCCGGTGAGCCCGTCTTCAGCCACTGCCTGAACATAACCTCCATGGATGGTGATGGTCGCACCCATCTGTTCAAGGGCTTTGAGATGCAGGTCAATAGGTCGCTGACCGATGGCACATCCACCCGGAAGTGAGACTTCACAATGGCCAAAACGGGCAAGTAACGGACCAAGTACCAGGATTGAAGCGCGCATTGTTTTGACAATGTCGTAAGTGGCTTTGGTATTTGTCAATGCACTGGTGTCAATGGTGACACTGTGCTCCTCAAGTTCGCAGGACCCGCCAAGATTTTCGATCAGTTTCAGGAATGTTTTGATGTCGACCACTTCGGGCATATTGCCGATCTCAACACGGTTTTTAGCTAAAAGGGTCATGGCGATCAGTGGAAGCGCAGCGTTTTTTGCTCCGGAGATGCTCACGTGACCATTGAGTTTCATTGGGCCTTGAATCTGTAGATAATCCATATATACTCTTCTTGAAAAATTATGTGATTATAGGGTAAACATAGTTAAGAAAGGTATAATAATATTGAGAATGCTTTAGCAGCAAAGCTCCTAAAGCTGCGCTAGCCGCTAAGGTACTAAAGCTGGACTCTTGCGAGGCAGAATAAATCATTGTAAATTTTAAAGGAGACCAAGAGGTGAGCAGTGCACTGGATCGGCTTAAAAACCTGACGGCAAAGATATCGAGTTATGAACTCTCGCGTAAAGAGAATATGAAGGTGCTGAAGGCGCTTTTTGAGACCCTGCATATTGACAATAAAGTGACAGAGTTTCATGATCTTTTTGATTTTAAGGCGATCAACCTCTCCGGCATGTCACTTGCTGCCGACACTCTGGGTGAAGTAAAAGAGGGGAAATATATCCAGGTCATTGCCATTACCTACGATAAAACTTCCGAAGTCAAAAACAAGAACATCTCGCTGGCCTATTTTGGCCGTGCAGAAAATGTGGACCCGCAGCTGCGTGAAAAGATCATCACCTTTGTTCTGCGCTGGCGATTTGAGAAGAGTTTTATGACGCTTGAACACTATCATACGATGCTGGAATCACTCAAGCCAAAAGCCGATGCGTAGATTCTGGTTTGGGCTCTGGCTCTATTGGGCTGCCTGGCTGAGTTCTTTTAGTGTAGGAGTGGGGATGCTCCTGGCACTGCTGATCACGGGCGGTATCTATCTTGGTAAAGGGGCGGTTCCATTGAACGCTGAAGTGTGGCTGGCACTGAGGGATCTCTTTTGGTTCTGGTTCGCTCTGTCATGGAGTATTTCTCTCCTGATCGGTCTGCTTCTGGTCGTGAAACGCCTCTTTTACCGCTGTATTGACCATAAGCGACTTGTGTTTGTCCTCTGTCCGTCGCAAGAGGAGATCCGTGATCTGCGTGTCGAAGATACGATCAAGCTGTGGCGAAAATGGCTGATCAGCATCATCTGGGCGGTAGCGGCACAGGTAGTCATTGTCATTGCGATCGAATACCTGATGGGACGGGGTGAAAGTGTGCTTTCGTGGTTCTCAATCTACTGGCTCTATCTCTTTGTATTGATCGCCGGTGCGATCACCCTGCCGATGATGGATGCCCGCTGTAAGATGGTAAAGGTTAAGCAGTGCTGATCTATCTTGATCTGGAAACAACCGGAGTGGAGAAGAAGGACCGGATCTGCGCCATCGGCCTGATCGCAGTAGAGGGTGAGGATGTGACGGTGATGAATGATCTCGTCAAACCGCCTAGAAAGATCCGTCCCGAAGCGATGGCGGTGCATCACATCACCAATGAGATGGTCAGTGATAAACCGCCATTTTTGGATAGTGAAACAGTGAAATGGCTAAGTGAACATAATAGTGCAGATAATGTTCTGATCGCACACAACGTCGATTTTGAACTGACGATGCTGCAGCGAGAAGGAATTGTCTGGCAGGGTGCGATCATCGATACGCTAAAGTGTACAAAACACCTGATAAAAGAGGTGGAAAAACATAGTCTGCAGTATCTCCGTTATGAGCTTGGACTATATAAAAGTGAAGTGAAAGCGGCCAAGACATTGGATATCCCGTTGATTGCCCATACCGTTTTAAGCGATGCGCTGCATGCGAAACTGCTGCATGAGTATCTAAATGAGATGGCCGATGATGAACGCCTCTTTGAACTCACCGTAGAACGGGCTCTGATCCAGAAGTTCAACTTTGGGAAATACAGCGGCCGCTATATCGAAGAGATTGCGATGCGGGACCCTGGTTACCTGGAGTGGATGCTGGGAAATATGTTCGACATGGATGAAGATCTGCGTTACAGTGTCGAGTATTATATGAGAGAGACGCGATAAGGAGCAGTGATGTCACGGTTTGACCTGGTGGCCAATGAGTGGGATAAAAAAGAGATGCGTCTGATGATTGCCGCGAGTTGTGCCGAAGCGATCAAACGGCATCTTCCTCTGTCCGGTTCGATGCATATTATGGATTTCGGGGCGGGAACGGGACTGCTCAGTTTTGAGATCGCCAAATCGGTTGAAACGGTTACGGCGGTGGATACATCACTAAAAATGCTTGAAGTTCTCGAAGCAAAAAACAGTGATGAACTTGCTGTGCAGACGCATTGCGGCGATATCATGCATCTTCCGCTAGAAAATGATTTTGATGGTATTGTGAGTTCAATGGCAATGCACCATCTGGAAGATACAAAAGCTTTTTTCAGGGTGCTTGGTGAACACCTGAAGCCGGGAGGCTTTGTCGCCATCTGTGACCTTGCCAAAGAGGATGGAAGCTTTCACTCTCACGGCAATGATGGCGTCTATCACTTTGGATTTTATGAAGACGCTTTACGTAAGATCGTTGAAGAAGCGGGATTTGATGCCGTCAACTTTTATCCGGTATATACGGTCGAAAAAGAGTCCGGAAGTTACCCGGTCTTTCTACTTTATGCGATCAGGAACCGGTAGGCTGAAGCCCCATCCTGATTCTTACATACCACTGCTGTTCCAGCGGTGCGATCCTCCCAAGCTCATCCCATAGGTTTGTTTCACTGTTTACCTGAGTGTTAAAAGCGTGAATGATGCCGGCAAACTCTTCAGGTTTATACTCCGTGGCTCTTGTTTTAGCCAATGCAATGATATCGCGAGGGTTGAATTCCGCTTCAAAGTTGGTATTGAATGCCATGAAGTCGTGGCTGTTCTCTGTCGCGATCAAAAGGCCATGCTTCTCCATATTGAGCAGGGTATGGCAATCATTGTACTGTTTTGCATTGCTGAGGTCATAGATGGCGGTGTAGGTGTACTCTCTGGCTCCGTTGAGTCTAAACTGTACGAAACAGACGGCAAGGGTACTGTTGTCAAAATCTATGTTCAGTACCGCTGCTTTGAGTTCAGAGGTGATTGACTCCTGAAAGAGGGCTTCGTCCGGGATTTTAATGGCAAGAAAGGGGATGTCGGACATCACGCCAAGCGGCATGGCTTGAGCGGTGGAGAGATGGCTGAGCAGACTTTTCAGGTTATCTGGAAGGGTGTCGTTGCTATTGGGCATAATATCGCTTTCTCTTTTGGATGGCGGCATTATACAATCTGATGCATGGTAATTCAAGTTTAAGTTATATTTCATTTTCGTCATTCCTGGCTTCACAGAAATGACGGGGTCAAAAACTAAACTGAATATTAAACCTGAACTACCGTGAATCTGATGAACCGGATTCAAAAGCAAAAGAAAGTTTTGGTAAAATACTGAAATTATTGATCTCCCACATCTCATACAAATAGGAAATACGTGAAAGTAGCTGTTCAGTGTGAATCTCCCCTCTTGCAACGCTCATTGGAGCTTTTCTTGGCTGCCCACCTGAGCTCCCTGAAACATTGTGATGTCGTTATCCGTGACCGGCAGATCAATGATGGGTATAAGAGTCTATACGTGGGTACCTCTCCGGATGCCGATCTGGTCAAGCCCTTTTCCCGTTCTCAGCTTATGCTTCTCCTTGATCAGATGTCTGAAGATGAAGAGGCTGTCCAGGAGATCCAAGAGATCACTGAGGAGATCGGGGTAAGTGAAAAAAGTGACGAAATGGATTTTTCGATTCTTGAAAAACGGATCGAGAAGCTGACGCAGGAGTATCAGGCCAACATCCTTAAAGCGGTACGGACTTTTTATGAAGGGTAAACCGCTTACCAAAAAGATTATTGCCGGAACATTCAAAGGAAAAACACTCAAACTTCCCTCCAAAGTGACGACGCGCAGTTCCAAAGGGATCGTCCTCGAATCTTTTTTCAATACACTTCAGTATGAGATCATCGATGCCACGTTTGTCGAACTCTTCTCCGGCAGCGGTTCGATAGGGCTGGAAGCATTGAGCCGGGGTGCCGAGCATCTCATTTTTATGGAGATGGACCGGGAGGCTCAAAAAATCTTGAAAGCGAACATCGCACAGACTGATCCTGCAAGGTGTGAGATTGTTTCCGGCGACAGTTTTGTCAATATCTCTCAGGTCGTTGCACAGTTGAAACGTCAGGGAAAAGAGGCCTATTTCTATATCGATCCGCCGTTTTCAATCCGCGAAGGGCATGAAGATATCTACAATAAGATGATCGCGCTCATTACCTCATTGCCGGACGAGGTGGTCAAAATGATCATTGTCGAACATATGACCGGCCTTGAACTGGCTGATCAGCTGGGAATACATACGAAGATCAAAAGCAAAAAATTTGGAAAGACCTCGCTGACCTACTACTCCTGATGGGAGAGTAGCCCGTTATCTGTTAACACTTCGATGAAGGCATCAGCCATCATCTCATAACCTTTCTCGTTTGGATGGATGCGGTCGCTTTTCAGGGCTGTATCTGCTTCAATAAGACCTAAAGTATCCTCTTCAAATATTACGTCTCTCTCTTTGGCCACTTCATTATAAAGTGGAAGCGTATTAAATCCCAGCCAGCCAAAATCAGGAACACCTACCAGTAGTACTTTGGCACCGTTTTTGTGAATCATATCGATCATGGCCAATAAATTATTTTTCAGTTGGAGAAGGGAGTGTTTACGCAAGATGTCATTGCCGCCATGGCAGAGGATGACGATGTCGGGATTTTGTTTTAAAACTCCTTGAAGACGTTGCAGCCCTTCCGAGGACTCTTCTCCGGAGATACCGGCATTGATGACTTTTAACCCGGTTTTTGCCGCTAATTGAGATGGATAGCTAAAGCCTGATTTGACACCATATCCATAGGTTAGGCTGTCCCCAAAGGCGAGAATAACGGCATCCTGTTTTAATGGACTATAAGGCTGATGGCTTCCATCCTCTTTTATTAAAAGAAGAAAAACAGCTAAAACCGTTGCCAGCAGCGCGATAAACGTCATCTTTTTCATTCAATGATTATATCTGTTTAGTTGCTGATTCTGGAACACCATTTGCTTTTTATGGTCACTATAGAAGGAAGATAATGCGAATAATTGCTTTTTTTGTCTTGATGACACTGACGCTTTCTGCCAGTAAAATTGGCGATGTCAGCAATGTTGTCGGTGTGCGTGACAACCAACTGATCGGTTATTCACTGGTCGTTGGACTTAAAAAGACAGGTGATGGAACGACCTCGAAATTCACGCTTCAGTCAATCGCCAACATGCTCAAGGCAATGAACATCGATATGGCTCCCAATGACATCAAATCAAAAAATGTCGCAGCCGTTGTAGTGACTGCAAAACTGGGACCGTTCAATCGTCAGGGTGACAAGTTCAACGTAACAGTCTCCTCCATCGGTGATGCCAAATCAATCGAAGGGGGTACGCTCTTGATGACACCGCTAAAAGGGGTAGATGGTCGTATATACGCTCTGGCGCAGGGACCTGTCAGTATTGGCGGTAAAAATGAGCGCGGAGGCAGTTCGGAGTCGCACTCGACAGCAGGACTTGTTTATGACGGCGGTATGGTAGAGCGTGAGATCAATCACGATCTCTATCATCAGGACTACATTACACTCTCTCTGAAAGAGGCAAGTTTTCAAAATGCGATCTCTGTACAAAATACGATCAACAGTGCCTATAATACACAGGTTGCTGTAGCGATGGACCCGCGTACCGTCAAGCTGAAACGTCCTGAAAACCGTTCGATGATCGAGTTTCTTGCGGCTGTTCAGTCGATGAAGGTTGAGTATAAACCAAATGCAAGAATTATCATCAATGAGCGTACGGGAACGGTTGTGGCGGGTGTAGATGTCTATGTCAAACCGGTGGTGATCACGCATGGTGATATCACGATCAAGATCCTCTCAGAAGATACGCCTCAACAGCCTGCGGGAAGTGTAGCCGTTGATCAGGACCTGGTCATAGGGTTGAATGAGAACGAGCTCTATACAAAAAAGGGGACGACCACGGTAGCAAATATCGCCCGTTCGCTTCAAAAACTTGGTGCGACGCCAAAAGATGTGATTTCCATTCTTGAAGCGATGAAAAGTGCGGGTGCGATTTCGGCCGATCTGGAGGTCATCTAAGATGAATGTAGGACTAGACAGGGCACTGCTGGCATCACAGAATAGTAAGCTGCCGGCGATAGCAAAAGATGAAGATCTTCAGGCGCTTCGTGAAAAGACAGATCAGTTTGAAGCGATCATTGTCAAGATGATGCTGGATAATGCCATGCAGGATGAAAAAAATATTTTCAGCGAGAGCAAAGATCCTGGCGGAAAGATCTATAAATCGATGTTCCGCGACGAACTTGCACGTGCCAGTGCAGGAAGCTTTGGCTTCTCCCAGATGCTGTTTGAGCACCTCAGTGAAAGGTCATAAAAATATTAAATAAATTTTGGGTTTTGCCGATTATTATCTTTAGTAGAAATCCCCACTTGGGATAAAAGGAAAAATAATGATTTCGCAAGTCAATGCTGGCACGATACGCAATGCTTATCAAAACAG
>JAYEMF010000130.1:40427-68398 GCA_034717975.1 Campylobacterota bacterium
AAAATATTAAATAAATTTTGGGTTTTGCCGATTATTATCTTTAGTAGAAATCCCCACTTGGGATAAAAGGAAAAATAATGATTTCGCAAGTCAATGCTGGCACGATACGCAATGCTTATCAAAACAGTGAAACCCGACAAAAAGATGAGAAAAAAGATGTGGCTACCGTCTCCGAACAGGGAGACATGAGCAAAGTCGATCAGATCAAAGCATCGATCGAAAACGGAGAGTATCAGCTTAATCTTCAGGCCTTGGCCAACAAGATCGCTGATGAACTTCTCTAAGTAAGAGAATTTAGGAGTTAGGTATGTTGTCCCGTTATCTTGAAAATGCACTCAAAGATCTGAAAGACCTTATTGTTCTGTCTGAAAAAGATATCAGTGATATCAAAGAGGCAAAGCATGATGCTCAGTTTGATCGCATGTCACTTAAAGAAGAGAAAATTAAAAGTTTTGAACAGAAAAAAGCGATGATCGATCATGAGATCTCGAAACTGATGACAGCACAACCTGACAAACAACTTCCCGAACTCCTTAATGAAGAGCAGCATAAGCAGCTCGAACAGCTCAAAACAGAGCTCTCCCATCTGCGTGAGGTCAATAAATATTATGCCAAAATGGTTTTGGGTGTGGGCGCTTTTTACAACTCGCTGCTTGAGCGTGTTGTTCCCACAGAGATGCAAGGCTACAATAAAGTAGCCTCCAAAGACCCGTCATTCCTGGAAGTGAGAGCGTAAGATGGCTTCGATCTTCAATGCCCTGCATATCGGTTACAGTGGATTAAATGCCTCGCAGGTAGGGATCAATACTACCGGGCATAATATCTCCAACGCTGAAACCGAAGGTTATACACGTCAACGCGTATCGACCGCCGCTGCGACACCTATTACGATTGTGCCGGGTGATCGCGGTAACGGTGTCGTCGTCCAGGATATTTTGCGCGTATTTGACTCGTTTGTCTATGACCGTTATACCAAAACGGCAGAAGACAAAGAGTACTCTGACTTTACACGCGAGACAATGGAGACGTTGTCGACCTATTTTCCAGAAATCGAAGATGTAGGGATCAAAGCGGATCTTCATACCTACTTTGACCTCTGGCAGTCGTTTGCCGACAACCCTGAGAACAATGCGATGAAGATCGCTTTAGCTGCCCAGACAGAGACGCTCTCCCTAAACATTCAGCAGACACGTGAAGAGGTGCGTGGACTCCAGGATCAGTTAAATGACCAGCTTAATACGGCGATCAGTGAAGTCAATCGCATCGGTGCAGAGATCGCTGAGCTCAACAAAGCCATTGAGACATCAGAGTTGGGTTATCTGAACAATGCCAATGATCTGCGCGATCAGCGTAATCTCCTGGAACTTTCACTGGCAAAACTTATCGGTTCCGATGTCTTTGGAGGTGAGCTCGTCTCCGATATGTCAGTCGACCGCCATGTGGCAGAAAATGCAGAGCATTACAATGTGCATATCGGCGGGTTCAATTTTGTTGACGGTGTGACCTTTCACCCCATAGGCATCACCAATGAATTTAATCCGGAAGGTTTTCACGATCTCTATTATGAACGACAGGATGGTGTACGGATTCCGTTCTCTTCCGAGATCCAGGACGGCAGGGTGGGTGCCATCCTCGATATGCGCGGATCGGCGCTGGATGAAGTCACAGGTACACCTGTTGATGGAACACTGCAGGATGTCTTGAATCAGCTCGACGCTTTTGCTGCAGGTTTGATCGAATCGACAAATAATCTTTATGCGCAGAGTGCTACGCAAAGTATGCAGTCCAATTCACTTGAGCTCTCAGAAGATATGCCGCTGGTAAACAGTGATCTCAATTTCAGTGAGGGGACATTTGATGTCGTTGCTTATGACATTGACGGCAATGAGACAGCGCGTCGCACTATTATAATCGATCACCAGACAGCGATGGGTGATTCTTCTTTATATGAAGGTGACGTTGGTTTCGATCCGAGTACTATTATTGGTCAGTTGAGAGTCAATAGCGACGACAATGATGACAACAACGCCATCAACGATATTGATGATCTGCTTCAAAGCAGTTATTCGGAAAATGGCGGATTGAGTATCAGTGTAAAAGATCCATCCAGCGGATATACCTTTGCTGTTCAGGATTCGTCACCGTCTGGTTTTGCCAGCGGAACAAACTTTGCAGGTGCTACAGGACTTCAGCGTTTCTTTGGCGGCAGTGATGCCAAAAGCATTGATCTGGACTATGCTTTGAAACTGGATACAACCAAAATCAGTGCACATGGCCAGCCCGTCTCCGGTAATAATAAAGTTGCCCTCGATATGGTCCAGCTTCAGTTTGAAAAGATCAATTTTGAACTGGGATACAATACAATTTCCGATAGCGTTTATGGCTTTTATGATTCGATCGTAACCTATGTCGGATCAGCTACCAATTCGGCAATCGTCTCCAATGACTCTATCACAGCGCAGTTCAATGCAGTGGAGCAGGAGTATTTTTCGATCTCGAAAGTGAGTATCGATGAAGAGATGACCAACCTGATCAAATACCAGACTGCCTATGGTGCAGCGGCAAAAGTGATCACGACAATCGATCAGATGATGGACACACTGCTTGGTATCAAACGGTAAGCAACTCCCTCTTTTCAGTATCACGATTTTAATTTCAGTGGTACTCTTTGCCTTTGTAGGCGACCTTCTCTATGCAATTTCTCCCTACGACCTTCATAAAGATGCCATTCTTGTCGCTCCGGGCATGGAGTATCTGTTAGGTACAGACCGTTTGGGACGCGATATGCTTGCACGATTGATGGAGGGGGGCAAGGTATCGCTGCTGATCGGTGTCGGCAGTGCGATGGTGGCTTCGTTTATCGGTCTGATCCTGGGGGCTACTGCCGGGTATTTGCGTGGAAAGGTCGATAAGGCTTTCATTGTGATGGTGGATCTATTTCTTACTTTCCCCACATTTTTCCTGCTTCTGGCACTTGTGAGTTACATTAATGCGTCTGTCTGGGTACTGATCGTTATCATCTCCATAACGGGATGGATGACAACGGCGCGTCTGATCCGTTCAGAGAGCTTTGCCATTACCTCTCAGCCCTTTATCAAGATTCTCAATATCGCCAAAGTCAGCCGTCTGAAAATTCTGCTGAAGTACTATGCCCCTTTGCTGGCCCCCATCTTCTTCGTCAGCTTTACTTTTGGTGTCGGCGGTGCTATTTTGGCTGAATCCGGACTGAGCTTTCTGGGACTGGGTATCGTCGCACCGCAGATGAGCTGGGGGACAATCCTGAGCAATGGCAAAGAGGTGATCGATATCGCCTGGTGGGTCAGTTTTTTCCCGGGTCTGATGATCTTCCTGATCACCTTTTCGCTGATGAATATTTCCAATTATCTGCAGCAGCTTACCAACCGTAAGCAGATACAAAATTAAAGGATGAGCATAGTATGGCTGAGAACAGAAGTGTAGGTTATTTTTTTATTGTCGCAGCGGCAGTGATAATTGTTCTTGCCGGTATCAAGACAGCATCTTCAATTATCGTGCCACTGTTGCTGTCTGTCTTTATCGCTATTATACTTTCACCGCTGTTTGAATGGCTTAAGTCCAAACATCTGCCCGATGCCCTCGCCCTGACGCTGGTTATTACGTTTTTTATCGGCCTGGTCAGCCTTGTGGCGATGCTGGTGGGAAATTCTGCACAGGACTTTAGCGACAATCTTCCTTTATATACCCAGCAGCTCGAGGCACGTTTTAGCGGAATTGTGACTAATCTGGCATCGTGGGGCATCGGGCTCCCTGAAGGTGGATTAAAACAGCTTTTCGATCCAAATGTCGCCGTCGGCTATGCAGCAGGTATGTTAAAAGGGATGGGTTCAGCACTTACAAACAGTTTCGTGATCTTGCTGATGGTGATCTTTATGTTGTCAGAAAGCAGGGATTTTGTTCAGAAGATTGTCCGTATGGACGGTGAGGCGATCGGGCAATTTGAAGAAGTCGCCGATAAGATCAAACACTATATGGTCCTGAAAGCAGTTATCTCACTTGGAACCGGTGTGACGGTGAGTGTCATGCTGATGGTGATCGGTGTGGATTACGCTTTTTTATGGGGAGTGGTCGCTTTTTTATTCAATTTTATCCCAAACATCGGCTCGATCATTGCGGCAGTTCCGGTCGTTCTGCTTGCTTTTATCCAATTGGATGCGATCAGTGCCGGGATCGTGGCAATCGGTTTTCTGGTCATAAATACGCTTTTTGGTTCCGTTATAGAACCGAAGGTGATGGGAAAAGGACTGGGCATATCAACCCTGATCGTCTTTCTCTCATTGATCTTCTGGGGATGGCTGCTGGGACCGGTGGGTATGCTGCTCTCTATTCCACTGACGATTATGGCAAAAATAGCCCTTGATGCCAGACCCAATACCCGCTGGGTCGCAATGCTTCTTGGAGCAGCTGAAGAAGAGAAAGCTTAACCAGTCAGCTTCTAGGCGGCTTAATTACGCTTTTCTAACCCTTGATCACTTTGTTACGTCCCTGTTTCTTTGCCTTGTAAAGTCCGTTGTCTGCACGTTTCATTACACTGAACGGGTCTTTGTCCTCACGCTCTTTTTCTACAACGCCGGAGCTGATCCGGATATGGACGGTTCTGTTTTTACCTTTTTGCTTACCTTTGGTATTTCTGACGGTAAAGGGGGTCGAAGCGATCGTGTGGCGCAGTTTGTCCATCTCGGTAAACGCATGATCGGCACTTTTGGAGGGGAAGAGGACCGTGAACTCTTCCCCTCCGTAACGATAGGCTTTGCCGCCGCCACCGACACTGCCGAGAATGGCTGAAACCATCTTAAGAACGTCATCGCCGGTATCATGCCCATAGGTGTCATTGAACTTTTTAAAATGGTCAATATCGACCATGGCAAGGGCATACTTCCGGCCAAGTTTAGCCATATCCTCAATAAGTGCCCTGCGGCCGGGAAGATTGGTCAGCTCATCATAAAAGGCAAGCCGGTAGGACTCTTTCAAAAGTACCCCAAAAACCAGAACAACGACCCCCAGAAAGGCGAGGGCAAGCTGGGGTGTATGGGAGTGGTAATGAAGTCCGGCCATGATCAAAAAGAAGATGCCGCCAAAAGCACTCTGATAGATGACTTGATGGTGGATAAAGCTCATCAGCAGAAAAAAAAGTAACGTAATCAGTGTGAGGATCAGGACAGCGTCAGGCAAGGTTGTCCAGTGGGTTAGTTGTTCGTCAAATATGATACTTTCAAAAAACGGAGGGATCTGTGGCGTGGTATACAGCAGAAAAGCAATGAGTGCGATCTCTGAACCGACAAAGAGCAGTTTGAGAAGCCCCCAGACAGAGAAGAGTCCCCGTTCTTTCAGAAATAGAAAAAGGATCAGGTGCGGTGCAATGATGACTGGGAGGAGGATGACAAGGTAGGAAGTTTTTGCCTGATCAAGTACATTGAGTGTCCAAAACAGCAAGATCAGCGGCAACACAATAAAAATGAATCGGCTGCGGTTGTAGTGCCAGCTGACCCCGACAGCCACTATTGCAAAAATGTAAAAAAATGCCGGGAGCATATCCCAAAAAAGAAGTGGAAGACCGGAATGATAGTGGCTCAGCGCAAAGAATACAGTGATGACACCTACAGGGAGAAGCAGATGGATGGCTACAGAACTCGGCGGATTCAAATACAGTTCTCTGTCTGAATAGACAAGATCGAAGGATCCATAAGGATCATGTCAGCATATGACCTACGAACTTACTTGTCTCATCAAGGATCTTTCCGCCTCGCCGAAAACCGAGTCCGCACGCTTCATAGGCAAAGAAGAGCTCTGCTTTGTAGTGATTGCCATCACTGTCAGTCGGAAGTTCGACATACTCCTGATAAAGAGGTTTATAGTTGGCGTAGTCGCCATCTGTTGCAGCTGTCTCACTGCCATCAGCACTTAGAATCCTGGTATTGGCCCCGTTTCGGCTGAACATACGGCGTTCGACCTGTGCACCGTTGATCGGCTCCAATGATGTTTCAAGAAGGTAAGGTGAATCAGGGTAGAGGTCATTGAGAATTTTCATCATCCCTTTGGACTCAAACAGCATAGTATAGGCAGGGTTGAGAATGATCGCGTTTTGATTGTTCATGATACTGCCAAGCAAGACGGCCAGCTCTGGTTCATCGGTGCTGATCTCTTCCCAAGGGTAGCGTTTGAACCAGTATTCGTACTGTTCATCGTGCGTGTCAAAGATACCCTCTTCGTCGAATTTGACGTTCTGCAGAAATTCAAACCCTGCCTTAAATCCGGCATCCTGTGCTATTTGATGAAGAAACTTGGCGGTGGTCTCCTCTTCATCACTGCCTTCATGGGAGGAGAAGAGGATCTTCCAACCATCATAGAGTGATTCAAACTGCTCGGGATCGTCAAAGAGGGTGATGAGTCGGCGCAAGTTGTTGGTGAGTGCATCATAAATGGCATTGAACTGCTGATCTTCATCGATGTTGTTGTGTCTGAGAAGTTCCCACTGGACAATGGCAGTCTCAAAAAGATCGGTTGGCGTATCGGCATTGAATCCTAGGAGTTTGATCGGTTTGCCAGCGATACCGCCTGCAAAATCAAAACGGCCGTAGATGTGCCAGTGGACATCGTTGTCCCAGCTTTTTTTGATTGTTTCGATCAGGCTGACAGGGATGCCAAGTTCAAAAAAGAGGTTATTTTCAATGACATGGTCAGCTGCTTCGACATACATATCGTAAAGCTCATTGGCAGCGTGATAATAGGCTTCGGCTTCAGTTGCAGTAACATTGACTATCTGGTCCGTTACAAAAGCAGAACCGTTCTCCGATGTGTGCCAGGAGTAGCCTGCAGCTTGAAGCTGCTCCTGGTTAAGGGGTGTGACAGAGTGGAGTGTAACCATTGATCAGCCGCCGTATGAGCCGGTACGGCTACTGCTGCTTCCGGTTTTGGAGCTGCTGAAAAAGCTTTTTTTGCTGCTGGTACCGGTTTTGCCTGTTTTCGTTCTGTTCTGGTGATAGGCAGAGCGGTTGACTGAGTTGGTATGGCGCTGAAAGTTCTTGTTTCCCATCAAGGCATTGCCGATCATATTCCCCAGGAGTGAACCTGCTGCAACAGCCAAAATAGTACCGGCAAGACCCATACCCCCGCCACTCGGCGCAGCATTGAGTTCTGACTCACCGGATTGCATACGTTCATACTCCTGACGGGCAAGCTCCTGCATCTCTTCTGAACTCATAAAACGCTCGGAGACATTCCCGTTTTCATCGCGTGTACGGACAATTGCCCGGGTCTCCCCTTCGGTCGGCATCTCTTCGACAACGATATATTTACCGTTAGCCTGTTCTTCGATAACTAAAAATTTATTTTGAGCCTCTTCCTGAGGGGCTTCGCATCCGGTGAGGACACTCATTACGGTAACACCGAAGCTCCCAAGCAGAGCTGCTGAGCCTATGGTCGAGATATGTTTCACGGTTTTAGATCCTTTTTTGAGAGTTTTATAATTCTTTGGAGTTCATTATCAAAGATGTAGATATCTTTACGGCCATCATAGTAGATATCACCATGATAGATATAGCGGTCATCTTTGAGGGTCTGTTTACGTTCGAGCAGTAGCATTTTCCCGACACTGTTCCCAACCGGAGGGATAAGGGTTGACAGTACGATACCAAACAGTCCTGCAAGGATAATAGCAGTGATTTTCGGGCGTGAGAAGTAGATGACCAGATAACCCAGTATAGCGCTCATAACGAGGTATAGCAGAAGGCATTGATGATCGGCAAAAAGGATGTTGTAGTAAAGATCAGTATCCTCTTTCAGAAAGTCAACCAAATGGTAGTCTATATAGTGAAGCTTGATTCCCAGGAAGAGGAAAAAATCGAGAATAAAGGTAAAAAAGATACCGGCCAGAAAGGCCTGGATAAATTTAATCATCGTAACTTTCTCCTTTTTCTCTTGCCAAGCAGTTCAATGGAAGAGGGAAGACTCTCTTTGAAGCCTCTGAAATCTTCCACAATTATATCAGCACTCGCTTCACAGAAACTTCGTTCATACTCCTTGCCGCTTTGATTGGCAGAAGTGGAGTAGAGCCAGCCATAAGGCCTTAATAAATTGTGGTGTTCGCCGCTGTTTACCACCCGGTACGCATTGCCTTTGATTATAAAAGTTGTTTTCTCTGCCCGCCGAAGATAGCTGCGTTGGGCTTTTGGAATGCGACCGCCATCTGCTTTAAATGTTTTCCACTGAGCATAGACTTTGAGGAACTGTTTGTGTGAAGGACGCTCTTTGACGCGGATGAGTGCATCGGAATTTTTAGAGAGAAAACCGACGGTGGTGTCGGTTTGAGCCAGCAGGACTTTTTTCATGATGGATTAGTCGTTCAGATAGTCCTGAAGTGGCTTAGGCGTATTCCAGCTCTTGTCACCCATCTGTGAGAGTGCATCGATCACAGCACGGGCCGCGCTCAGGGTGGTGAAGTAAGGAATGTTTCTGCGTAAAACCACTTGACGGATGACAGTTGCATCCTTTTTGGCCGTATTGTTATCGGAGGTATTGATAGCCATGGTGATATCGCCGTTTTTCATCATATCTTCGATGTTTGGACGCCCCTCGGAAATTTTCAATACGACTTCACAAGGGATCCCCGCTTCTTTGATTATCTTCTGTGTACCGCGTGTTGCAACCAGTTTAAAGCCGTGTTGATGAAGGCCGCGGGCGATCTCAGGTGCGTGCTGTTTATCCATATCGATGAAGGAGAGGAAACAGGCTCCTTCGGTTGGAATGATGTTGCCTGCGGCCATCTGTGACTTGGCAAAACTGATGCCGAAGTTTGAACTGATCCCCATCACTTCCCCGGTTGATTTCATCTCTGGAGAGAGAACCAGGTCGGCTCCGTAAAGTTTGTTAAACGGGAAGACCGCCTCTTTTAGCGAGACATGATCTTTCAGACGCGGCTTGAGAAGACCATCTTCTTCCATGACAATGTTATAGTTGTCATAGAAATCAAGCGCACTTCGAAGAGGATCACCCAGCATGACACGGGTAGCTACTTTTGCCAGCGGCATTCCGGTCGCTTTGGAGACAAACGGTACGGTACGGGATGCCCGTGGATTGACTTCGATAAGGTAGATCTCATCCTGATAGATAGCATACTGGATGTTCATCAGACCGACAACGCCAAGACCCAGCGCAATTGTTTTTGTCTCTTGTTCAACCTGAGCTTTAAGCTCATCTGAAAGATTGACCGGAGGCAGAGAACAGGCCGAATCACCGGAGTGGATACCCGCCTCTTCAATATGCTGCATAACCGAACCTATGTAGACATCTTTTCCGTCACAGATCGCATCGACGTCAAGTTCAACAGCCTGATCGAGGAATTTGTCAACGAGAACAGGTGCATCGTTACTGACCGATACCGCTTCATCCATGTACTGGCGAAGTTCATTTTCATTATAAACGATACGCATGGCACGGCCGCCAAGAACGAAGGATGGGCGTACGAGTACCGGATAACCAAGTTGGTCGGCAACAGTGATGGCCTGCTCTTTGGTGGTAGCTATGCCGTTTTCCGGCTGTTTCAGGTTGTTCTCTTTGACAAAGGCGGAAAATTTCTCTCTGTCTTCGGCAAGGTCGATTACCCGGGCCGGCGTACCGGCAATCTGTGCGCCGATAGAGGTGAGAGGATTGGCGAGTTTCAGCGGTGTCTGGCCGCCAAAGTGTACTATGATGCCGTTTGGCTGCTCATGCTCGATCACTTCGCGGACATGTTCGAAATCGATCGGTTCGAAGTAGAGGACATCGGAGGTGTCATAGTCGGTCGAAACCGTTTCAGGGTTACAGTTGTACATGATGGTCTCGATACCCATCTCTTTGAGGGCAAAGGCGGCATGGACACAGCAGTAGTCAAATTCGATACCCTGACCGATACGGTTGGGACCGCCGCCAAGAATCATCACTTTTGGCTTATCGCTTTTGCGGGATTTGATACCTGGAAGCTGCGTGATATTGGTCGTCGAGTAGAGGTACGGTGTGAGTGCTTCAAACTCGGCAGCACAGGTGTCGACTTCATTATACTCAAGGCTGACACCAAGACGTTTACGTGCCGAGTGAACATCATTTTCAGTGACAGTGTGTGAACTGTTTTTTCCGATAAGCCGGGCAATGTTTTTGTCTGAGAACCCATCTGTCTTGATAAGACGCATACGTGCAGCATCGTTAAGGATATCCAGGTCGATCGAGTTTTCGGTAGTGATGAGCTCTTCGATCTGGTAAAGGAACCACGGGTCGATCTTACAGAGACCAAAGATATCTTCAACACTCAATCCGCGGCGGAAACCTTCGGCAACATAGAGCATACGTTCGGCATTGGGACGGCGGATCTCATGCCGGATAAACTCCATATCACCTTCCATCTCATCAAAACCGCTGAGATCCGTTTCAAGCGAACAGAGTGCTTTTTGCATCGACTCTTTAAAGGTACGGCCGATCGCCATCGCTTCACCGACCGATTTCATCCCTGTTGTCAGGGTACTTTCGGCTTCCGGGAATTTTTCAAAAGTGAAACGCGGAACTTTGGTAACGATGTAGTCGATGACCGGTTCGAAACTTGCCGGTGTACCGGTGATGTCATTGGTGATCTCATCGAGGGTATAGCCAACAGCAAGAAGCGTTGCCACTTTGGCGATCGGGTAACCCGTCGCTTTTGAAGCGAGTGCTGAGGAGCGTGAGACACGTGGATTCATCTCGATAACGATCATACGTCCAGTGTCAGGATCGACGGAGAACTGTACGTTTGATCCACCGGTATCGACACCGATCTCTCTAAGGATGTCAAATGAGGCATCACGCATACGCTGATACTCTTTGTCAGTCAGGGTAAGTGCCGGAGCGATAGTAATGGAGTCGCCGGTATGGACACCCATCGGGTCGAAGTTTTCGATAGAACAGACGATGATACAGTTGTCTGCACGGTCACGGATGACCTCCATCTCATACTCTTTCCAGCCAAGAAGCGACTCTTCAACCAGGATCTCGGAGATCGGGCTTTCATCAAGTCCGCGCTGGGCAAGAATTTTATATTCGTCGATGTTGTAAGCTACACCGGAACCACCGCCGGCCAGGGTAAACGAAGCACGGATTATGATCGGAAAGCCGATCTCTTCAGCAGCGGCAAGGGCATCGTCCATATTGTAGGCATAGCGTGAATGCGGCAGGTCCATACCGATCTTGAGCATTGCCTCTTTGAAGGCCTGGCGATCTTCACCTTTCGTGATCGCTTCAGGTTTTGCGCCAAGGAATTCGATCCCCTCAAGCATTCCCTTCTCATGCATCTGCATTGCGGCATTGAGCGCCGTCTGTCCACCCATGGTAGGCAAGATGGCATCGACATTCTCTTTTTTGATGATCTCGGCGATGATCTCGGGTTTGATCGGTTCAACATAGGTACGATCAGCAAATTCCGGATCGGTCATAATGGTGGCAGGATTGGAGTTGATCAGTACGACACGGTAACCAAGCTCTTTAAGTGTTTTGACGGCTTGCGTACCGGAGTAGTCAAATTCACAGGCTTGTCCGATGATGATCGGACCTGAACCGATAAGTAATATTGTCTTGATATCTTCGCGTTTTGGCATGGGGACCCTTCAAAAAATATGGCTAAAAATTTGTTGATTATATAGAAAAATCACTTAAAACCGGGTGAAAAAAAGAGTCTCTAGCGAAGTAGTTTGATAACGTGAAAGTAGGCAGGTTGATTAGGCTTATAATAAGGCTCTATGACGGCATTTTGATACCCTTGTGAAAGGGTAACAGAAATGACTTTTCCCACTTTAAGCCCGTGGAAAAAGAGGTTGTCCAGACCGGAAGTGATCACTTCATCCCCTTTATGGATCGGAATCCAGGTCGGGATGAACTTAACCAGCAACTGATCACTGTTGGTGCCATGAACGATACCTGGAGCAAGCTTCTTACCGACAAAGACGGCATAGCTGCTTTTTGGATCACCGTTAAGCAGTGCCATCGGCTGGTTGTGCGCATTGACGACGATACCGGCAGCCAGTTCGTTGTAGACCAGTCCATAGACTTTGGATGTGTTGAAGTCATTCATCTTCAGCCAAAGTTTTCGATGGTCGCCAAATTTACTGTAGGAGAGTACGCGTACAAGATCAACATCCGGACGCGTTGTAAAGGATGAGTTGTTGGCACGGAAGAGGGCACTGTTTTCTGCCTGAAGCTGCTGCATGATCAGCTGGTCTTTTTTGTACTGTACCAACTCGTTATTAAGTTCTATAATAGTGGCTTGCTGATCGAAGTGCTCGTCAATGCTCTTTTCGACAGACTCCAGTGTCTCAAGGTAAGTGCTTTTGGTAAATGAGAGGAGGGAGAGAAAAGGTCTTTGCACACTTTCAAAGTAGTAAAGTGCTCCTCCAAAGAGGGCAAGAATTAAAACTAATGTTGGAATTAGCTCTTTATTCATTCTCGAAAAGCTCTTGGAGCAGATCGATCTCGTCTAGTGCGCGACCCGTACCTTTGGCAACGGCCAGAAGCGGTTCCTCAGCGACAAAGACAGGGATTTTGACAATATCAGAGAGGAATTTATCAAGATGACGGATGAGTGCACCGCCGCCAGTTAAGATAATACCGTGGTTGACGATATCGCCGGCCAGGTCAGGCGGCATCTTTTCAAGCACATCACGCAGAGCTTCACCAATATCTTTCAGAGGCTCTTTCATCGCCTCTTTGGCGTCCGAACTGGTCAGTTCAATAGAACTTAACAGCCCTTCAACCTGATCACGGCCGTTGACTATCATAGTCAAATCTGTATCCAGGGTGACAGCTGTACCGATATTGATCTTGATCTCCTCGGCGATACGCTCACCGATCAGGAGATTGTATTTGCGCTTGACATAGTCGGAGATCGCTTTGTCGATCTTGTCACCGGCAGTACGGATTGACTTTGAGATCACCAGACCGCCCAGTGAAACGACACCGATCTCAGTCGTACCGCCACCGATATCTACGACAAGGTTACCTTTAGGTTCCCGAATATTGATACCCGCTCCAATAGCTGCTGCCATCGGCTCTTCGATGAGGAAAACTTCACGTGCACCGGCGGAGAGGGCCGATTCGCGTACTGCTTTACGCTCGACCTGTGTCAGGCCATACGGGACACAGATAATGATACGCGGGCTGATCAGTGAAGAGCGTCCGTGCGCTTTTTCGATGAACTTACGGATCATCTTCTCTGTCATGTCAAAGTCGGCGATGACACCGTCTTTCATCGGACGGATCGCCTTGATATTGCCCGGTGTCTTACCCACCATCTCTTTGGCCTCATGACCCACAGCCAGTACTTTTTGCTGACCATACTTTTCCGTTTTGACAGCAACAACAGAAGGTTCGTTGATGATAATACCCTGGCCTTTGGCAATAACCAGTGTATTGGCAGTTCCGAGGTCAATGGCAAGGTCATTTGAGAAGAGACCTACGATTTTATTAAAAAACATGTATCTAAGTTCCTATTATGCAATTTTTTCTTTGGTCTGTTTGACATAGACCGGGTTTTCACCACTCTCAACGACATCTTTGGTGATGACCACCTCATAACCGCCGTATTCTGGAAGCTCATACATGATATCGATCATAATCTCTTCCATAATGGCACGCAGACCGCGTGCTCCGGTTTTACGTTTGATCGCTTTGGAGGCAATAGCCAGGAGGGCATCATCTTCGAAAGTGAGTTCAACATCATCGATGGCAAAGAGTTTACAATATTGACGTACCAGTGAATTTTTTGGTTCGGTCAGGATCTGGACCATATCCTCTTCGCTGATCTCATTGAGGGATGCGATGATAGGCAGACGACCAACGAGTTCAGGGATCAGACCATAGCTGACCAGATCATCCGGTTCGACCATATCATAGGTGGTCTTTTGCTCATCTTTACTTCTCTTCTCATGTCCGAAACCAAGGACATTGTTCCCCTGTTTGCGCTGAAGGATCTCCTGCAGACCGTCAAATGCTCCACCGCAGATGAATAGAATACCGGAGGTGTCAAGCTGGATGAAATCCTGGTTAGGGTGTTTGCGTCCCCCTTTTGGCGGGATGTTGACCTGAGCGCCTTCGATGATTTTGAGGAGCGCCTGCTGCACTCCTTCACCGGAGACATCACGGGTGATCGAGCGGTTTTCGCTCATACGTGAAATCTTGTCGATCTCGTCAACAAATACGATCCCCTGCTGGGCACGTTCGACATCACCATCGGCTGCCTGCATCAGACGTGTCAAGATGTTTTCAACATCTTCACCGACATAACCCGCTTCTGTCAGGCTTGTCGCATCGGCAATGGCAATCGGTACATTGAGTACACGGGCGATGGTCTGTGCCATCAAAGTTTTTCCGCTACCTGTAGGTCCGATCAAGAGGACATTGGACTTGGCGATCTCCGTGTCATCCTCTACGCTATCGTGTTTGAAAATACGCTTGTAGTGATTGTAAACGGCTACGGAGAGCAGTTTTCTTGCACGTTCCTGACCAATGATATAGTCACTCAAAAAGGCATTGAGCTCTTTGGGTGTCATCAGCTCGGTTACTGCATCGGTAAGTTCTTTGTTCTCCGCAGTCTCTCCATCGCCGAACATAATTTTGTAGGCAGAGAAGACACAGTTCTTACAGATGTAAACGCTGTTGCCGGCAATGAGCGGATTCTCTTCGCTCTCTTGTGCTTCACAGAAGCTGCAGTGTCTATGGATCATTTCTCTTTCCTGTCAAATGGGATACCGCGTTTAGTCTTAAGGACAAAATTGCAGAGGTTTTGAACATAGTGATTATCGCTGTTTTCAACGAGTTCACTGGCTGTATCTTTTAGTGGCTGACCGGATTCGAAAAGATCACGGTAGGCAGATTTCAGTGCATCGATATCGTCGCGTTCGACATGACGGCGAAGACCGGTCAGGTTGAGTCCGCGAAGTGCCGCACGGTTACCTTCAGCCATACAGTAAGGAGGAACATCCTGTGCCAGGGCCGAAGCGCCTCCAACCATGGCAAAATCACCGATCTTTACGAATTGGTGGATCGGTGTCATTCCGCCGATGACGGCATGATTGCCCATCTCCACATGGCCGGCGAGTGTGGCGGCATTGGCCAGGATACAGTGGTCACCGATGATCACATCGTGACCAAGGTGGACGTAGCCCATGAAAAGGTTGTGGTTGCCGACAATCGTTTTGCTGCCGCCGCCTTTTGTCCCCGGATTGAAAAGGGTGAATTCACGGATGGTGTTGTGATCCCCGATGATCAACTCAACGTCTTCGCCTGAAAATTTCAGGTCCTGGGGAATGGAACCCAAAACAGCATGTGAAAAGATATGGTTGTGTTTTCCGATGGTCGTCTTACCATAGATACAGCTGCCCTGATCGATGACAGTGCCTTCACCTATGGTCGCATCAGATGAGATGAAACAAAACGGAGCGATGGTAACGTTCTCAGCGATCGTCGCACCCTCTTCAATAACGGCTAGTGGAGAAATACTGCTCATGATAAAACCTTACTTGTCAACGATCATGGCTTTGAGTTCGGCTTCTGAAACGAGAGCATCATCAACGTAAGCCATCCCTTTAAGCATCCAGATAGAGCCTTTGTTCTTGATCACGCTTACGCGGTACTCAAGACGGTCTCCCGGAGTTACCGGAGAGCGGAATTTCGCTTTGTCGATACTCATGAAGTAGACAACTTTCTGTGCCGCTTCCTCTTCGGTCATGTCACCCATGCTTTTAAACGCAAGGATGCCTCCGGCCTGCGCCATGCCCTCAAGAATCATAACGCCCGGATAGATCGGGTGGCCCGGGAAGTGGCCTTCAAAGATCGGTTCGGCAATGGAAACGTTTTTATAGCCGATCAGTGACTCGCCAGGTGTCAGCTCTGTGACGCGGTCAAGGAGTAAAAATGGGTATCTGTGGGGAATAATTTTTTGGATTTCAACAATATCGATCATGAAAAGTGCCTTTTGCATTTGTAAAATTGGCTTATTTTATCGAAGAAATGGTTAAAAACAGATTGCCATTGTTCAAGTTATAGGTTTAATTAATCATCAATCTCTTCAACTTTCTGCATCATCACCCTTTTAAATAGTTTCCAAAATAGAAGTCCAGATAGATTCGAATAGTGTAATTCGGCTCATAGTCATACTGCCTGTGAAAGTTGACACCCGGACGGACTTCATAGAAGAACCATTTTCGCCAGACACTTTGACGCCAGCTAAGTGCAGTCGAATAGTTACTGATACCCCCATAAGGGTCAGACTCTGTGACGGGGTCAGTGGTCTCATCGGTGACATATTTATACTCGGTATTGCCCCAGAAAGTCTGTGAGAGGTTTACTCCTATACCCTGGCTGATCGCCCAGAAGTAAGAGAAACCAAGACTGTAGTCCATACCATCCATGCGTGATTTTGTTTTGCGGTGGAGCTGGATCCTGAAGAGGGAAAGCTCCTCTAACTGTGTATCGAAATAGACATTGGTCTCTTCTTCAAAATCATCTTTGACCGAATACTTAAAGGACTGGACCGGTTCTATCAGCCATTCACCGGCTTCAAACACCATTTTGTAGCGGGCGCGGACAAAGGGGTAGATACCGCGGATACCCACGGAGTATTTTGATTCGATCCCGTAGGTCTCAGGGGCAAAGTAGTGCATCCCGATCTCAGGTGCGGATTTCTGATCTTCAGTGTCATCGGTGGCAATATCTTTAGTGTTGTCCTGACTGACGTCATCGATAAAGAACTTAAACTCTTTTTTACTGCGGCTAAGCGGTAGCTGTGCACTCGCTTTGAGGTTGAAATCTTCATCATCTTTGGATTGGAAGTTGGCATCGAACCGTATACGTACATAGGCGTCATCGGTCTCTTCAAGAAATTTGTCATTCTGGAAGAAAGCATCGACGGAATTCACTTCTTCTTTCAGCTCCTCACTATCGTCTACCGGATCCGGTTTGGCGAGAGTGATATTGTATTCTGAACCTGTCAGATAACTACTGAGTTTTCTATCTATCGTCTCTGACAGTGGATGACCTGGTTGGAGAGGGCTTCGTGCTGCTCATCGATGTAGGTGCGCTCAGCCTCTGCTGTAGCATTGGTGTCGCCATAACTTTGAACGGTGAAGATAGTATAAAAGATAAGAGGTAAAAGACGTAATGACACGCAACGGTTCCTTTTTATGAAGATAGTGTCAACCAAAAGGTTTTAAACAAGTGTACTAATTTTACTAAAAATCCAGGGTAAAGCCAACCCCTACGTTATACCCTTCCAATCCATTCGATCTGACACTGCTCACTTCAAGAAAAAAGCGTTCCGCCCATGCCGGAGTTCCCGGCGTGTACCAGTAGGCGACAGCACCGACAGTCCCATACGAATCAAATTGCACAGAGTGGGTGACTTCGCCGCCAAGGTAGTTTCCCCCGATATACCCTTCAAGTGTCAGATAATTACCATTATTATAAAGCAGTTTTGGTGTTTCGGCTCCCAGAGAGACCCTGGTGACACTGGACTGACTTTTGAACGATGCAAGCTCATCGAAATCAAAAGTGGACTTGGTCTCGTAGAGGTTGAAGCTGATCTTTGCATAGGGCTTGAAACGGTAACCATCCGGTCTATACTCCGCATCTGCAAAAAACCGGTAACTGATGTTGTCATTGTAATTCTGGTTGAAAAAGTCTTCGATGGCATCACCGATATCATCATCAGGTTTTTTTACACTGGCACCGGAACGCGAGTAGATGAGCTCGATACCGCCTGAGAGATAGCTATCTTCCATGGCTTTATAGCGTATACCGCCGCCCAGACCGGCGGTGTAGGTCCGAAGGTGGTTGTCATAATCCAAATGCCTCTCTGGGGGTATCTCAATATCTTCTGAAAGATAGGTTCTGCTGTAGCCGACATTGCCCACGACAAAATAGTTTATACGCTCATGCTCTGATGCTAACTGGTAGGTAAAGGGGAGATGGATCACATCCATTTCAACGTCTACTTCTGTAAAACGGTAATGTCCGGAATTGATCCCCTCTTGTGCAGTAAAAATGAGCAGGGCGTTGATGTTGGCGAGATGGGCTTTTTCTGCGATCTCTTTGACTGTTTCGGCATAGGCACCCGTAGCGATCAGACAATAGAGAATGAGTGATCGTAACAGATTATGCATGTCTGACAATTCTCTCTTTTGTATCTTCATAGCTCTTTGCATCGAGTTTTAACGTTAATTTTCCCTTGGGAATGGATGCCACAACAAGTATAGGTGTCAGATCGTAATGGGTCTGCGTGATCTGATGGCGCAGATCGAGTTCCCTGTCGTAGGATGGCGGATTGAAGATCAACGCATTGATGGATGAAAAATCTTGACCGCTGAGACGGTTGTAGGTCGCCAGAGTCATTAACCGGATCTCATCACGATTAAAATAGTGGATGCCGTCGATCTCATACCCGACTTTACCTTGTGAGCGTTTTCTTGGCAGGGTAGAGTAGGCAAGCGCGTGAGCCGGGATGACTTCCGTCTTCCCTTTGATCAGTGAGCAGGAGAACTGGCGATAGTTGAGAAACTTCTGTCTGACAATGCGATACTCAATGCCTTCATCCTCAAGTTCCATCCGCTTCTCATACATCTCCAGACGCTCTTCGATGGATGCCGGCACTGTCTGGCCGGAGATCGGTGAGAACATCTCATCCATCAGCTTATCTTGCTGGTCACGCTGCATGGTCAACCCAAAGAGGCAGCCGCAGTAATCCTGACGATAGAGCTGCTCCTCTTTGGTCACGCGGCTTTGGTCCTGTGTACCTCCGCCTGCACGGTAGTCGACAAAGATAAACTCGACGCCATGCTCTTTTTCAAATGCTTTACCGCCGGCCTTGAGCTGCTCTTGCGATTTAAGCGGACTGACCAGCAAGGTTGTCGTCATCTTTTTCTCACCCAGTTCAAGGGCTTTATGTGCGCTGACGTCAAAACGTCTGTCGAAACAGACTTCGCACCGTTTCCCCTTTTCAGGTTCGTTCTCAAGTCCGCGCACGGCATCAAGCCAATTTTCAAAGTCATACTCGCCTTCGATGAGGTCAATTCCCATTTTTTTACACGAGCGCTGCACATCAAGATAGCGTAAACGGTATTCGGAGTAGGGGTGAATATTAGGGTCGTAGAAAAAACCGGTCAGTTTTTCGTCAGGGAAATCGTTTTGAAGTTTTTCGAGGAAGAAGTGTGAGTCCACACTGCAGCAGATGTGGACTAACAAGGCAAAGCCTTGGCAGGAATTTTAAATTTTAAATTTTTAATGTTTAATTGAGAAGTAGAAAACCCAATCATTAAAAATTCAAAATTAAGCATTAAAAATTATTTTTATCGTTCTGCTAAAATCTCAACGCTCTCAATGCTGTCCTGACCTTCAATGCTGTCAAGAACAGCCATAGAGTCTGCATCATCAGCTTCGATACCGCCGAAAACAGTGTGAACACCATCCAGATGAGGCGTAGGAACAAAACAGATAAAGAACTGTGAACCACCTGTGTTTGGACCGGCGTGTGCCATAGAGAGAGTCCCTTTGACATGCTTGTGCTTGTTCAGTGCTGTTTCACACGGGATCGCCCACTCCGGACCGCCGGTACCGGTTCCAAGCGGACAACCGCCCTGAGCCATAAAGCCGGGGATAACGCGGTGGAAATTCAGACCATTGTAAAAACCGTCATTAACAAGCGTAGCAAAGTTTGCTACGGTATTTGGTGTTTCGTCGCCGTAAAGCTTGATCCACATAACGCCTTTAGCGGTTGTCATCTTTGCCCATTGAAAGGCCGCCATCTCTTCTGCTGAGTAGTCGTATGTCTTAAGTTCTTGTCTTCCGAACATTAATATCTCCAGTTAGTAGTTGCGAAATTATAGGTGGATGTCACTTTAAGAGTGCTTTTGCATGATAGTCAGTTTATTGTTTAAAGCCGTCATCTGAGTTTTGATTATATTTTTCTGTGATGGTTCACCGAAAAAGAGCTTAAGGGCACCTCTAAAAACCCTCTTTCTTAAGCGGTTGCTGTCAGTTTGTCGATTAAAGTTTACTGCTGTTATAGTTTCATTAGCTTTTATTATTAGGATTGAGTGTGTATTCAAAGATATATAAAGAGATTGAAGCGGATGAGGCCTTTGGGGATCTGGTTCGTCGTCGGCGTAAATTCAGTATTGTGTTGAGTGTGGTGATGCTCGCTATCTATTTTGCATTTATTTTGACCATCGCTTTTATGCCTGAGCTGTTTGGCCAGCCTTTGAAAGAGGGGATGGTGACAACGATCGGTATCCCCATCGGCGTGGGAGTAATTGTAATCGCCTTTATTTTGACCGGTATCTATGTTCGCAAGGCCAACCATGAGTTCGACCAGGTACTGAATCGACTCAAAGATGATGTAGGGGTACCGTATGACTAAGACAGCACTCCTTTTATTGGCAGCCATTCCTATCTTCGCCGGCGAAGCTTTCAGCGGTGAGGTGGAAAAACAGTCGCTCAATATGGCGGCGATCATTATGTTTCTCGCTTTTGTAGGGGCGACGCTGTTGATCACCTACTGGGCAGCCAAACGGACGAAAACTACTAAAGATTTCTATACAGCCGGCGGCGGTATTACCGGTTTTCAAAATGGTCTTGCCATTGCCGGGGACTATATGTCGGCTGCTTCATTTCTGGGGATTTCCGGACTGGTTTACCTCAGTGGTTATGATGGCCTTATTTACTCCATCGGCTTTCTGGTAGGCTGGCCGATCATCCTCTTCCTTATTGCCGAGAAGCTGCGTAATCTGGGTAAATTCACCTTTTCCGATGTGGCGTCGTATCGTCTCTCTCAGGGCCCTATCCGAACGTTGGCCGCTTCAGGGGCAATCGCTACGGTGATTCTGTATCTGATCGCCCAGATGGTGGGTTCTGGAAAACTGATCGAGCTTCTGTTTGGTCTGGAGTATGAGATAGCGGTTATTCTCGTAGGGGTCTTGATGATCTTGTATGTCACCTTTGGTGGGATGCTGGCGACGACCTGGGTGCAGATCATCAAAGCCTTTTTGCTGTTAAGTGGTGCGACCTTTATGGCGTTTATGGTGGCATGGCAGATGGATTTCAGTTTTGAGCGGCTCTTCAGTGAAGCGGTAGCTATTCACGATAAAGGTATTGATATCATGAGCCCGGGCGGTTTGGTGAGTGATCCGGTGTCAGCGATTTCACTTGCTGTCGCGTTGATGTTCGGGACAGCCGGTCTGCCGCATATATTGATGCGTTTCTTTACTGTCAGTAATGCAAAAGAGGCGCGTAAATCGGTTTTTTATGCGACGGGTTTCATCGGCTATTTTTACATTCTCACCTTTGTTATCGGTTTTGGCGCCATCGTACTCGTTTCGACCAATCCGGAATACCTGGAACTGGGTAAGCTGATCGGCGGAAACAATATGGCGGCGATCCATCTTTCGCATGCGGTCGGCGGGGATCTCTTCTTGGGCTTTATCTCTGCTGTCGCCTTCGCTACTATCCTTGCGGTGGTCTCGGGCCTGACCTTGGCAGGTGCCTCGGCAGTCTCTCATGATCTTTATGCCAACGTAGTAATGAAAGGGAATCATGAGGAGAAAGCAGAGATGCGCGTCTCAAAAATTGCCACGGTAGTATTGGGAATTATCGCAATACTGCTGGGGATCGCTTTTGAAACACAGAACATCGCTTTTATGGTCGGTCTTGCCTTTGCTATTGCCGCGAGTGCCAACTTTCCGCTTCTGTTCCTCTCTATCTACTGGTCACGCCTGACGACACGCGGGGCACTGATCGGCGGATCACTCGGTTTGGCAACGGCGGTACTGCTGGTTGTCTTGGGACCAATCGTCTGGGTACAGATTTTAGGGTTTGCTGACCCGCTCTTCCCCTATAAATATCCGGCACTCTTCTCCGTAACGGTTGCGTTCATCGGTATCTGGTTCTTCTCTGTGACGGATAAGAGCGGACGGGCCGAAGAGGAGTATGAAGCGTTCAAAGAGCAGTTTATCCGCTCGGAGACAGGTATTGGTGCCGAGGGTGCCAGTA
The DNA here is from genome assembly GCA_034717975.1 of Campylobacterota bacterium. Taxonomy (GTDB): domain Bacteria; phylum Campylobacterota; class Campylobacteria; order Campylobacterales; family Sulfurimonadaceae; genus BB26. The sequence continues at coordinate 62,493 of JAYEMF010000130.1, forward strand.
ATCATTAAGCTTACTCTAAAAGTAACATCGGTTAAAGACCATTTCGGCTCTTTAACTGAAACTTCCCTAACATCTAAAAATTACTGTTACAATTAATCAAATCAAAAATCCGCTTGGCTATCATAACGCCAATTATTTCGCAGGAGAACTATATGAGTGATCAAAAACCGGTTTTTCAACCTAACCGCGAGTTTGCCAAAGAGGCCCGCATTAAAAATATGTGTGAGTATAAAGATCTTTACCGCTGGGCGGAAGAGGATTATGAAGGCTTTTGGGACAGTTATGCCAAAGAGAAGATCAGCTGGATGGAACCGTATCATACGGTTTTAGATGAGAGTAACATGCCATTTGCACGCTGGTTTGAAGGCGGAAAACTGAACGTTTCCGAGCAGTGTGTCGACCGTCATCTGGAGTCTCGCAAGAATAAAGCGGCCATCATCTTCGAAGGTGACCGCGGTGACAAGCAGATGGTTACCTATCTTGAACTCTACTACAATGTAAACAAGATGGCCAACCTGCTTAAAAATGAGTTTGGTGTCAAAAAGGGTGACCGTGTCATTATCTATATGCCGATGATCCTCGAAGCGGCGTATGCGATGCTTGCCTGTGCACGTATCGGGGCTATCCACTCCATCGTCTTCGGTGGTTTCTCTGCCGAAGCTCTTCGTGACCGTATTGCCGATGCTGAAGCCAAAGTTGTCATTACTGCGGACGGTGCATTTCGTAAAACGAAACCATACATGCTCAAGCCGGTAGTCGATAAGGCGCTTGAAGGCGATACACCTGTTGAAAAAGTGTGTGTTGTAGAACGTAATGGTGAAGATATCGAGTGGGTAGCCGGACGTGACTACTCATACAATGAACTCATTAAAGATCAGTCCCCGGTATGTGATGCCGAGCCGATGGATGCGGAAGATCCGCTTTTCCTTCTTTATACCTCTGGTTCAACGGGTCAGCCTAAAGGGGTTCAGCACAATCAGGCGGGCTACATCCTCTGGGCGCAGATGACGATGGAGTGGGTCTTTGACGTTAAAGAGAACGACACCTACTGGTGTACGGCAGACATCGGCTGGATCACGGGTCATACCTACATCGTCTACGGACCGCTTGCGATGGGTGCGACAACGATCATGTTTGAAGGTGTTCCGACTTACCCCGATGCCGGACGTCCATGGAAGATGGTTGAAGAGTATAAGATCAATCAGTTCTATACCGCTCCGACAGCGATCCGTGTTCTGCACAAAATGGGTGAGGACGAGCCTGCCAAATATGACCTTAGCAGCCTGAAAGTCCTCGGTACCGTGGGTGAGCCGATCGATCCTCCTGCGTGGAAATGGTACTACGAAGAGATCGGTAACAGAAAATGTGCCATCGTCGATACCTACTGGCAGACAGAGACGGGCGGTCATATGATCTCGCCGCTTCCGGGAGCTACACCGATCAAACCGGCCTGTGCGACATTCCCGCTTCCGGGGATTATGGGTGAGATCCTGGATCCTGAAACCGGTGAAAAAGTCGAGCCGGGTGAGAGTGGATATATGTGTGTGACCCGTGCTTGGCCATCAATGATCCGTGGTGTCTGGGGCGATCCTGAACGTTTCAAGAAGTCATATTTTGGCGATGTAGAAAAAGATGGCAAACCGGTCTACTTTACGGGAGACGGCGCTGTTTATGATGAAGATGGCTATATCACGATCACGGGACGTACGGATGACGTCATCAATGTCTCCGGTCACCGTATGGGAACAGCAGAAGTCGAAGCGGCGATCAAAAAACATGATGCTGTTGCTGAAGTCGCTGTTGTCGGAAAACCGCATGAGCTTAAAGGGGAAGGTATCTTCGCGTATGTCGTCCTAAAAGGTGACAGTGCCCTCGATGACTCCATCTACAGTGATGATATCGAGATGATGAAAGCGATCAACGGTGTGATTAAAAAAGAGATCGGTAATATCGCGGTATGTGACGACATCGTCTTCGTACCGGGTCTTCCAAAAACCCGTTCGGGCAAGATCATGCGCCGTATTCTCCGTTCTATCGCCAAAGGCGAGGCGATCACGCAGGATACTTCAACACTTGAAGATCCTTCTGTCGTTCAGACGATTGAAAAAAGTGTTAACGGGTAAGCCATCAGGCTTGCCACTACCAAGTAAACTCCTCTGAATCTCTTCTGAGAGATCTTCCAAATAGAACGCTTAAAATAAGAAATTAAAATATAACTCCTCTCTGAAAAATAGATTACTTTGCGTTAGAATTAAGCTATTAAAGATAATAGTGAAGGAGAATAGGGCTATGAAAACGCTTTATGAAAGACTTGGTGGAACAGAAGGGATCACACAGATAGCCAGAGATCTTGTCAGCTTGCATGTAAGCAATCCAAAAATATCGCCGCGCTTTAGTGATCATGATCCTGAAATGCTGATCAATGGTGCGGCCACTTTTTTTATTGCCGGAACAGGCGGTCCAAATATATATAAGGGTAAAGATATGCTCTCAACTCATACCAACATGAACATCAGTGATACTGAGTTCAATGCTGTTTTGGATGATGCACTTGAAGCTCTTGAGAAGAACGGTATCGGGCAGCGTGAGAAGGAGGAGGTCCTCTTTGTACTTTACAGTATGAAAAAAGATGTTGTTTACGTTTAGTACCAGAGTACACCATCAAAATAGGTGTGCTCTGGGTACTGGCCCTTAACCCGTCTAAAATCGAGAAACGAGTATACTGCGTTACTTTTACCAAGGGAATAGATATGGAATTATGTGTAGCGTTAGACCTTCCTGGAATGGAAGAGAAGCTCTCTTTTTGCTAACGGCTAAAAATAGTTTTTACTTTATATCCGTTGTACCTCTTCCAGACTCGTGTCACCATTAATAACTTTTAAAAGGGCGTCATCTACCAGCTCTTTCATCATCTGTTCCTTGGCATAGAGATCGAGTTCCAGAGAGTTCTGGTCGCTATCGATCATTTTCCGTATTTTATCATCGATTTCAAAAAGCTCTGCAAGCGCCATTCTTCCAAGATAGCCGCTGTTTTTGCAATGTATGCAGCCTCCCGGGCGATAAATGGTAAAGGTATCATGAGGAAGATATTGTACGGAAGATGTGGCAAATTTACCTGCCAGTTTCTCTTTGCTGATCTCGATCGGTTCTTTGCAATGCGGGCAGAGCCGGCGGATAAGTTTTTGGGAAATGATGGCAATGAGGCCGTCTGAAAGGGTATGTCTGTCGACATGGAAGTCTTTAAGCCTTGTGAGTAGACTGGAAGGACGGTTCCCGAATGTGGTAGAGAGAATAAGATGCCCCGTCAAGGAGCTCCGTACTGCCAGTTGTGCTGTCTCTTCGTCGAGTATTTCACCGATGACGATCACATCGGGGTCCTGCCGGGCAATATGCCGAAGCCCTTTGCTGAAAGTGAAGCCGGTCTTGAGATTGACTTGAAGTTGACTTACAAAGGGGAGCTGGAACTCTACGGGTTCTTCAATGCTCAGAACATTGCGCTCGAGAATATTGATCTTTCTCAGTAAAGCATAAAGCGTCGTCGTCTTGCCGTTGCCACTGGGACCGATGATGAGGATCATACCGGAACTTTTTTTCAGATAGCTTTCGAGCTTGGTTACCAGCTCTGGTTCAAATCCAAGGTCTTCAAGACTGTAGAGTGAAAAGTTTTCGGGTAACAGTCTTAGGGCAATCTTTTCGCCTTTCATGGTAGGGATTGTCGAAATTCTGATGTTGTAGTCTGTCTGTAAAAAGTTAAAGTGAAATTCGCCACTTTGGGCTTTGAAGTTTTCGATGATATCGAGTTTTCCAAGCACTTTCAGCCGTGAGATCAGAATATGGTGGAGTTTGTTAGGCAGAGAGTAGTAGTGCTGCATGACACCATCAACTCTGTAAAAAATATGTGAGCTTACCAGCTCAGGCATGATATGGATATCGGTGGCACGGTCTTTGATCGCGTTGTCGATGATAAGCTCAGCCAGTTCGATGATATCGATCTCATTTCCTTCAACGGCACTTTCAATTATGCTCCCGATCTTCACTTCGATAGGATCTTTAAGCTGTTCATAATAGAGCTGAATACAACGTGCAATGCTCAACGCATCGCTTACGACAAACCGGATTGCTTTGCCTGTCATCTCCTGAAGGTAGCTACTCATGTCATTATCAGGGTTAGAGGTTGCGATATGGAGCGTGTCGTTTTCAAGGTAGAGGGGAAGCAGGGCGTTCAGCTGTACGAACTCTTGATCAATCAGGGAAAGTGCATCTGCCTGAGGTACATATGTCTCAAGGTCTATATAATCGAGCTGTTTTTGCAGTGCTACGGCCCGTGCCAGTTCCTGAACGGTAACGAAGTTGAGTTTAACGAGAATCTCTCCAAGTTTGATATTGCTGGCTTTTTGAACATGCAAAGCCGCGTCGAGCTGTGGTTGAGCCACAATACCCATCTCTTTAAATATCTCTCCAATCGGATAGTGAATCATAGTGATCTCCAGATAGAAAAATTATTGGACTTTTAATGATTATACTTCAAATAGACCAAAATAAATAGTAGATGTTTGATGTTTTGATCCACTTGTGAATGCAATTGGAGGAGTAGTCACTCTAAGCTTCGTATATATTACGAGTCGTTCACAACACAGCTCCTGATTAACCGCCCTAAAATCGAGAAACAAGTATAATACGCTACTTTTACCAAGGGACCGATATGGAATTATGTGTAGCGTTAGACCTTCCTACAATGGAAGAGAACCTCGAACTGGTTGAGAAAATAAAAGCCTATGATATCTGGCTCAAAGTGGGATTTCGCTCTTATATTCGTGATGGAAAACCCTTTCTTGAAGCTATTAAATCCATAAACCCCGATTTTAAAATCTTTCTTGATCTTAAACTCTATGACATCCCCAATACCATGGCAGATGCCGCCGAGTCGATCATGGGACTGGGCGTCGATATGTTCAATGTCCACGCCAGTGCCGGAAAAAAAGCGATGACGACCGTGATGGAGCGTCTGAAACCATATGATAACCGTCCGATCGTCCTGGCTGTCACGGCACTTACTTCCTTTGATGAAGAGGGCTTTCGGGCAGTCTATGGCGAGGGTATCGCAGCCAAAGCCGATCAGTTCGCCAAAGATACTTATGAGAGCGGTATGGACGGTGTGGTCTGCAGTGCTTTTGAGAGTGCTTCTGTCAAGTCAGTTACAGCAGATGCCTTTTTAACGCTTACTCCAGGGATCCGCCCCTTTGGCGAAGATGCCGGTGATCAGCAGCGTGTCGCTACGATTGATGCGGCGCACCGAGAAAAAGTTGACTTTATTGTTGTCGGACGCCCGATCTATAAAGCTGACAACCCGGCTGCCGTAGTTGAAAAAATTATTGCTGAACTGTAAACTAAACTTCTTGTAAAACTTAGATACATAAGAAAACCTCAGCCTTTTAAGGCCAGTTTTCACTGAAAATCATTTAGACTTTCGTAAGAGCTCTAATGGAATACCACTTGCTTTACTCATACATCCTAGCATAAGGAGTATGTATGGGTATTGTTATGGAAAAGGTTGACATTGTTGTCAAGCTGAAAGAGAAAATTGCTGAAGCCAGAGATCGTAATGATGTATTGGCAACACAGTTGCAAAAACTTCTGGATGGAATTTTGAGAGATTCCAAGCCCTCTGCGGCAATTTAGTTAAAAAAGGCTGTTTTTTACAGCCTTTTTAAGTTTTCTGTTATCTACGAGTAACTATAATCACACTCTCTTTTTAAAGAGACGGATAGGTGGGTGAGTTGGCTGAAACCACATCCCTGCTAAGGATGCGTACTGGTAACGGTACCGAGGGTTCGAATCCCTCCCTGTCCGCCACTAAAATAACTTGCAAACTCATATATTTTTAAATACTTTAGGAATTAATTAAC